>JAUIDY010000183.1 GCA_030428385.1 Rhodothermia bacterium | reverse complement strand
TAGCTACATAGGATTGAATTTCAGCATCCGACAAGGATGCGAACGTAACGTCTGTGGATTCGACAGCAGAAAACAAGCGATTCGAGGTAGGGTGTTGCAAGGCGAGTCCCGTAAACACCGTGTGCGTCTCTCCGCTCAGGGACCTAAGCATGGCATGGGCATCGTCGGTGGATTGTGGTTTTCCCAGGATGCGGCCATGAAGTAACACAATGGTGTCTGCAGCGAGGGTAAGAGACTCCGGATACTGAGCGGCAATGGGGTTCGCTTTTTGGATAGCCAGCGTCTGAACAATTTCTGCAGGTTCGACACCCGGAGGTATCCGCTCGTCGGTGGAACGGACGATGACCTGAAAAGAAAGCCCGAGTTGCTCAAGCAATTTTTTTCGTCGCGGAGACTGCGAGGCCAGAATCAGAGGAACGGAGAGCTGCATCTAGGGAAGGAGGCGTTAAATAATGTGCGGGCGCAAAGTTACGGAACTCAAAGTGTTTCATTTGACACCACCCGGACTTGATCCTAATTTGCGCATGACTTCACAAATACCAAGCGTCCATGACCATTCTCACCATCTGCAATCATAAAGGGGGTACGGGAAAAACGACGACGACGATCCATGTGGCCGCGGCGCTTCGCTTGCTCGGCTACCGCGTGCTAGTGATCGACCTGGATCCACAAGGGTTTTTGACGCGGGCTGTGGGGCTTGGTGAACCAGCGGAGCAGGCGTCCAGCCTGATGCTTTTTAGCCCAGACACCCCCCTCGCGGAAGTACCCCGGGAAACGCTGCCTGGATTTGATCTCTTGCCGTCTTCCACGGGGCTTACCCGAGCCATGCGCAAGCTGAATCGCCCCACCGATGTCTTGTGGTCGCGGGAAGCCTTGCCGTCTCTTGAAGCGGAATACGAAGTGGTTCTCTTCGATACAGCTGCCGCCGTGACGGTATTTAGTCTAAATGCTTTGGTGGCAAGTCGTCATGCCATCATTCCCGTGACACCAGAATATCAACCCGTGATCGGAGCGGAGCAAACCTTTCAGACGGCCACGATGGTACAGAAAAGGCTGAATCCGGGTCTGGAAACGCCGTTTTTCTTGTTTACGCAGGTGGACGCTCGTATCCGCAACCACCACCGGTACCGCCAGTATTTTCGCAGAAAATACGGGGGCCAGGTCTTAAAAAATGTCATTCGGACCAGCGCTTCACTTTCGACCACCCATTCAGACGGAACCACCGTTTTTGAGCATGCCCCGCATTCACGCGGTGCCCGCGATTATGCAAATGCGACCGATGAAATAATTCGCACATTGTCTATTCCTGACCTCATCGAACCTCCGGTGCATGAGGTTGATTTCACCATGGAACCCGGCATTCCCGTCGTACCCTCTTCCGAGTTGAAGGCTCATGGTGTTGAAAACGTACGGCTTTCGACAGATCTATGAACAATCGTATACGGTCAATCCTCGCGCTTATTTTTTGGAGCGTGGCCAGTGTGTTGGTGCTGGTGGGGCTGCACTCGCGTACAGACACGCTGCCCCCACTTGGGGAAATCCTCGATCCTATGGATGGCATTTGGCGTTCTGGACGACAGGCACTACACGGGAATGACGTGATGGCAGCTATCCCTGGTCTTCAGGATGTGGTGGAAGTGGTGCGCGATGAACGAGGGGTACCCCATATCTACGCCTCGAATGACTTTGATGCGATTGCAGCGCTGGGGTACGTGGTGGCACAGGATCGGCTTTTTCAGGTTACGTTTATTCCGCGTGCTGCTGCCGGGCGTCTCTCTGAAGTTTTTGGACCAGTAACCATTGAGACGGATCGTTTTTTACGGGAATTGGGCCTGGAATGGGGGGCGCAGAAAAACTATGCCCGCATCCGTGCTGAGGGAGGCTTGGAGTGGCAAATGATTGAGGCCTATGCACGGGGAGTGAACGCCTACCTCTCAACCCTTGCCCCTGCTGATTTGCCACTCGAGTTTCGACTGTTGGGCTACGAGCCTGAGCCTTTTACCCCGCTCAACTCCATCCGCCTGCTCCAGTACATGACGTTCGACCTCGCATATCGGCGGTCAGATGCGGCCTACACGCGGCTTCGGGATGAACTCCCGCCCGAAGAATTCGAACGGTTATTTCCCCGCTTTTCGCCCTTCGCCGTGCCCATTGTTCCTGAACCTGGACAGGCTCTTGCTCCGCAAGCAGCGCCCTGGACCTTCGCTGATGCATACATGGGTCAACCCTATTCGTCCGTGCCACACGATTTCCCGTTGGCTGAAGGGTTTATCGAAGGCAAGGGGTCGAACAACTGGGCTGTTTCGGGGGAGCGTTCAACCACAGGCGCACCGATTCTTGCGGGGGACATGCACCTATCTCTGACACTTCCCTCTATCTGGTACGAAGCGCATTTGGTGACCCCGACCATGAACAACTATGGCGTCACGTTTCCTTGTGCCCCCTTGCTGGTGGAGGCGTTTAATGATTCCCTGGGGTGGGCATTTACCAACACAGGGGGGGATGTGCTGGATCGGTATAGCTTACAACTGACCGAAGACCAACAAGGCTATTTATATGAAGGAGAAGTCCGTGCGTTTGAGATCGAACCCGACACCATTTTTGTAAAAGGCGGGGAGCATGTTTACGAATCTAGATTTTTCAGCCATTGGGGTCCGGTTACGTTTGATGAAGATGGAAATGCGACCGCAATGCAATGGACTGCGCATAAGCCCAATCGGGTTTTACAGGCCGTGTGGGGGATGAATCATGCCACCTCGTATGCGGCCTTTGAAGATGCCTTGCGGGACTGGGAGACCCCGATGCAAAATATTTTGTACGCCGATCATGCCGGCACCATTGCCATTCGATCCACCGGTTATATGCCTCTTCGTCGGCAAGGGCACGGCATTGGATTGCTGGATGGCAGCAGCGAGAAGGGGGAATGGGTGGGACGTATTCCGTTCGAGGCGCTGCCGCATGCAGTGAATCCAGTCCAGTCATTTCTCACCTCCACCAACCAGCCTCCTGCTGATTCAACCTATCCGTATTATCTGGGGCACGACTGGCGAAGTGTTTATCGATCCATCCGTGCAGACTCCTTGCTTCGTGCTCGCCCCCATCATTCCGTCGAAGACCTCAAACGATACCAGGCCGATGTCCATGCCGTGCAGCGAGATCTCTTCGTGCCACTGCTGGATTCCTTGACAGGGCTTTCTGAGCAGGGAGAAGAGGTCCGGTCGCTCTTGCAAGGCTGGTCGGGTGAATCTGCTGTGGATCGACCAGAGCCGCTGATCTTCGATATTTGGCTGGACGCATTGAATCGCCTTGCCTGGGATGAGCCCATTTTTAGAAACACGATGCGCCCAGGTGAACCTCAACTATGGCGGTTGCTGCATGATACTCCAAATGCTTCCTGGCACGATGTGCAATCGACGGCAGAGACGGAAAATGCCGAAGCCCTGTTACGACTTTCATTGGAAGCCGCCGCCGATACCCTCACAGACCGACATGGCTCGGAGGCTGACAACTGGACATGGGGTGACCATCACCAGGTTGTATTTCGACATTTAACCCAGTCGGCGGCGCTTCGACCGTTGTGGCGGGGGCCCTTTGCGTACCCGGGATTTCAGTCTACACTCTCGCCAGCTTCAGGGAGGACAGTGACACATAGTGCAAGCTGGCGGATGGTGGTAGATTTTTCGGACGAACAGGCCCGAGGATATGGCGTGTATCCTGGGGGGCAAAGTGGAAATCCGCTGAGCCCCCTTTATGATGCACACCTTGGAGAATACGTGGCGTTCCGTTATTTCGACCTTTTCCGTCCTGCACGCCCCGAAGAGATCACGAATGCACCGAGCCATGCACGGTTGACCTTCACACCGCAGGGTGTGGAAGAATTGCCCTGACCCGTTTTTTTTCACCAGCAAAATCCCCGATCCATGAATGAATCTACCGCACCGCGATTTTCGTCTCGGCTGGGGCTCCTGTTGAGTGTCTTGGGAATCGCGGTAGGGACGGGCAATATCTGGCGTTTTCCTCGAATTGCCGCTCAAAACGGCGGGGAAGAAGGAGCCGGGGCTTTTTTGCTGGCATGGTTCCTCTTTTTGTTTCTCTGGAGCATTCCCCTGATCATTGCGGAATATGCACTGGGACGCAAGGGCCGTTTAGGCGTAGTTGGCACGTTTGCCAAAATCGCAGGTGAACGATTTGCCTGGATGGGCGCCTTTGTTGGGTTTGTCGCTACCGCCATTATGTTTTATTACTCCGTGGTGGCTGGTTGGTGTGTGTACTATTTCATTGAAATGGTATCGAATCCGCTTCCCTTGACCCACGAAGCAGCCACGGGGGTATGGGATAGTTTGCAGTCGGGATATGGCCCCATCGGATTTCATGCGCTGGCGATGGGCTTAGGCGGGTTGGCTATCTGGAAAGGGGTACAGTCTATCGAGCGGGTGAATAAAGTCTTGATCCCGGCGTTGCTTCTTGTGGTGCTTATTGCCCTTGTTCGCGCCATCACCTTACCTGGTGCCGGGGACGGCATTCGATTTCTATTTACACCACAATGGGAATTGTTGGCCCAGCCCCGCATCTGGTTGGAGGCCCTGACCCAAAACGCCTGGGATACCGGAGCAGGTTGGGGGCTTATTCTGACCTATGCCGCGTACATGCAGGCACGCCATGGGGTGGTTCAGAATGCCATTATCACGGGATTTGGAAATAATCTGGTCTCGCTTATAGCCGCTGTTACCATTTTTGGGACGGTGTTCGCTGTGTTGGGCACACAGATGACGCAGGGCGAAGTGCTCGATGTCATGAAAACCAGCGGTCCTGCTTCAACGGGACTGACCTTTATCTGGATGCCCCAATTATTTCAACAAATCCCCTTGGGGAAACTGTTCGCCATCCTGTTTTTCCTCGGTCTATCCTTTGCTGCGTTCAGTTCGCTAATTTCAATGATTGAGTTAGCCACGCGTGTGTTCGTGGATGCCGGGCTGACCCGTACCAAGGCCGTGGTGGCGGTTTGCACCATCGGATTTACACTTGGAATCCCTTCGGCTGTAAACCTCAACGTGCTGGGCAATCAGGACTTTGTGTGGGGCGTTGCCTTAATGATTTCCGGAGCGTTTGTTGCGTTCGCCGTCATTCGATATGGAACCTCCCGTTTCCGGGCTGAAGTGGTGGAAGCTGAAGGATCCGATTGGCGGGCAACGCGGGGGTGGGATCTGCTTATCTCGTATGCCGTGCCGCTCCAAGCGGTTGTGCTTCTGGTCTGGTGGCTGTATCAGGCTGCGGTGGTGTATGCACCCGATACTTGGTTTAATCCACTGGATCCCTACAGTGTTATGACGTGCCTGGTCCAATGGGGGGTGATCTTGATAGGGCTGATCCTGATGAATCGATGGATGGTGCGGAAAACAATCCCTACTTCCGGTTGAACTCCTCTTGTTCAACCGGAGTCCGAACAGGGTTGTGGTATTCAAGTTTTTGCGAAATCAGTCGATAGAAGTAGCGATTAGGGTTGTCCATCTTCTGGACGGCGTGACTCCCACCTAATTCCCCGTGCTGACATCATGATATCCCCAACCCTCCCTATTGCGGTGGTTCTTTTCCACCCGTTGCTTCTTCAGGGTTCGCAGGCGGCGGGCGGATCAGCTTCCTGGTTTTGGCCAACGTTGACCTTTCTGATTCTGGCTATTGCCGTGGGGGGCGGGCTTTATTTGTGGAATTATTTCCGGATAAAACTACAGCGCATGGATCGGTTGTTCACGAAGAACCCCGAAGCCTTGGTGTTAACCGACACGCAGTGGAAAATTGTGGATGCCAATGAGGCCGCGTGTGCGCTTTTTGGATACTCGCGGGATCAGATCAGCTTGCTCACCCTGCGACGTTTGATTCATACGGAAGAAAAGCTTGATCCGAGCGATTTGGTGGAAGCATTAAAGCTGCAACCACAGGTACGGTACGAAGCAACCGTGGTACAAGAGGGCAAGGGGTTAGTCGATCTTTCTGCATCTACCCAGCGAATCGAACTCAAGGGGCAACGCTATTTGCTGACCGCGCTCCACAATATTACCCAGCAGAAAGAGGATGCCCGCATCTTTCGCGACTTTCACGAACGCCTCGTCGACTTTGTGCCGATGGAGATTGGCGTGATGACGCCGAACGGGCAGTATCTCTATATCAACCCCGTCGGTACGGGGGGGAACGCTTCGGTTCGGGACGCCCTTATTGGCAACACGGATATCGAATACTGCCAGCATCTGGGCCTTCATCCTGAAATCGCCCTTCGCCGCCGCTCCTATCGCCGGGAAGCGATTGAAGGACAGAAAATAGTGACGTTCGAGGAGGTATTGCCGGGACCCAATGGAAGCCTGCGATACATCACCCGCATGTTTAACCCCATCGTTGATGCTGAAGGGGAAGTAAACGCGGTGGTCAGTTACGGTATCGACCGAACGGAACTGGAAGAGCATAAGGAAAAAGTGGGGTCTGCCCTCCAAGAAGCGGAGCGCATTTCCATGATCAAGGACTCGTTCCTGTCGAGTGTCGGCAATGAGTTTAAAATCCCCCTCACGTCCATTCTTGAAGCCTCTCATGCGAGAGAACAAGCCGGTGGCGAACTGAGTGAGTTTGCCCAGTTGGTGCATCGAAAGGCGCAGCGATTGATGACAACGCTGAGCGCCATGATAGACCTTTCTCGTCTGCAATCCGAGTTTCTGGAGCTAAAGCCCCAGGTGCGCAACCTGGTTACGGAGGTGAAAGAAGTCGGGCGGGTGCTGGCTCCGCTAGCCAAAGAAAAAGGGCTCTATCTGCGAATGCGTGCCACACGCCCCGAAGTGCTCGTCCGGGTGGATCAGAACTCTTTGTTTCGGGTGCTGGAAAACCTGATCTCGAACTCTATTAAATTTACCGATGAGGGGGGGGTGTTGGTTGAAGTAGATCAAGATCTCTCTCATGTGCATGTTCGGGTTATGGACAGTGGGGTGGGCATGCGCAATGACTTCATCCCGCACTTGTACGATGAGTTCAACCAAGAAAGCCATGGCCCGCTACGTCGCCGCGAAGGAATCGGTATTGGGCTGAGTGTATCCAAACGCCTGCTGGATCTCATGGGTGGTTTTATTTCGGTTAACACCGAAGCCGGTGAAGGGAGCATGTTTACCATTTCGTTGCCCGCGGCCTTCCCGCAGGTCGACGGTCAGGAAGCGGGTGGTCGCCGTAAAGTGCTGGTGGTGGACGACAATTCTGAAACCCGGAAACTTATCGCACACGTATTGGGCGATCATTTTGAGGTTACCGACGCCAGCGATTTGGATGTGGCACTGGACAAAGCTGATGAGACGACGTTCGATGTGGTGCTCCTTGATATTGAGATCGACAAGGTGGGATCTGCTGCCGAAGCCTTGATGCCCTTTCGTGACCTCCCCGGCTATGATGCTGTGTCCATTATCGCGCTAAACCCTCATGCCCTTCCGGGAGGAGATGAGCAGTTCCTTAACGATGGGTACAACGCCGTTCTGGCAAAACCGCTCGACCGACAGCAACTGCTCGACAAGGTAGGGGATGTGCTGGCCCGCTCCGTGTTAGATGAAGAGGTACGGTCTCTTTCCTCCGTTCCGGCTTACTAGTAGCG
>JAUIDY010000034.1 GCA_030428385.1 Rhodothermia bacterium | reverse complement strand
GCGCAAGGAACTACTGGCGCGCCTTGCTGAGCGAGCTGAATTGCATGAAAATGAAAAGAAAGACTTTTTTGAGAGGCTTGAAGAAAAGGAGCAAGAACTTGACTCTGCACGCCAAGAAGTCTCAGTTCTACGAAGACAACTTAGCCGTGCCGAGCTTGAAGCCACACCTGAAAATGTCTCGGCAAGACAGGTAGCATCGGCTCGTTATTTACTCAGAAGGGAGGTCATTCCTCTACTCCTGCCATATGTTTCAGGAACTAACAAACATCGGATATCTCTTTCAAATATTCATTGGGCATTTCGTCAAATACAGCATCAACTGCCCGTCATACTTTTGCATAATCTTCAAGGAGTTGGATACCTTGATTCTGATAGGGAAATAAATCCGTATGGCCTTCGAGCAATTCGTGAGTTGATTCAAGAATTAATTACCGCTGATGACAACCAAAACGACAAAAACGATAGTGTACTAAGACCAGCCAAAGCTCAAGCCTAGTAATCCATTTATAATTCTATTCTTTGCATAGCCTAGCACTCAGGCCACCGAACCACTTCTGGATTTCAACTGTTGACAACATCGACAAACAACACATAGGCACCCTATAGAATTTGGTGTTTCTTCGCGCTTCGGATGGCGCTGAGAGGGTTATCTTTCGGGTATCTGCACCTCGGCAACGTCACACACCGACCTGTGACCAGAACGACCTGCCGACCTGCGACCTAAAAGAGACCTTCCACCCCCAACCATCCGCTGGCGTCCCATGTCTACCGCCCCTGCCGCTGCCGCCCTTCGTTTTAATGCCCGCGTTGCTTCCATGCAGCCGTCCGCCACGCTTGGCATGTCGGCCCGCGCCAAACAGTTGCGCCGGGAAGGCCACCCGGTCATCGCGCTGAGCGCCGGGGAACCCGACTTCGTGACGCCCGACTTCATCCGCGCCGCCGCCATTCAGGCCATCAACGACGGTTTCACGGGCTACACGGAAAACCTCGGCATGCTGCCGCTGCGCGAAGCCATCTGCGAAAAGCTGGCACGCGACAACGGCCTCCGCTTCGAGCCCAACCAGATCCTGTGCTCCAACGGCGCGAAGCAATCGGTGGCACTCGCCATCAACGCCCTCGCCGACGCCGGAGACGAGGTGCTGATTCCCGCGCCGTACTGGGTGAGCTACCCCGAGATGACCCGCCTCGCCGGAGCCACGCCCGTCGCCCTGCCCACCACCGTCGAGGGCCACTACCGCGTCACGCCCGAGGCGCTCGAAGCCGCCATCACCGACAAGACGCGCATCTACCTGCACTGCTCACCCTCCAACCCGACCGGCAGCGTCTACCCCCGCGAAGAACTCGAAGCCCTCGCCGAGGTGCTGCGCCGCCATGAAGACGTCTTCATCGTCTCCGATGAGATCTACGAATACGTCGTGTTCGACGCCGAGCATGTGTCGCTGGGCGCGTTCGCCGGGCTCGAAGACCGCGTCATCACCGTCAACGGCTTTTCCAAAGGCTTTGCCATGACGGGCTGGCGGCTTGGCTACCTCGCCGCCGACCTGCCCATCGTGAAGGCATGCGCCAAGATCCAGAGCCAGTTCACGTCGGCCCCGTGCAGCATCACGCAGAAAGCAGGCGTTGCCGCCCTCGAAATGCTCAAAACCGACCGGACGCCGATGGATGAGATGCTGGCCGCCTTCCGCGCCCGTCGCGACTACGTGTTGGGCCGCCTCAATGCCATCGACGGGGTGGTGTGTCCGAAGCCGGAAGGTGCGTTTTACCTCTTCCCGCAGGTTGCGCCCTACTACAGCACCACGGCCCCCAGCGGTCGCGCCATTACCAACAGCGAAGACCTGTGCTACTACCTCCTCGAAGAGCACAACGTGGCGCTGGTGCCCGGCCATGCCTTCGGTGACCCGGCGGGCGTGCGCATCTCTTATGCCGCGGCCATGAGTGACTTGGAAACGGCGTTGGATCGCATTGAGACGGGACTGGGGCAGCTTCGGTAGCACGGGGTGCTCGTTAAGAAGCTTGAGAGCAACCTCGGTAGTTGTTGGTTTTTCGTCCTTTCTCAGCGGAAAGGACCAAACGCCTTGTCCCATCCAATCCCACGAAGCCCGTCCAGCACACGATCCGTACCCGCTGGGCGGTGTGCGCTTCGCCAACCGACAAGCGCGGTGCTGTTCGCCCACCGGCTAAACGCGCGGGCTTCGTCCCTCCACACAGGCCAGGGATGGGACGCTGGTGCCCCATTCTAGCACTCGTGTTTTTTCATACGCTTGTCGGTTGACGCTGCGGTGGAACCGAGCACCGATGCCGCCTCCGTGGCGTGGGCGCGGTGGGTAGAGAGCCCCGGTGCGTTTAGCCAATGGGCATCACTCGGGCGTGTGTGGTACCGCTGCTTTTGTGCCCGTTGGGTACGGAATAGGTGGCGTATGGATCGGGGTTCGTGCGTTTCGGAGGCGGCAGGACTTTGGTTCTTTCGTCCCTGAAAGAACAATCAAATCCTTTGGCAGAGGCCGATGCCTAATCGAGGCAATGAGGAAGTGCAACCGGCGTGCTCTCCAGAAAGCCATGCTCATTCCAAGGCAGAGCCTCGAAACGCGCATCGACAAGATTCCTCATCTTTCAAGACAGTCGTTAAGGAGCTATTTCCAGACGTCGAGATCCCTCACATGTGTTCGGGATGACAGAAAAGAACGTCTCACTCAAAAGGAACGGGTTTTAACACAAAAACGAGGAATGAACACGCCCCTCAACACTCCGGAATCCGCACCGAAATATTCACCGCCAACCCCCCCTGCGAAGTCTCCTTGTACTCATCCTTCATGTCGAGCGCCGTCTTAAACATCGTCTGAATCACTTCATCCAGCGTAACCTTGGCCGCATGCGGGTCGCTTTCTACGGCCAGTTCGGCAGCATGAATCGCCTTGATGGCCCCCATCGTATTCCGTTCGATGCACGGGATCTGCACCAGCCCCCGCACCGGATCACAGGTGAGCCCCAGGTGATGCTCCATCGCAATCTCCGCCGCCATCAACGCCTGATCGACGCTCCCGCCGAGTGCTTCGGTGAGCGCCGCCGCCGCCATTGACGACGAAACGCCGATCTCCGCCTGACACCCGCCCATCGCCGCCGAGATCGTCGCGCCTTTTTTAAACAGCGACCCAATCTCTCCCGCCACCATCAGAAAATCGACAATGGCATTGTCGGTGACGCGCGTTTCGGAAAAACAGATGTAATACATCAGCACGGCAGGGATGACGCCCGAGGCCCCGTTCGTCGGCGCCGTCACCACACGCCCGAGGCTGGCGTTTTCTTCGTTGACGGCGAGGGCGAAACAGCTCACCCACTTGAGCACGTCGCTGAACCGGTGCCGCCGCGCCCGTATCGCCGTGATCCAGCCATCAGCGTCGTCATAGGCAGGTTCGCCCAGCAGCTTCAGGTTGAGGCCATGCGCCCGCCGTTTCACGTTCAGTCCGCCGGGCAACATACCGTCGCGGTGACAGCCTCGGTAGATCGACTGCTTCATCACCTCCCACACGCCCAGCATGTCGGTGCGGATCTGCTCCGGGCTGCGCCACGCTTGCTCGTTGGCCCCCACCATCTCCGCGATGCGCAGGCCTTCGCGGGTGCAATGCGCGGCGACATCGGCGGGGACGTGGCAGGCATACCGCAACGTCCGTTGATCGCCGCCCAGCGTCTCGCCTTCTTTGAGCACAAAGCCGCCGCCCACGGAGAAATACGTGGATTCTTGCCACGTCTCGCCAATCTGTGCGCGGCAGGTCATACCGTTGGCGTGAAACGGCAGGCGAATGTCCTTGTGAAAAACGATGTCGGTGGCGGGATTGAAGGCCAGCGCTGTTCCGCTCGGCAAGACGATTTGCTGCTCCGTGCGCAGCGTGTCCATTAGTGTGGGGATCTGCTCTACCGGAATGGTCTCGGGGTCATAGCCAAGCAACGCCAGGCACACCGCCACGTCGGTGGCGTGCCCATGCCCGGTCAGCGCCAGCGAACCATACAGCGCAATCTCGACGCGTTCTACAGCACGCAGATCCACCGCCTCGGCCAATTCGCGCAGCCAGCGCTGCACGGCCCGCCACGGCCCCAGCGTGTGCGAACTCGACGGCCCCACTCCGATTTTCAGCATGTCGAAAACGCTGATGCTTTCCATTTAGACAATTCGGTTTTGAACGAAGACGCGGTGTGTGAAACGTAAAACGTGAACTTGGTACTGGCAACGGTGCTCAGATACCAAGAGGGTGCCGTTAAATGGCACTGACCGACTCGGCTAGAAACGACCGCGCTTTCTCCCTCACGTTTTACGTTTCACGTATCAAATGCCCGCGTTAACGATGGCAAATGCAGAGGTTCCACAAGGATGATGCAGGCTATCGTTTCATGATACGGTCCCGTTACTGCCGCCGCCACCCCCGAACATCTCTTCCCTGCTGGCGTTGAGCCCCTCTCGCATCAAAACCACCAACCACCGGCTGTTTCGTGGAGCCTCCGGTTACCCGCATTGATGTTTCCGGCGATGGTGCCCCCGGCACCGTTCCGCCCGACTATGCACCTCCCACCGATGTTAAAGATCGGTATGGGCTGCACCTGTCCCTTTTCCTCATCACGTTTGTTTCCACCGCGTTTTCGGGAGCGCAGTTTGCCGGGCGCTTTTTGCTGTACGAGCAGGCCGAGGCGCTGTTCATGCTCGGCGAATTTCCTGTCACCTGGCCGTTTATCCTCGACGGGCTGCGGTTTGCCTTCACGCTGCTCTTGTTCCTCACCGTGCATGAGTTCGGGCACTACTTCGCGGCGCGGTACCACCGCATTTCTACCTCGCTGCCGTACTACATTCCTGCCCCGATCATTGGCATCGGGACGCTCGGTGCCGTGATCCGCATTCGAGAGCCGATTCCCACGCTCCGTAAGCTGTTCGACATTGGCGCAGCAGGTCCGCTGGCCGGGTTTGTGGTGGCCCTTGGCTTTTTAATTTATGCCTTCGCCACGCTCCCCGGCCCCGAATACATCATGATGCAGGACGGGCATGAAGCGCTTAAGGCGTTTATTCAAGAATACGGGGATTTCCCCAGCGCCATGCTCCCCGGTCCGCCCGAGTTAGAAGGCCAGTCGCTCGTGGTCGGCAATACGCTGCTATACTGGGGCCTCGCGCAGTTCTTTCCGAACGTCCCGCCGATGTACGAGATGTACCACTACCCGGTGCTGTTTGGCGCATGGCTGGGCTTGTTTTTTACGGCGCTCAACCTGCTGCCCGTGGGCCAGTTGGACGGCGGCCATATCATCTATGCCCTCGTCGGGAAAAAATGGCACCAGCGCATCGCCCGGGGCTTTACGCTGCTGCTGCTCACCTCCGGCGCCATCGGCCTGATCCACGACGGCCCCGCCATGCTCTCTGGACTCTTCGGTGTCGAATCTGCCCTGCTGATTGACAACCTGATGTGGTTTGTGCTGGCGGTAGTGCTGTATCCGTTCCTGCACCGCATGTTTGACGGCGACCAGCGGCTCATCGCGCCCGTCTTGCTCGGCGTCGTGCTGATTGCCGTCCTCAGCAAAGTGCTGGGCGGTCCGCTTGCGAGCCTCGGCTACTGGGGCTGGCTGATCTGGTGTACGCTGCTCGTCTTCTTGATTCGCGTAGATCATCCGCCCGTGTTGTATACCGAGCCACTCACGCCGGGGCGGCGGTGGCTGGGTATCCTGAGCATCCTCATTTTTATCCTCTGCTTCAGCATCAAGCCACTGTACGTTGTATAACCTCTCGAGGAGGCACGCCATTTCGCCTGCCATGCTAAACCTAACGTGCTTATCTTCCCTCGCCTTTCCACCTAACGCTGTTTGTTAATCGCCGTTTGATACTGCATTCTGCCCCGAACCTGCGCGGTGCGCCTGCGTACCCGCTTCCTTTTTTCAACGGTTTCCTTCAGCGTTCTCTTGGTTTCCTTTTCTGCTCCCGTACGCTTCTGGTCGTGGTCCGCGCTTGTACTGTGCGCCCTGCTGCTGTTTTCCGCGTGCGACTCCGCCCCCGGCCCGGCCCGCATCGACGTGCAGGCACCGACACTTGCCGACTTCTCCTTCTCGCCGCAAGCCGTCAACGCCGAACAACTGCCCGACGGCTGGTCTGACGATGGCACTACTATCACCGGGCGCATCGAGGTCTCCGTTACCGCCGACGACCCCGATGGCGACGTACGGATCGTCAATTATGTCGTGCAGTCGCCGCTGAGTGCGGTGGAGCCGCTGGCAACGGGCCGCCTCAACCGCAACGGCGGCGTCTATTCCGCCACCATCGACCTGTCATTTCCCAAAGGCGCGGTGGGCGCGTACACGGTGCTGGTCTACGCCATCGACAATGACAACCTGCAAAGCGGCGAGATCCGGGGGCTGCTGCGCTTCAGCGCCGAAGGCAACCCGCCTGTCATCGAAACCATCACCGCCGACCCGGATGTGGTCACGCCCGACACCGAAACGCTCCAGTTTGTCGTCACCGTCTCCGATCCCGACGGCCTCGACAACATCAGCCGCGTGCAGGTGATGGTGCCCAACGGGCAGACGTTTAACCTGTTCGACGACGGCACAAGTCAGGGCGACGCCACCGCAGGCGACGGGCAGTACACCACCACCTTCGACGTGAGCGGCGGCGCGACGTCCGGCACCCAGACCTTCTCGTTCCAGGCCTTCGACCGAACCGGCCTCGCCAGCGAGGCTGTGGACTATGACATCACGGTAGAATGACCCGTGCAACAGCCGATTTTCGAGCAATCCGATTTATGAAGTACCTCCTCCTTTTCTGTTGCGCAGGGATGATCACCACCGCAGCGTGGGCTCAGCCCCTCGCGCACAAGCTCGACGACGCGCAGGCCCTCGTCCCGATCCCCAGCATCCTCTCCAACGGCGTCACCAACCTGCACGCCAACGGCGACACGCTGTGGGCTGGGCCGTTTCTAAGCCTTACGCCTGACGGCGGCATGACCTGGCACGCCGCCGAAGCCGACTCGCTGAGCCGTTCGTCCAACCGTGTCTTTTCCATCGACATCGAGGGCGACGATATCTGGGTGGGGCTCGGCTTTTCGAGCGAAACCGAAGACGGCGCGTTTCAGGCCGCAGGCGGCTTCCTCGTCTCCCACGACGGCGGCCAGACCTTCACCTACCGCCTGCCCCAACTCGACAACGCCGAAGACACGTCGGTGCAGTACGGCAACAACACGCTCCCGGCTCTTCCGGTGATCGTGCCCGAGCAAAGCCCCCCGTTCGACATCGACTACGACCCCGTGAACGACGTGGTGTGGATGGCCGGTTGGGCCAGCGGCATCCGCCGCTCGGTGGATGACGGGCGGACGTGGCAGCGCGTGGTGCTCCCCGCCGACGACCTCGACGCCATCTCGCCCGACGGCACGTATGATTATGAAGTCGCTCCGCGCCGGGGCGGGCAGGGCGAATTTAACTTCCTCGGGTTCAGCGTGCTGGTAGATGAAGACGGCACCGTTTGGGCTGGGACGCCCGTCGGCATCAACCGCTCGACCGACGGCGGCGCCTCGTGGACACGCAAGCAGTACGACGGCACACCCAACTCGCTCACCGGTAGCTGGGTCATTTCGATTGAAGAACAGCCGCTGCCGGGCCGCAATCCCATCTGGTTCGCCTCGTGGGATGCCGGTCCCGAAGCCGAAGTCGCCGACGGCAGTCGCTTTGGCGTCACCGTCACCCGCGACGGCGGCGAGACCTTCGACCAAGTCCTGATCGGCGAGCGCGTGTTTGACTTCGCGTTTCAAGGACAAACCGTTTACGCGGCAGGCGAGCGGGGGCTGTTTATCTCACACGACGAAGGCACGACGTGGCGTACGGTGCGCAACTTCATCGACCCCAGCCAGCCCGACCGCATCGTCCGCCCCAACGCCGAGGTCTTCGCCGTGGCCACCACCCGCGATGCGCTGTGGGTCGGCACCAGCGACGGGCTGCTCCGAAGCACCGATCAGGGCAATACGTGGCAGCTTTTTCGCGCCGAGGTGCCCCTCGACCCCGACGACGCGCCGTCCATCGTGGACCGCAGCGCCGTGCCCAAGGTAGACGCCTACGCCTACCCCAACCCGTTTTCGCCCGTCATCGACCGCCTCGCCCGTATTCGTTATGACCTGGACGGGTCACAAGACGTGCGCATCCGCATCTTCGACTTTGGCCTTAACCTCGTCCGCGACCTCACCGACGCCCCGCAGAATGCAGGCGCGCGGGAAGTAGCATGGGACGGCATGGACGACCACGGCACCCGCGTCGCGAACGGCGTCTATTTCTACGCCATCGAGACCGGCGGCGACACGTTCTGGGGCAAGCTGCTGGTGTTGGAATGATGGGCATGAAAGAGAGGAAGAAAGAGCGAACCATTAAAGTAAATCAATGGCTGATAGCGGATAGCCGACAGCCAAAAGCATATTCCATGAGACAACTGATCTTCTTCTTGCTCACGCTGGTGCTGGTGCCGGGGGCGTATGCGCAGTCGGCCGGGGCGTTTTCGCGGGTGGGCTTTGGCGCGCGCGGCATTGCGATGGGCGGGGCGCTGGTGGCCGACGCGTTCGGCGATGCGAGCCCCTACTACAACCCGTCGCTGGCTCCGTTTATGGCACAGCAAAACATCTCGGCGTCAGCAGCTTTTATGACGCTCGACCGCGAATTGCAGTATTTGCAGTTTGCCACGCCCCTGAAACCCCGCGCCGGACTAGCCGCCGGGCTCATCCATGCGGGCGTCTCCAACATCGACGGGCGCGACAACAGCGGCTACCACACCGCCGACTACAGCACCGACGAGTTTGCGCTGTTTCTCGCGTTTGGCGTGCAGGCCAGCCAGCGGGTAGCGCTCGGTCTCGGCTTTACGTTTTTCCGCGCCGACTACTTCGAGGGCCTGACGCCCGTCAACAGCATCGGGCTGGATGTGGGCTTTAACGTACGCGTCACCGAGCACCTGCGCGTCGGCTTTACACTCGACGACCTGCTGGCGCGGTACGAGTGGGACACGTCCAGCATCTACGGCGATGACGGGCGCACCACCACCGACTACTTCCCCAGCCGCATCCGCGTGGGCGCAGCGTACCAGTTGATGAACGGTCAGACCCGCCTCACCGCCGAGTATGAGTCGCGCGCCAGCCGCCGCGAGGTGCGTACCCGCGACGTGGTGCTCAGCGGCGACCTGCCGCGTCAGGTAGAACTCACCGACGACCTCACGCTCCAAGAAAACCGCCTGCGTTTCGGGGCCGAGTATCGCCCGATGGACATTTTTGCTGTGCGGGCCGGGCTCGACGGCGTGGGTGTGACAGGCGGGCTGCGTCCGAGTGCCGGGTTTATGGTGGAACAGGGACTCGGAGAACTCGTTGTGCGCGGCGCGTATACGTTCGTCCTCGAACCCTACGCCCTCGGCACGATGCACCTGATCACGCTGCGGGTATTGCTGTAGCTCTTTTCTCGATTTTCTGGCGGTTTTACCAATGAAGTACCTCGTTGCTTTTGGCCTTTTGCTTAGCCTTAGTCTGGGGACCGTCCATGCTCAGGATGCCGGTTTTGCCGTCCTGCGCCTGGGCACCAACGCCGCTGCCATGGCCATGGGCGATGCCCAGACCGCCGCCAGCAACGACGCCTACGCCACCTATTGGAATCCTGCTGGACTCGCCGCCGCCACCCAGAATTCCATCGGCGTCTCCAGCCGCCTGTGGATCGCCGACACGCGAACGTATGCCGCCACCACCCGTTTCGGCTGGGGCACGCACGGTGCGGTGGGCTTCTTCGTCAACGCCACCGACAGCGGCGACCTTGAGGTGCGTTCCCAACCCGGCGACGCAGAGGGCACCTTCAGCGTGCAAGAACTCAGTACCGGGGTTGCTTATGGCCGTCGCTTTGGTGCCCTGCGTGTGGGAGCCACCGCCAAATACCTCGCCCAGCGGCTCTTCGGGTTTAACGCCTCCGGCTATGCCTTCGACTTCGGGGCCCAGGCCAACCTGCCTGCCAACGTGACCGTGGGGATTACGGCGCAAAACCTGGGCAAGATGGAAGACCTGGAAGCCGAGCCTACACCGCTGCCCCGGCTGGTGCGCGGCGGAGCCACCTTTGTTCCCCTCACCATCACCGCCGAGGACGACGACGCCTCGGTGCTGCGCACCACCCTCACCATCGAAGCCTCCCATGTCTTTCCCAATGACGACACCCAGCTTCATTTTGGCCTCGCGGCCGAAGTGCTGGAACTGGTGACGCTGCGGGCAGGCTACATCACCAACGAAGCCCTGCGCGAATTAACCTTTGGCGCGGGCCTCACCTACAACGCCCTCCGCTTCGACTACGCCTTCCTTCCGTTTGAGTCCGGGTTTGCCGGAGACGGGCATGTCCTCTCGCTGCTGTATGCGTGGTAAACAGACCACTTGCGCCAATGGCCGATGGCGTGTTTATTCAACAATGATTCCCACGTATAGTAACTTCTTGTATGGACCGCCTCGCCCTGCTTTTACAATTTTATGAGGAAGACCCCGCCGACGCCTTTACGCGGTTTGCCATTGCCCAGGAGTATCTAAAGCGCGATGAACCCGACAAAGCCGTCGCCTTTTTCGAGGCATTGCAGCGCGATGAACCCTCGTATTCGGGCACCTATTATCACCTCGGCAAGCTGTATGAGCGCCTCGGACGCAACGACGACGCCATTGCTACGTACCAGCAAGGCATCCAGATTTCTCAACAACAACGCAACCTTAAGGACCTTTCCGAATTACAAGGTGCTTTGTTGCAAGCACAAGGCTTAGGCTTTGACGACGATGACGACTGATGCGGCAGAACCATCGTTTTGTTTTGCTCCTCCGGTCGATGCTTCGTGATGACCATCACGACGACCCATGACCACACCTCCTCCACATACGTCCGATACCCACACGCCCCCCCCACTCATTGCGCCGTGGCGACGCTACCATGACCTGACGCGCACGGCCACGTATGGCTTTCTGGCCTCGTTGCCGCTGCTGTTCATCTACGAAATGATGATCATGCTCGTCAACAGTGGGAACACGTATGGCGTGCGCATCAGCGCCGAAATATGGCTCAAGCGTATGTTGGGCAACTTCGGTTTTGCAGGGATGCATATTCTGGGCCTGCTGGTCTTCCTGATTGGGGTCGGTATTTTTTATTACGAACGCCGCCGCCACATCCCTATCCGCCCCAAGTATCTCGGTGCCATCATAGTCGAAAGCTCCATCTATGCGGTGGTGTTGGCCTTGCTCATCTCATCCGTGGTGGGTTTCATCTTCGCGATGGCCCCTTCGTTGATAACCGAGCCTGCCTTGCTACTGGCACCTCAACGCGCTGAGGCCGGGATTTGGACCAAGCTCGCCCTGTCGATTGGCGCAGGCATTTACGAAGAACTGTTCTTTCGGGTGTTGCTGGTAGGCGGGCTCTACTGGTTGCTCAAACACATCCTCCCGAAGGCGGTGCAGGCCTACGTCATCGCTGCTGTGGTGGGGGCCCTGCTGTTTAGCGCCGTTCATTATTTCGGCTCCCTGGGCGACGATTTCACCATCTCCTCCTTTACCTTCCGCTTCCTCTTTGGCCTTGCCCTCAACGCGGTTTTCCTGATTCGCGGCTTTGGCGTGGCGGCGTGGACCCATGCGCTCTATGACGTAATGGTGGTCACGAATTTCTTTGGTTGATTCCGGAACGAGGACGACCCCTTGCTGCGCAACCGTCTTCGACGCTCCTCGTTTAAAATACGGGCTCCTGCCCTTCCTAAAACCGGACATCAACCGTTTATATAGATATGAATGCTGTACGCACCACCGCCTTGATGGCGGTTTTGTTGGTGTTGTTCGCCCTTGTCGGACGCGCCATTGCCGGGCCCTCGGGCATGATCATCGCCTTTGGCGTGGCCCTGGCCCTCAACTTTGGGAGTTATTGGTTTAGCGACAAGATTGTGCTGCGGATGTACAAGGCACAAGAAATCGTGCGGGCCCAGGCTCCTGACCTTTACGACACTGTAGACCACCTGCGGCAACGCGCCAATTTGCCCATGCCCCGTGTCTACGTGATACCGTCGGATCAGCCCAACGCCTTTGCCACGGGTCGCAATCCGAGCCACGCTGCCGTGGCAGTCACCAACGGCATCGTGCGGATGCTGAACAAGGACGAGTTGGAGGGCGTTATCGCCCACGAACTGGCCCACATCCAGAACCGCGACATCCTGACTTCGTCCATCGCAGCCGCTACGGCCTCCGCCATCACGCTGCTGGCGCGCTTCGGGCTTTTCTTCGGGGGCGGACGCGACCGGGGTGGCCTTATCGGCACGCTGCTGATGGTATTTCTCGCACCCGTCGCCGCCGTGCTTATTCAGATGGCGATCTCACGATCTCGCGAGTTTGCTGCCGATCGCGATGGGGCGAAAATAAGTGGCAAACCCCGCGCCCTCGCCAGTGCTTTGCAGCGGCTGCAATATGGAGCCGAACACCAGCCAATGGCAGCCAATCCAAGCACCGCGCATATGTTCATTGTTAATCCCTTTGCAGGTGCGATGCGCGGGCTTCGGTCCTTGTTCTCCACACACCCACCTACCGATGAGCGGGTGGCCCGGCTCATGGACATGACCTGAACACCCTAATTTCACGACAGTAAAGGGGGAAGCATTCAGCTTCCTCCTTTTTGTGTTTCGGCTGCTACTTTCCGAAACGCTTACGTAATTGGTAGTGGAATCGTACGCCTCCTGAATGACCTCCTGCGCCCGTGCGCAGCATGCTCCTACCTGATGATGTGGTTGCGCTCGCATCCGTGGTTGTCCCTTTTCAGCTTCTGCCTGCTGCTTGCCACCGCTGTAAGCTTTTATGCCCATCGGGCAGGATGGCTGTTTCAACCTCCGGAAACGCCGCCTGAACAAGAAGCCTACTGGAAATGGGTTCGCTCGTTGAATGAAGGTACCAGCCATGCCTTGGCCGACGGGGAACGCCTCTTGCAATCCCACCCTCACCTACACCGCCTCTTCCTGCGCCTGGCCCGTGTCTGCCGCAGCACCCAGGCTAAGCAGGCGTGCCACGAGCTTTTTGCGGACATCATTCCCACGGACCCACAGGCCGCCCTCTATCGCGACGCGGCCCTGGCGCTGCTGCTGGATGACATGACCTCCGATGAAGCCGTGGTACGCTGGCAGACGTTGGCCCATGCCCCCACCCTCGACCCCACCCTCGCCCGGCTGGTCGTAGACCATGCGCCCCGCGATTCCAGTAGCTGGTTCGAGGTCACCAAAGGGTGGTGGCGATATCGGCTGGAGCAAGACTCATCTGCCGTAGGAGCCGCCTTTGGCCTTGGCTACGTGGCCATGCAGAACCAGGAATGGGATGAAGCAGAACAACTCCTCGTACATGTCACCCAGCGCCTGCCCAACGACCCGCAAGCATATCGGGAGTTGGGCACCCTCTATGATGTCACCAGCCAACCTGCCTTGTTCGACGCCGCCCTTACCGCAGGCATTGCGGCCGCCCGCGCCCAGCATGACCTGGAGCAAGAACTTATCCTGAGTAGCACCCTTGGCTGGGGGCTCGCCCGCCAGCGCGGCGACCTGCAGCGTGGCGAACAGCGGCTGCGCGACGCCCTCGCCCAAAGCCGCACCCTGTCCGATGCTGCCACCGAGGGCCAAAACCTGTACCGGCTGGCCTGGATCCAACACGCCCAGCACCGATACGACCTGACGCTGGCTCTCCTGGATTCGGCAACGGTATGTTTTGATCAAGCGGAAACCCATCTCTCTCCAGAGATCGCGGCCCTGCGCGGCCTGGCCCTTGGGCGCATGTTCCGATTTAGCGATGCCGAACGGGCCCTCGAAATCGCCATCCAGGCCGCCGACTCCACCACCGATCAGGTGGTGCATATTCAGGCGATGGCTGCCTTGGCCGAGTTGCAATACCGCATGGGGCGCTACCACACCGCCCGCGAAACAGGATATGCCACGCTGGAACTGGCCCAGCACTACCGCACCGCCGACCATGAAATAGCCGCACGCCTGGTGCTCGGCGAAGTAGAGCAACAGTGGAGCAACCTTGAAGTAGCCCTCGAACACCTGGAACAAGGACTGGCACGGGCGCAGCAAACCAAAAATGAGCCCCGCATCCGCGAACTCTATGCCCAGTTGGGACGCGCCGCCCTCACCCTGGGCGATGTCAACCGCGCCCAAACGTACTTCGAAGCCATGCTTCAGCGCCTCGAAGCCAGCGGCGACGTTTCCTCCCAGGCCACGGCGTATCTCGGGCTGGGGCGCACCTACCAAGAATATCAGAACACGGAACAGGCGCTCCACTACTTCGATGCCGCCTTGGCCCTGCTGGCCCAGGCGCCTCCCACACCACTTCGGTCAGAGGTGTTGGTGGCCAAAGCCTGGACCTTGATCGACCAGGGGAATCTGGCCGCAGCCGTAGCCTTGCTCCGGGAAGCCGCTCCTACCGTTTCCGAAGATCCCCGCCATGCCTATCAGATTGCATTGGCCCTCGGGACGGTGGCCCTGGAGTACCAGAACTATGCCCAGGCCTTACAGCATTTCAACCATGCCGCAGCTCTTGAAGACCACTGGACACGCCCGCCCCAACAGTGGCAGGTTGCCTTTGGGAAAGCCCTGGCGCTGTGGCGGATGCATGCCTTCGAAGAAGCAGAAACCGAGTTTCGAGCTTCGGTGGGCCATATCGAGGCCACCCGCGAAAGCATCACCCAAACGGCCAACCGCTCGTATTACATCCAGAACAAGGTGCAGGTCTATAAATATTTTGCCGCGTTTCTGGAAGCCCAGGGCCGCTCCATGGAGGCCTTTAACTACAGCGAACGCGCCCGCAGCCGCAGCCTGGTAGACCTGCTCTACACCACCCAGCAAGAACACAAACACGACGCGGCGCGCCCCGTGGATGAAGTCATTGAACTCAACCGCCGCATCCGGGCGCTGATGACCGAATTGAGCGCCGTCTCTCAAGAAGCGGCGGCCGACCCTTTGAGCTACGCCTCTACGCGCGAAGCCCAACTGCGGCGAGAGTACGAGGCCACCGCTACCCACTATGAGCAGTTACACCAGCGGCTCTCCAATAGCCGCCCGATCTATACCTTCGAAACACTCTCGGCAGACTCCGTCCGCTTTACCCTGGCCCACCGGGAAGCCATGGTGGTGTATGACCTGCGTATCCTTGATGACAAGGAAAACCTGATCGCCTACATCGTCCTTCCCAACGAGATCATCCAGCTTGACCTCCGCCCCGCAGACAACCTGACTGAAGCCATTCGCTTCTTTCGTGGTCACCTTCGTGTGGCTGATGGAGTTCCGGGGTCAGACTGGGAAGCTGTTTCGACACGGCTGTACCAGGACCTGATGCGGCCGGTCGTTGATGCGCTGCCGGGTTGGGTCAATCACTTGCACATCGTCCCTGAAGGGGCGCTCAACTACCTTCCCTTTGCCGCCCTCCGCTCCCCGAAGGGGCATTTTTTAGTGGAAGACTATTCGCTATCGATGGTGCCGTCGGCGAGTACGCTGAAGCTGGCCCGGGAGCAAAACCCCCGGCGCTGGCGCTCCATTCTGCTCTTTGCCGACCCTGACGGGCGGCTGCCGGGCTCACGCCGGGAGGTGCTGGCGTTGAAAGAACAATCGCCGAACCGCCGCCACGCGTTCGTCGGTGCCGAAGCCACCCAGGCCACCCTCGAAGAACTTGCCGGGCAGTACGACATCCTTCACCTCGCCACCCACGGACGGTTTGTCAGCCAGGCCCCGTGGCGGTCGCATCTGGAATTGTACAACGATGTCCTCAGTGTGGACGAGATCGGACGCCTTAGCCTAGATGCCTACCTCGTCACCCTCAGCGCCTGCGAAACCGCACTGGGGGGCGGGCTGGTGACAGACGTACCCAATGGTGATGAGTGGATCGGGCTAAACCAAGCGTTTCTGGCTGCCGGAACGCCGACGGTTATGGCCAGCCTGTGGCCCATCCACGACCGCGTGAGCAGCACCTTTATGATCGACTTCTACGACTCTCTGGGGCCACGCGGCAAAGCCGTGGCGCTGGCGCAGGTGCAGCGACGCTTCATCGCGACGAAAGAGTTGAGTCATCCCTTCTACTGGGCCGCCTTCACCATCATGGGCGACCCCTTGTGAGTCCTAGGCACCAAACGCACTTCGCAGCCATACGCCTACCAGATACGCCACAATGGCCGCCGCACCGCCGGTAAACAACGTCTCCATGCTGGATTTAAAAAGCGACCGCTCCAGCACAAAGCCCTTCACGAGCCCCACGCTGGCAAAGGCCACGGCCGTCGCCACCGCACTGCTGACAAAGGCCTGGGTCGCGGTTAACGACATCAGCAGAAATGGAATCAGCGGAATGGCACCGACGACCAGAAACGCCAGAAACGTAGCCCCGGCGGCCCGCCACGGATTCGGGGTGTTGATCTGAAGCCCCAACTCTTCTGTGAGCATGGTATCAACCCACAGCCGACGATTGCCCGTGATAACGGTGATGATCTGATCGAGCACCGTTCCCTCGAAGCCTTTGGCAGCAAAAATCTGACGGACCTCTTCACGTTCGCCTTCGGGATGAAGGTCGATCTGGCGCTCTTCTTCGCGCCGTGCTTTATCTACCTGCTCGCGCTGGCTCTTGGTGCCCTGGAAGTTGCTCACCGCCATGCTGAGCCCGTCGGCCAGCAGGTTGGCAAAGCCGAGAATGATCACCACAAGCGCCGAGAAACCACCCCCGACCGCACCCGCCACCACGGCAAACGTCGTCACACACCCATCAATGCCGCCCAGCACCGCATCGCCGAGATAGCTATGGGTCTGCTGACGACTCAAGCGTTGGCGGATCACCTCCGGGTGGTGTGCCTCGCGCAACGCATGCAGGTGTTCATCGGACGCTGGCGGCTTCATCTGCTTCGCGGTCTTTTCCCAGAGTGTGGTTCCAATAAAAAGACCGACGCCCTACATCGTATAGCGGCAAATGCCGGAGGTGTCTGTGGGCGAGTTGCTTACATGTACGTCAATACATTCTATCAGTCACGCAGCGACTTCTCAAAACGCAGCCGGAAGTCGCGGTAGGTGGTGTTGTAGTCGGCGCGGGTGACGGTGAACCCTTCGGCGAGGCCAAGGACCGTCATGCCCGGATGTTTGTTGGGAAAGGTGTCGTAGGCAAAACGGCGATAGCCTTTCTCCCGTACGTCGTGCATCATGGCATAGAGCAACTGCCGCGAGATGCCCCGCCGCCGCCACCCCGCCAGCACCCCGCCCTTCGCGCTGTAGTACGTGTGGCGGCTTTCGCGATACCCCACCTTAAAGCCCACCGGAAGCTCGGCGACGTACGCCACGTACATCAACAGGTCGTCCCGCTCGAACGTGTTGATCACCCGCTCCTCTTGAAAAATGACGCGGTTGAGTTCCCGAATCACCTCAAGCTGGGAAAAATCAATCTGCCTGATATGCGGCGTGAGGGCCGTAACAAACTCCACGGTTCCGGGCGCTGGCCAATGAAGAGGATCTGCTGAAAGGTATTGAATGCGTCACTGGAACTAAAGCATCGGCGAAAAAAGCCCGCGCTATATCCTCAAAACGGCAGGTCGGCAATGTCGGCGTCGTCTTTTTTGCGAGAAGGCGACTGCTTCGGCGGCGTGGCTTTTTCTGGAAGTGCGGGCCGGGCAGGTGGTTCGGGCAACGCGGGGGCTCCTTCTTCGACCAACTGGCACGGTTCCAGGAGCCGCTCTGGCACGTCGGCGATGAAGCGGCAGGGGCGCGCCAAGAAATCGCCCTGATAGCGGCGGTACTGCACCATCGGATACGAGATAAACAGGTTCTCCTCGGCCCGTGTGATGGCGACATACAGCAGCCGTAGCTCTTCGTCCAGCGCCTCGTTGTCCTTGAAGGAATACGCCGACGGCAGCACGCCTTCGAGTGCGTGGATCAGAAAGACGGTGTGGAACTCCAGCCCCTTCGCCGAATGAATCGTGGAGAGCACCAGCGGCGGCTCGTCTTCTTCCAGCGCGTCGGCGTCGAGGCTGGTGAGTTCGATGGGATCGAGGGCAAGCGATGATAAAAACTCGGCGCGGTCGGTGAAGGCATCCGCAAGAGCAACGAACTGTTCGAGGTCTTGCAGGCGCTTCGGGAAGTCCTCGTAGTATTTCTCCTTGCAGATTGGCTCGTAGTAGCTCACCAGCGTATCGACCTGCTCCGTGAGTGGCAACGCCGGGTTGCGCACCGTGCGCATCGTTTCGAACAAATGCTTCAGCGCCTCGATGTAGCGCGGCGAATACGGACGTTCTTCCAGCACAAACGGGTCTTCCGACACCGACGTGATCCACTCGATCAGTTGGTGCGCGGTCTTTGGCCCGATGCCGCTCAGGAGTTGCAAGATGCGGTTCCAGGCCGCCGCATCTTTCGGGTTTTCTACGACCTTCAGGTGGGCGACAATGTCTTTGATGTGCGCCGCCTCGCTGAGCTTCAGGCCCCCGTATTTCACAAACGGGATGTTGCGGCGGTTCAGTTCCACTTCCAGGTCGTACGAATTAAACCCGCTGCGAAACAGCACCGCCATGCGGTTGAGCGGCGTGCCCTGCTCGCGGAGTTGCAAGATCACCTGCGACACAAAGCGACTCTCGAAGCGGTTGTCCGGCGCAGGCACCAGCGCGGGCAGGTCGCCTTTACCTTTGGCATCGGAGAAGAGTTGCTTGTCGTACTTCTGGTGGGCCTCCTGCAAGACGTGGTTTGCCAGATCCAAAATCGGCTGCGTGGAGCGGTAGTTTTGCTCCAGCTTGAGCACGGTCGTCTGCGGAAACTGGCCGGGGAACTGGAAAATGTTGCGGAAGTCGGCCCCGCGAAAGCGGTAGATGCTCTGCGCGTCGTCGCCCACGGCCATCACGTTGCCGTGCACCGACGCAAACGCCCGCACCAGCGCCGCCTGCAAGGCATTCGTGTCTTGGTATTCATCTACCAGCACGTGTCTACATCGGGCCGCTACTTCCCGCCGCACCTCGTCGTGTTGCTCAAAAAGCTCCAGCGACCGTTGCAGCAGGTCATCGTAATCCATCAGGCTGTGCTGCCGTTTATAGCGGGCGTATTCGCTCTGCATCTCCTGCAACTCTGGCAGGTAATCGAGAAACTGTGGATAACGTACGTCCAGGATCTCTTGCAGCGGCAGCACCCGGTTCGTCGCTGCCGAAAACATGTTGTACAGCGACCGTTTTTTGGGAAACCGCTTCTTGCCCCGATGATAACCTTTAGCCGTCCGCAACACGTCCAGCACGTCGGCAGCATCCGAGGCATCGAGGATGGTGAAGTTGCGCGCAAAGCCAATTTTGGGCGCGTGGCGGCGCAAGAGATTGAGGCAGAAGGCGTGGAACGTGCCACCACGCACCTGCTGGCACCGCCCATCGAGCAGCGCCGTGGCCCGCGCCAGCATCTCGCGGGCCGAGCGGCGCGTGAAGGTGAGCAGCACAATTTCCTCCGGGCGCGTGTCGGTCTCCACGAGATAGGCCACGCGGTAGACCAGCGTGCGCGTCTTGCCCGTGCCGGCCCCCGCGATCACCAGCACTGGCCCTCCGGCGGCGGTCACGGCTGCGTATTGCTGCGGGTTGAGTTCGTCCGCATAGGCAATCGTCAGCGTCCGCTGTTGCGTCACAACCGAGTCGCGCTTGAGGACAAACTGGCGGGCCATGCGGGTGAGAAAAGGAAGATGGGCGAATTATGTGTACCGCCCTACGCCCGCCGCCCGCTATGTGATCCCGCCGTTGGGGTATGCGGGTTTGGGAGTGGTTGGGTTTGGGGGTTCCGTTGAGCTGAAGAATGAGAGGATCGAGGAATCGAAGCGGATACCATCTCATCGCGTCTTCGTCTCCTCGGCTCACGAAAATCCTCCCACACTCCCCAACACCCATCCTCCCAAACCCAAGGCAACATTTCCCATCGGATTCACTGGCACCCGGTCCCTTTTCTCCCTACCTTGCTACCCTGTCTCGTGCCCGCAGGATGGATCCACCCCACCTGCTGGATCAACGGAAGCATGGCGACCTGGGCAGGACGTGATGCAATCCGGACAGTTGCTTTTTTCGTGCAGTACGTGTGTATTGTGCGGATGGCTCGCTGCTCATCTCATTTGTCAGACGCATTTTCCTTATGGGAAAGGTCATCGCCGTAGCCAATCAGAAAGGAGGCGTTGGGAAAACGACGACATCCATTAACTTGGCTGCTTCGTTTGCTGCTACGGAACACCCCACGTTGATTATCGACATTGATCCGCAGGCCAACTGCTCGTCGGGCGTCGGCATCGACCCGCGCCGGGTGACCGCCTCGATCTATGAAGTGCTGATTGGCGACATTGCCCTTGAAGACGCGACGTGTTCGTCGGACATGCCGTTTCTCGACATCGTGCCCAGCCACATCAACCTGGTTGGCGCAGAGATCGAGATGATTGATGTGATGGAGCGTGAGCGCATCCTCAAAAACGCCCTCGCCTACGCCCGGCGCAAGTACGACTTTGTCGTGATCGACTGCCCGCCGTCGCTGGGCCTGCTCACGCTCAACTCGCTGACGGCGGCCGACTCGGTGCTAATCCCGGTACAGGCCGAATATTTTGCGCTCGAAGGGCTGGGGCAACTGCTAAACACCATCAAAATTGTCCGCCAGCACCTGAATCCCGAACTGGAAATCGAAGGCGTGCTGATGACGATGTTCGACACGCGCCTGCGGCTTTCAAATCAGGTAGCTGCCGAGGTGCGGCGCTACTTCGGCGCGAAGGTGTTTCGGACGATTGTGCAGCGCAATGTGCGCATCGCCGAGTCGCCCAGCTTTGGCAAGCCGGTGTTGCTCTACGACGCCACCAGCATCGGTGCCCGTAACTACATTGCCCTCGCCCGCGAGATTTTGCTAAACAACCAGCGCTACCTCCAGCAACCCGAGGAGACGTCGGAGCCTGTTTCGGACACGTCGCGTCCGGCTTCCAACCGGAATGGCAACGGTCACCCAGAATCACACTCCTCGTCTACCCCGGCCAACGGGTTTACCATGCGCTAGTTTTGGGCCGATACACGGCCTATTGACGATTAACACACACCGCTATGGCTAAAAAAGCAGCGCTCGGCCGAGGCCTCAACGCCTTGCTTCCGCAGGAACAGAGCGATATCTCCCGCGACGTGCCTCAAAGTGAGGTGCCGCCCGGCAAACTGTATCGGTTCGAAGACCGCGTTCGGCTTCTCGGACGCGTCGCCGACATCGAGATCGACCACATCCGCCCAAACCCGTACCAGCCACGCAAGGACTTTGACGACACCGCGCTTGATGAGTTGGCCTCATCCATCCATCAGCTCGGCATCATTCAGCCCATCACGGTGCGGGCCCTGGGCAGCGGTCAGTTCGAGGTGATCTCTGGCGAGCGCCGCCTGCGGGCCGCCCGCCGCGCTGGCCTTAAGCGTATTCCCGCTTACGTCCGCGAGGCCGATACCGAGGCCATGCTGGAGATGGCGCTGGTCGAAAACGTCCAGCGAGAAGAACTCAACCCCATCGAAGTGGCGCTCGGCTACCAGCGTCTCCTCGAAGAATGTGGGCTGACCCAGGAGCAGGTGGCCGAAAAAATCGGCAAAAGCCGCGCCGCCGTCTCCAACACCCTGCGCCTGCTGAAGCTGCCGCCGCGTGTGCAGGCTGCCCTGCGCGAAGGGGCCGTCTCCGTGGGCCATGCCCGCGCCCTCATCACCATTGATGATGAAGCGGATCAGGCCGCCATCCTGGACGAAATCCGCGACGAGGGCATGACGGTACGGCAGGTGGAAGAACGCGTCCGCATTTGGCGCGATGCGCAACAAGCAACGCCTGCTCCCACGCCTGCCCGTCCAAAAGTCACGCTGCCTCCTGCCGCCACACCCGACCGCGCGTCGTTGCAGATTCAAGAGTATGTCAACCAGTTACGCACGCATTTTAGCACCCGTGTCGAGATCAAACACAAGGCCGACGGCAGTGGCCGGGTCGAAATCGCTTACTATACCGATGACGACCTGGAGCGGCTGATGGAGTTGCTGCTGCGGTGATGGGGCTGCCAGCTATCGGCTGTCGGCTATGGGCTCTTGCCCCCCAAACGTCGATACGTACACCCGTCGTCCGCTACGGGTGTCTGCGCCCCCGCTTCTCCCATTCTCCCTTTCTCCCCCTGCTCCTCGTTTGCCTTTTCCTGCCAGCGTCAGCAAGCGCCCAAAGCGAAAGCATCCTTGTCACCCCCGAAACCACAAAGACACCACGGGGGGCGCTATGGCGGGCCGCTGCCGTGCCAGGCTGGGGGCAGATCTACAACGAGCAGTACATTAAGCTGCCTTTCGTGTATGGTGGGTTGGCTGGTTTTACCGCCGGGGCCATCCACTTTACCAGCCGCCACCGTCGCTGGGACCGCGCCTTCCGCTACATCCGCGCCGAAGAACTCATCGACGCGGGCAACCTGGATGAAAACCCGTGCCCGTCGTGCCTTACCGAATACAACCTTGTCCTTGCGGAAATTAACCTGAACAGCGTCTCCTCTTCTGCTTTACGAGGAAATCGAGATATTTTTCGTCGCAACCGTGACCTTTTGTATGTTGGCGTCGGCTTATGGTATGGGCTTACTGTGCTTGACGCGTTTGTGAGTGCGCATCTGCTCGATTTTGATGTCGGCGAAGACCTCACGGTAGCCCTTTACCCACACCCACATGGCCTGGCCGCCACCCTGCATTGGGGGCACTAGGTGCTTAAAAAACCATTCCTAACAAGGAGTTCTTGAACAACAACAGCGACCGCTCGTATGCGGTAAGGTTTGAGGAGGCGGAAGTCTTGTACAACGTTGGTATTTGCTGGCATACTGCTATTGTATGAAACGTGAAGCGTAAAACGTGAGGGTGCCAAGCATCATCACTGGAAAATTGAATCCACGTTTTACTTCACGCATCACATCCCTAGCATTTGTATTGTCGTACAGATCCAACATGTAATGACAGACTCCGTCTTTTGTGTATGGCCGCACCATACCGCTCCCTACCCACACCGCATTGCTAGGCTGTAACAAACGGTACCTGTCGAGTAACCTTCTTTCTCGGAGACCCGTTTTAGCTACTCATTCTCTCGGCTTACTGCTATGACCATGCCCCTGCTCGATCCCACGCGGAATGGCTCGCTTCCCTCCACCGACGAGCCACGGGTGGCTGTCGCCGAAGATCCCCTGCTCTTTGCCAAGACCCACAAATTTTTTGAGCCCGAGGGCGACTACGTCCAGGTGAAGGCCGCCGACCTCTATCCCTACTTCCGCCCGATTGAGCGCAACGAAGGTACCCGCGCCCACATCAACGGGAAGGAAATCATCATGGCGGGGTCGAACAACTACCTCGGCCTGACCTCCGACCCGCGCGTAAAAGAAGCCGCCCAAGCGGCCATCCAGCAGTACGGCACGGGATGTACGGGGAGCCGCTTCCTCAACGGCACGCTCGACCTGCACCTCGAACTGGAGGAACGGTTGGCGACGTTTATGGGCAAAGAAGCGACCGTGCTTTTCTCGACGGGCTACATGACCAACATGGGCCTCATTCAGGCCATCGCGGGAAAGAACGACATTATTTTCTCGGACAAAGACAACCATTCGTGTATTGTGGCCGGCACGCAGGTCAGCCTTGCAGCCACGTGGCGTTACCGGCACGACGACCTGGATCACCTGCGGATCTTGCTCGAACGCGCTTCACGCGAGCGCCCCAACGCAGGCAAGCTGATCGTGACAGATGGCGTCTTCTCAATGAGTGGACGCATCGCGCAGGTGCCGGAACTGGTGGCCCTGGCCGAAGAATTTGGCGCAGCCCTGATGCTGGACGATGCCCATGCCGTGGGTGTTATTGGCGAAGGCGGGCGCGGCTCGGCGTCGTACTTTGGCCTAACAGACCGGGTACACCTAACCACGGGCACCTTCTCAAAAAGCTTTGCTTCGCTCGGCGGCTTCGCCGCAGGCGACCATGATGTGATTGAGTACGTACGTCATACGGCCTCCTCGCATATCTTCAGCGCCTCGATGCCGCCCGCCAACGTGGCAACCGTGCTCAAATGCCTCGAAATCTTGCAAAAAGAGCCGGAGCGGCTGGAGCGGTTGTGGGAAATTTCAGACTACATGCGCGAAGGCTTCCGTGACGCCGGGTTCAACGTGTGGACCAGCCAGGCCCCGATCATCCCTGTCGTCATCGGCGATATGCGTACCTGCTTCCAGTTCTGGAAAGACCTGCTCGAAGCGGGCGTGTTTGTCAACGCTGTGGTGCCACCCGCCGTCCCGGCAGGCCAAGCCCTGATGCGCACTTCTTACATGGCGACCCATTCCGACGACGAGCTCGATTTTATCCTCGACGCCTTTCGCCGGATTGGCAAAAAACACGGCATCATCCATCAGAACGGCGCTGCCTAAGCAAAAGGCCACCAAACGCTCATGGCAGGGATTTCCGTTCGCCCGGTGGAGACCGGAAAGGACACCAAGTCATTTATCGACTTTCCGTATTCGTTTTATCCCGACGCCTATCCGGCGTGGGTGCCGCCGCTGCGCCAAGACACCAGCCACGCCATTAGCCCCAAGCACAACCCGTTTTTTGAACACGGAAACATCCAGCTTTTTCTCGCCGAAGACGCGTCGGGCACCATCGTCGGTCGGATTGGGGCGATTGTCAACGGGATGCACCTGAAGAAATACGAAGATGGTAATGGCTTCTTCGGCTTCTTTGAATGCATCAACAACTACGCCGTGGCGGAAGCCTTGCTCGATGCGGCCTGCGACTGGCTACGCAGCCAGGGACTGACGGGCGTTCGCGGCCCCACCAACCCGTCACTCAACGACATTGCCGGACTGCTGGTTGACGGCTTCGACCGCGAGCCCTCGCTGCTGATGCCCTTCAACCCGCCCTACCACGCCGATTTTTTGCAGCAATACGGCTTCGAACGGGCGATGACGATGTGGGCCTATTACGTCCACAAGAAATACGTTCAGATCGACAAACTGCGGCGCGGTGCTGCCATCGTCAAGCGCCGCAATCCGGGCCTGCACCTGCGCAACCTCGACATGAAGCGGTTTGATGCAGACGCCCAGGTTATCCTCGATATCTACAACGAGGCATGGTCCAATAACTGGGGCCACGTCCCGATGACGGAGGGCGAATTTGGCCGTCTGATCAAGGACCTGAAGCAAATCGTCGACCCCAACATTGTCTACCTGCTGGAAAAGGACGGCGAGCCCGTGGCTTTCTCCATCGCCTTGCCCAACCTGAACCTCGCCTTGAAGCATGTAAAAGGCGGACGGCTGCTTCCGTTTGGCTTGCCCAAGTTGCTCGGCTATGCGAAGTTCGGCGGGATCTACGAGTGCCGGATGCCGCTGATGGGTGTTCGCCAAGCGTATCAGGGCAAGGCGTTCGACACGCTGCTGGTGCTGGCCACCATCGAAAACGGCCCCAAGCACGGCTACGACGCCTGCGAGATGAGTTGGGTGTTAGACAGCAACCAGGTGCTGAAGAACTCGCTCGTCTCAATGGGGGGCGTGGTGGACAAGGAATACGCGATGTTTGAAAAGGGGTTGTGAAACGTAAAAACGTGAAACGTGAGGGTGCCCGGTATCATCTGTATGGTACAAGTACCGCTTTGCACTAACCCAAGTTGACCTATCTTTTTCAGCACCATCGCTGCCGTATAGTTCACGTTTTACGTTTCACGCAACATAACCTCATATCCATGCCTGCGCCGATACGCTTTGTTTATTTCGACCTCGACGATACGCTGCTGGATCACCACACGGCGCAGCGCCACGGACTAACGGAATTGTATGAGGAGTTTCAGCCGCATTTTGGCAAGGTGACGCTGACCCAGTTGCAAGCTGTTTACCACAAGCACAACCAGGTGCTATGGCCGCAGTATGCCGAAGGTACCATCACCCGCGACGACCTGCGGCGGCTCCGCTTTGAACTCACGCTGACTGATTTGGGGATCACGTCGCTGGTACCGGACGAGATGAACGTGCTCTACCTGGAGCGCTACGCCAACCACTGGGGCTTCCTTCCCAACGCCAGCGCCGCGTTCCATGCTGTTGCGGATCACTATCCGGTCGGCATCATCACCAACGGCTTCACCGAGGTGCAACAGGCCAAGCTAAACCGGTTCCCCGAACTCCGTGACCGGGCGCGGGCGGTGCTTATCAGCGAGGAAGTGGGCTACATGAAGCCCCACCCCGAACTTTTCGCTCAGGCCACCGACTTTGCCGATACGCTCCCCGCTTCCATCCTCTACGTCGGCGACTCGTTCACGTCGGACGTACAAGGTGCGCAGCGGGCCGGTTGGCAGATGGCATGGTTTCGCACAAACGGGCACACCGATGACGACCGAAGCAAAGCCAATGGCGCACTTTGTTTCTCCAACTGGAACGTACTGCTCGATCACCTGGGCTGCAACGGGGATTAATCGTCCTTGCGCTGCCCCGAAAGCGTGACGACAATCCGGCGGCTGCCGCCATGATTGCGGTGTTCGCACAAGTAGATGCCCTGCCACGTGCCTAGCCTAAACCGCCCTTGTTGGACCGGAATGGAGACACTGGAGCCGAGCAACGCCGCCTTGATGTGAGCCGGCATGTCGTCGGGGCCTTCGTAGGTGTGGATGTAATACGGCTGGTTCTCGGGCACCATGTGGTTAAAATGTGCCTCGAAGTCGTGCCGCACCTCGGGATCGGCGTTTTCGTTGAGGGCGAGCCCGGCGGAGGTGTGCTGAATGAACACGTGCGCCAGCCCAACCGCGAAGTCGCGCAGTTCCGGCAGTTGCTCCACAATTTCGCGCGTGACAAGGTGAAAGCCGCGCGGGCGGGGGCGCAAGGTGATCTGCCGCTGAATCCAATGCATGGGGGAATGAAACGTGATGCGTAAAACGTGAGCTTTTCTCTAACGCCCCGGTGGGACAACGATGTCGAGCCACACGGGAAAGTGGTCACTGACAGCGACGCCTGCGGTGTCGGCACCAACGGGCCGCCAGACTCCCGTATCGCGCACGCGCAGGTTCACGGACGGCAGCACATAATCAACGCGGAGGCCCCAGCCAGCGGTGTCGTCGGGATCGAGGGTGGGATAGGCGGCGAGGCCGGTAGAATCCGCTTGGGGATCGAGGGTGCCCTGCACGCGGGGGTGGGTCAGGAGCCAGCGTTTGATCGGGTCGGTGCTGTTGCCTTCGTCGGGGTCGGCATTGAGGTCGCCGAGAATCACAAACGATGCGGTGGTATCGAACGGCGCGGTGTTGCCTGCATCGTCGCGGATGTAGGGGGCCTGATCGAGGTAGTCATTCCAGAAACGGATCTCGGCGGCGTTGCGCAGCACGTTGCGGCGTTCGGGGCCGTCGAACGCAGGCGGCGTCGGATGGCTAGCGAGGATATGCAAGTTGGTGCCATTGGGTAAGCGCACGGGCACATCTATGTGCGTTTTGGAGCTGATTCGGAAGACGGCCCACTCGGCCTCGTCATACCATGGCGCTTCGGTTTCGGGATCGACGGGCACCTGGGCGTCGGGCATGGCCTGCCACGGCAACCGTCGGAACGTGCGGATGTCGTTCTCTACGATGTCCAACCCGTCACGGACAAATAGCGCCATGCCGTATTGTCCCGGAAATAGGCCAAAGCCCCACGCATCGCCTCCGTAGGCGCGTCCTTCGGGCGTCTGCGGACCGGCGCTACCATCCGGGTTCGTCGGCGGGATCTCCGGCACGACGGTGATGGCCTCGCCGTTGTTGTCGAGGTCTAACCCGCTGGTCTCGCCTGTGTTGGTGGGCGGCATGTAGGTGTGGTATTGGATGGGCTCCAGCCCCTCGCCCTGCGAAACCGACAGAAATGCCTCCACGAAGCGGGCGGCATTCTGCCCCGGCGTCTCGCCCTCTACAAACCCCGGATCGCCCGGCTGGTCGTAGGTGATTTCGTTGATGAGCAGAATGTCCGGGCGCAGCCGCTGGATATACGCGGCGGCTTTTTTCAGGCGCGGCTGGTCGGGATCGCGCAGGTCAGCGGTGCGCACGTCTTCGATGTTGTACGTCATCACCCGCAGCGCCAGTGAGTCTGCCTGCGGGGCATCAGTTTCAGCGGCGGGTGTGGTGGGTTCGCAGCCGAGGAAGACTAGCAAAAGAAGTATAATGAGCGAGGAAGCCAGTACAAAGCGACGAGATCCCTCGGCTTTTCTCGGGATGACCTGAAAAGGACAAACACGACTATTTCTCATTCCTAATTGCTGCTTACCCATTGCCATCATTGTCCTTGCCCGGAGAGCGCGGTTTTGAGGGTACGGAAGAGGATCTTGAAGTCCAGCCGCAGGCTTATGTTTTCGATATAAAACAGGTCGTATTTCACCTTCTGCCGTACGTCGTCGAGGCTCTGGTCGTATTTCCACATCACCTGCGCCCAGCCTGTGATGCCGGGTTTGACGCGATGGCGGCGGTTGTAGAGCGGGATGTCCTGCGCCAGCTTTTCCACAAAGAACGGACGTTCGGGGCGTGGCCCCACGAGGCTCATTTCGCCCTTGAGCACGTTCCAGAACTGCGGGATCTCGTCGAGACGGGTCTTGCGCAGCCAGCGCCCGACGCGGGTGTAGCGCGGGTCGTCTTCGGTGGCCCACACCGGCCCGGAGACCGCCTCGGCGTCCTTGCGCATCGTGCGGTATTTGTACATCGTGAACGTGCGCCCGTGCTGCCCTACCCGCGTCTGCCGGTAGATGGCGGGGCCTTCGGATGTGAGCCGCACCACCAGCCCCAAAACGAGCCACAGCGGCAATCCCAGCGTCAGCACCAGCGTCGAGACGATGAGGTCGATGAGGCGTTTGGTGCTCTGCTCCCACGGCGGCATCGGCTCCGGCAGCACCTCGATGAGCGGCAGACCGTACATGTGCTCCGTCCGCGCCATCCCGCCGATGATCATGTAAAAGTCGGGGACCAGTTTGAGCGAGACGGGCTTGCCATCACACAGACGTAGCACCTCGTAAAGCGGCTCGTGGTCGTCGGTGCCAAGCGTGATGAGCACGTCTTGCACCTGGAGTTCGTCAATCAACCGAGGCAGCGCTTCGATGGAGGTGGCGTTGGCAGGCAGCGGCGCGGTGAGGACATCGGCACCATCGCCGCCAGATGGAAAAATGACGCGCTCGGCGGTGGAAAGGGGTTCGTTTTCTTCGGGCTTCTGGAGTTGAATCGCCCCCACTACATGCAAACCGGCGGCCGGATACCGCGCCACGTCTTCATACAGCCGCTCCACCTGATCGCCCCAACCCACGATGAGCGCCTTGTGCAGTCCGTAGCCGCGCAGGATCAGTGCCTTCTGTACCGACCGCACCAGCACCCGCCCGAGCGCCACGAAGCCATAGACCGACACCCAGTAGATGAGAATCATCGAGCGGGCCGACCCGGCGTCGAGTTGCTGGATGAACAGCACAAAAAACAGCACCAGCATCCCGATGGTGACGACCTTGAGCAGCGACACCAGTTCGTCGAAGCGGCTGGAGGCGTAGCGCTCGCGGTACATGCCGAAGAAGAAAAACACCACCAGCCAGAACAGGCTCACCACCACCATCGGAATGGCCAGCGTGGCGGGCGTGCCGGGGGCTGCGCCGAACCATTCCCACGCAAACCGGGCCTGATAATACACATAATAGGCCAGGCAGAACGCCGCAAAATCGGCGATAAAAAGGGCGATCAGTTCCGCTTTGCGGGACACGGCATGGATGGGCAGGACGCGAAGAGGCAAAACCGCGCACAATAACGCACGGCGTTTCGGGCTCCAATGTACGCATCAAGCCTTGCCCGGTGCCACTTTATGCTGCTGGACGGTTACACCGCTTCGCCGATCTCTTCCAGCCGGACGCCTTCCAGCCCCATCGCGTCGTACGTGGCTCCGGCGAAGGCGTCGTGGTTGGCGGCGACTTCGGCCATAATCTGCTTCGGGCCTTTGTAACTCATGGGGTGGCCGAGGAGCGCGGCGATGGCGGGCAGCGTTTCCCAACTCGGCTGGCAATCCACCTGATGGCTTTCGTTGTGCCAGCGGTCGAACGGCGTGCCGTGCATGTCGGTGCGGCTCTTGCCCGTCTCCATCATCAGCGTCCGGTTGATGCCTTTGATGGCTTTGGCCGGGCGTACGCGCTGCGCATGGCCGTCTTCGCTCACAAACGTCCCGACGGTCTCCACCACCATTGCAGCAGGCAACGCCACATCGGCGGCGGGCAGCGTGGCATTGGTGGTGTTGTAATGGTGCAGGATGACGGAAACGCCGTCCAACGCACCCGCAGCGAGGCCCGAAGCGACCAGGTCGTCTTCGAGCACATACACCAGCTTAATCGCGCCTTCTTCGAGTTGCGCCTGTAAGGTGGCGGCATCGGTACGCGTTAAGCCGAGACGTTCGCAGCCCTGCGTGTTGGGCGTGCGGTCATCGGTGCGGAGCCAGTCGTCGCCATGACCGGTTTCTACGTGCGACAGGTATACCGGCGTAGCAGCACCAAGGGCACTGGCCAGCTTGGTCAGCAGGTAGTTGTCCTCCACCGTTGCATAGGCCGAGCCAACGAACAGGATTTCGCTGCCATCAACGGCGTCCAGCAGGTCGGCGGCGGCGGCGGTGGCGGCGTCCCAGGTGGAGGCTTGCAAGCCTCCATCGGCACGTACCTGCGGTCCTTCGGGGCGGTTGTTGTTGAACTGATCCAGCACCAGCCGGTCTTCGTCGGGCAGCCAGTATTCGTTAACCTGGAGGTTCTGGCGCGGCGTGATCTTCATGATCAGGTTGTCGCGCGTCCAGTAGAAGCAGTTGGCTCCCTTGGCGTTGGTGGTGGTGATCGACGGCGTCGGGGCCATCTCCCACTGCCGTGCCTGGAACCGCGTGTTCGCGGGCGTCAGCGCACCCACCGGGCATATGTCCGTGGTGTTCATCGAATACGGATCATCGAATTCCATCCCCGGCGGCGTCATCGGGTAGTTCTTCACGCCCCGCGCAATGATGGTGAGTTGGTGGCTCTTCGAGATCTCGTCCGTAAAACGCACGCAGCGGGTGCAGTTGATGCAGCGCTCGGCGTCGAGCATGACACGGGGGCCGAGCTTAACACGCTTCGGCTTTTTCACCTTGCGAAACTCGAAGCGCGAGCCTTCCGGGCCATATTTGTAGGCCTGAATCTGGAGCGGACAGTGGCCCGCTTGGTCGCAGATGGGGCAGTCGAGCGGGTGGTTAACGAGCAGAAATTCGAGGTTGTCCTTCTGCGCCCGCTTCACCAGATCGCTGGTGCGGTGGGTTTTTACCACCATGCCGTCCGACACATCCATCGAGCAGCCAGTCTGCAGCTTGGGAAAAAAGCGAATCACCGGATCGCCGTTTTCATCAACTTCCAGCGCGCCCGTCTCCCGGTTTTTTACGGGCATCCCCACTTCCACCAGACACTGGCGGCAGTTGGCAGGCACCGACATCGACGGGTGGTAGCAAAAGTGCGGCAGTTCCACCCCATCGTCCAGGCAAAGCTGGAGCAGCTTCTCCCGCCCCTCATATTCAATGACGTTGCCGTCAATCGTGACCTTGGGCATAAAAATCGTGCGTTTGGATGTTTTTTGCGTCCGAGCGTGGTGTCTCCCTAGGACTGTGCGACCAGCACCCCGCGCGGAATCATTTGCAGTTCGCGAACTGGCTCGATGTCATCGCCGAGGGTTTCGCCTGCGTCTTCAGCGAGGTGCTGCTGCTCTTCAACGGAGAGCGTCGCCTCTTCCAGTGTGCCTTCCACAATCACCGTGCGCCCGCTGATGTCGGTAGGCACGGTGTAGACGTAGTTGCCTTCCTCGTTGCGCGGCACGTTGAGCCGAATGGTTTGTTCGTCGCCTGCCCGAAGAATCATCCAGCATCCCATCGCCTGGCACACCTCGGCGACGGTGCCTTCTATCTTCACCTCCTTGCCCACATACGCCTCCACTTCGGCGACGACGCTTTCAACGGCAAGCGCATCATCGGGTGTAATCGTTTCGCCGTAAGCGGCATAGCCGACGGGCACCGACGGGGTTTCGGTAGCGGCTGTCTCTTCCGACGTTGACGCCGTTTCGGTCTGGCACGCCGCCATCAGCAGCAGGGTGAGGCTTAAAACAACAAGTCGTTTCATGGGATTTCTTTTAGGTTGCAGGAACGGCGGCTTCGGTAGCGCCATCGCCGGTGGGAAAAACGGCGGGTTTGCACTTGGCCTCAAACTCTTCGCGGAAGCGCGTGACGGTCCAGCGGACGGGCCACGCGGCAGCGTCGGCGAGGGCACAGACGGTGCGGCCTTCCATCTGGTCGCAGAGGTCGATCAGCAGATCCAGGTCGCGCAGGTTGCCTTCGCCCCGGTCGATGCGGGTGACGAGGTTTTCGAGCCAACCCGTGCCTTCGCGGCAGGGCGTGCATTGCCCACAGCTTTCGTGGTGGTAAAAATGGGTGATGCGGCGCAGGAAGCTCACCATGTCGGTGTCTTCATCCATCACCAGCATGCCCGCCGTGCCCATCATGGAGCCTGCCTCGCGGATGGTGTCCACATCCATCGTCACACCGTCGATCATATCGGCTTTCATGATCGGCACCGACGAACCACCGGGCACCACGGCCTTCAGCTTTTTGCCGCCGCGCATACCGCCCGCTACCTCGTAGATCAGGTCGGTGATCAGCATGCCCGATGGATATTCATAGACGCCCGGCTTGTTGACATGCCCGGAGATGCCATAGAGCACCGGCCCCGGATGTTTTTCAGCGCCAATCCCGCTGTACCAATCGGCTCCGTTGTTGATGATGAGCGGGACGCACGCCAGCGTCTCCACGTTGTTGATGGTGGTGGGATAGCCCCAGATGCCTTTCTGCGCGGGAAACGGCGGCTTGATGCGCGGATACGCCCGCTTGCCTTCGAGGCTTTCCATCAGGCTCGTCTCCTCACCGCAGATGTACGCACCCGCGCCTTTGTGGATGACGATGTCGGTGGAGAAACCCGTACCCATGATGTTCTCGCCGACGTAGCCTTTTTTATAGAGCTTCTCCAGTTCGGCCTCCATCTGCTCAATCCACTGCGCATACTCGCCGCGCACGTAGAGATAGCACGTCTTGATCGTCATCGCGTAGTTGGCGATGAGGATGCCTTCGAAGAGCAGGTGCGGGTTGTACTCCATGAGTTGCCGGTCCTTAAACGTACCCGGCTCGCTCTCGTCGCCATTGCAGCAGAGGAAGCGCGGCACGTCGGGATCGACGGGCGGCATGAAGGTCCACTTAAGCCCCGTGGGGAAGCAGGCCCCGCCGCGTCCGCGCAGGTTGCTTTTTTTAACCTCGGCAGTGACGCTTTGCGGGTCCCATTTGTCGCCGCTGAGCACGTCGCGCAGCGCCTTGTAGCCGCCGTTGTCCTCGTAGACCTCCAACTGATGCAAGTCCTTAACGGGCGGCAACAGCACGCGCTTGTAGTTGCGCCAGTCGCCTGCTTTGGATGTAGGGTTGGTTGCTTCCATAAATCGGTATTCGAAATGCGATGATGCGCTCGGTTAGGGCAGCAGATCCGCTACGTCAATGGTTGCCTCGGGCTTTGCCAGCGGCGTCAGTTGGTCGTCCACCTCGTAGATGACTTTCGAACGGTAAAGGTCTCCCCGTGGATCTCGATAGACTTCCAAGCGATAATCCACCAGATTCACAATCCAGTAGTCCGGAATGTGAGCCTGCGCATAAACCGCTGCTTTGTTCGTCTGATCAAACTTCAAAGTGGAATCAGAAACCTCAACGACCAACTCGGCCTGCGCCGGATGGTGGGCTAAATATACCCGCGCTTCCCCTTTTACGATAGCGACATCCGGTTCTGGCTGATTGCGTTCTCCCAGATCCAGCGGCAATTGGGTCCGCACGGAATATCCAATGCGAAAAATGGTGGTTAGTGCCTGCTGAACCAGCACCACGGCGGTTGCATGAGACGTATTCTGAGGACTCATTTCAATAATTTCTCCGTCGATCAACTCCACGCGGGCGTCGGGTGCGAGGATGCCCGCCTCGCCCATACGCTCGTACTCGCGCCGTGTCCATCGATGTCGCCAGACCGCTTCCATGTCGCTTACTTTACCGTTTTTGCTACGGGCGGAGCGTGGTAGGTGTCGGTCGCCTTTACGTCGGAGCGGCGGTTGCCGTCCAGGTCGTCGGCGTCCTGTGGCAGCGTTACGGAGACGAACGGCACACGCTTGCCCTCGCGCAGGCCGTCGATCAAGGTATCGAGCTTTTTGGTCGTCAGGTTGTGCAAGTACGAGCCGTTCGTGATCTGGAGCATGGGGGCCGAGCCACACGCGCCGAGGCATTCGGCTTCCTGCAACGTGAACAACCCGTCTTCGGTCGTCTCGCCTACATGGATCTCCAGCTTTTCTTCGAGGTGGTGCAGCATGTCGTAGCCGCCACACACCTGGCACGAGAAACAGGTGCATACGTCCAGCACGTACTTGCCTTTTCTCTCCTTGAAGTACTGCGTGTAGAAGGTCGCCACGCCGTAGACCTGCGCATAGGGCACCTCCAGGGTCTCGGCCACGAGCCGGATCACTTCGGGCGGCAGCCAGCCGTACTTGTCCTGCGCCAACCACAGCCCGCGCATGATCGCGCCGTCGTTGGTGGGATACCGCTTTTTATACACCTCCATCTGCTCCTGCTCGGCGGCGGTCCACACGAGTTCATCTGCCGAAAACGCAGGCTCCGGCGTCCGGTCCGGGAGCGGGGAGAGTTCTTTGGTAATGTCTGCTGCCATATTGAGGTATGGGAGTGTGGGTGTTCGGGAGTGTGGGAGAACGGTTGCTCCCAGGACTGCCCCGGTTTATTTATCTGCTTCGCCCATCACGGGGTCGATGGAGCCGATGAGCACCACGATGTCGGCGACGGGGTGCCCTTCCATCATATGCTCCAGCCCTTGCAGGTTGGTGAAGCTGGGCGCGTTGAGGCGGGCACGGTACGGATGCCCCGTGCCATCGCTTTCGAGGTAAAAGCCGAGTTCGCCCTTGGGGCTCTCGACGGCGTGGTACGACCACACGCCCTTGGGGGGCGTCACCCCGGACGACGTGTACATAAAGTCGTGAATCATGCCTTCCATCGAATAATACACTTCTTCTTTCGATGGATAGGCTTTTTTCGCATCGTCGGTGCGGATGGACCCGGCGGGCAGCCGCTCAAGGCACTGCCGGATGATTTTGATCGACTCCAGCATTTCTTCGAGGCGGATGAAGTACCGCGCCAGACAGTCGCCTTCGGTGCGCAGCGGGATGGTGAAGTCCACCTCGTCATATTTCAGGTATGGCTCGAAACGGCGGATGTCATATTCTACCCCGGAGCCGCGCAGGTTGGGGCCGGTGAGGCCGAGTTCCAGGGCCTTCTCCGCCGAGATTACCCCGATGCCTTCGTTGCGGTCGATCCAGATGCGGTTGCGGTTGAGCAGCTTCTGCCAGTCGTGGATGACACGTTCGTATTTGTCGCAGAACTGCTGCACCAGCATCAGCGTCTCGGGCGTGATGTCGGACGCAACGCCGCCGATGCGGCTGTGCGAAACGGTGAAGCGGGCCCCGGCAAAATGGTCGAAGATGTTGTAGATCTCTTCGCGGCCCTGGAACGCCCACAGGAAGACCGACACGGCCCCGGCATCCATCAGCCCCACGCCCAGCCACAGCATGTGCGACGAGAGGCGGGCCAGTTCGCAGCCGATCATGCGAATCCATTGCGCCCGCTCGGGCACCTCGATGTTGGCGAGCTTCTCGACGGCGAGGCACCATGCGACGTTGTTGTTGTAGGGCGAGAGGTAGTCCATGCGGTCGGTATACGGCATGTACTCCTGGTACGTCTTCGCCTCGGCCAGCTTCTCGATGCCCCGGTGCAGGTAGCCAATGTCGAGCACGCACTTGTCGATCATCTCGCCGTCGAGCTTCACCACGCAGCGCAGCACCCCGTGGGTAGCCGGGTGCTGGGGCCCGATGTTGAGCGTCATCTGGTGTTCGAGGGCATCCGCCGGTTCGCCGTCGCCTTGCGGGCGCGCGTCATCCAGCCAGGCGTGTTTGCTTTCCAGCCGCTTGTAGATCGCCTTGTTGTGGCGGTCCCAGAAGCTAAAAACGTCGTCTTCGCCGGGACGGGCACGGTTTATCTGGGGCGCAATTTCCATTTAGGTCACAGGTCTTTCAGGTCAGCAGGTCATGGGCAGGCTGCGCCTGCGTCATTTGCTTCGCGTCATTTAGTCATTTATTTCAGGCATCGAATCTTCAATTCACCGTGTCGCCGGTTCTCCCGTTCTCAATCTCTCCCTTTCTCCCACTCATTCTTCCTCTTCCGACTTCGGTTCTTCGTAACTCTTCACCGGCTTTGATCCATGCGCGGCAGCGTACGGATCCATCGTCAGCGGGCCGCGCGGCGTTTGCGGGGGCAGCGGCAGCGAGCCTGGAATGCCGAGGAGTGGAAATTCTTTGCGCTGGGGGAAGTAGTCGAAATCTTCGGGCATATACATCCGGCGTAGGTCCGGGTGTCCGTCGAAGATAAGGCCCATCATGTCGTACACCTCGCGCTCGTTCCAGTCAGCCGCTTTCCACACACTCACCACGCTGGGCACATGCAAATCGTCTTCATCAACCCGAACCTTGAGGCGCAGGCGCTTGCGGTCAGCCACGTTCACGAGGTTATAGAACACCTCGAAGCGGTCTTCGTCCGTAAAGCGATCCACGCCGCCACAATCGACGAAGTACACGAAGCCAAGCTCCGCTTTCAGGTGCTGGGCAATCTCCAGCAGGCGGGCCTTGTCTACAAACACGGTATGCTCCCCGGCATACACCACCTGTTCGCCGATGGCCTCGCCGAAGGCATCCCGGAGTTGGTCGATGACGTCGGCCACCTGCGTGGATTCCTTGGCGTGCGGGTTGGCTTCATCCGGACGCGGCGGATCAGCCGGAGTGAAATGAAATTTTAGCGTTTCGGGCATAATAATCGGGCGCGGCCTTGACGGCAAGCAACGCTATTGATTTTCGAGCACGTTCGGGGTGATGATGGTTTCGCCTTCGGGCAACAGCAGCGCATTGTTTTGGGTCGTCGGCACTGGCTGTTCCTGCCCAAACTCGTAGTCGTCCACCACCGAGTATTCGTTGCGGATCTTTTCCTGAATGTCCATCAACGCATGGAGCACCGCTTCGGGGCGCGGCGGACACCCGGAGATATAAACATCCACTGGCAGAAAGTTGTCGATGCCCTGCACGACCCCGTAGCACCGGTGCATCCCACCCGTAGACGCACACGCTCCCATCGCGACGCACCACTTGGGGTCCGGCATCTGGTCCCAGACACGGCGGATGGTGTGAGCCATCTTGAAGCTGCACCAGCCCGCTACCAGCATCAGGTCCGCCTGGCGCGGCGAGAAGCGCATGGCCTCACTGCCAAACCGCGCCACGTCGTATTTGGGCCCCGCGAAGGCCATCATCTCGATGGCGCAGCACGCCAGCCCCATCGGCATGGGCATCAGCGAGTTGGAACGGGCCCAGTTCAGCACCGCATCCACGGTCGTCGTCAGATACCCTTCTTTCATATCAAAAGCCATGGCCTATCGTTCTATCTACTGTTGGCACATATTCTTCAAACACAAAAAAGGCGACATGGTGCCGCCCTTTTCTTTTACTCAAAATCAAGCCCGCCTTTCTTGATGTCGTACAGCAGCCCAATAGCCAGCACGAGGATAAAAAACAGGATGACGGCAAAAATGCCCACGGTGGTTGCTCCCCCCGCCTCGATAAAGTCGTGGAAGCTGACGGCCCAGGGATACATAAACACCACTTCCACATCAAACACGATAAAAATCATCGCGACGAGGTAAAACTTTACCGAGTAGCGTTCGCGGGCCGACCCGACGGGGTCCATGCCGCTTTCGTAAGGCATTACCTTTACGGGGTTGGAGCGCTTCGGCCCCAGAATCTCGCCCAGCTTGAGCAGCGTCATCGCCAGCCCAAGGGCAATTACCATCATGATAAATAGCGGAATAAAATCAGCCAGCATAGCACCGGACGTTAATCATCACCAACAACGTTGCACAACGGCCGGGTTGCACCCTGACCTTCAAGCGAGAGAAGTTCTTACAAAAAGCCTGAAATAGCAAAGTTTTTGGACATGGGGAAGCGGAAGGTCTCTGCTATTTCACACAATCACACCCCCGGCATCGATAGGCATGCGAATTGAAGAATGGAATCAGTCTGAAAACACGCCCACCACCCGAATTCCTCGTCCTTGCACACCTCCCACCCGCCATTTTTCGCTTCGCACTTGTAACTGTTTTTTTAAATCAATACTTTCTACTTAACCGGTAAAGAAGGGAATAATCTATGCTTTCCTTTGTCAAAATACATCCTGCCGATAACGTGGCCGTGGCGACGGCTGACGTGCTGTCTGGGGTGGTTGTTCCGGTAGCTGATGACACCCTCTCGACCCGCGAAGCGATCCCGAAAGGACACAAAGTGGCTTTGCACGATGTGGCACTGGGCGCACCCATCATCAAGTATGGCCATGTGCTCGGCCATGCCACTCACCCAATCTCGCGTGGTGCCTGGGTACATACGCATAACCTGAAGACCAACCTTTCCGACCTGCTCTCCTATGCCTATGCGCCCACGTTTCCGCCTATTGTTGAGATAGACACCGAGACTCCAACGTTTATGGGTTATCGCCGGGCCAACGGCTCGGCGGGCACGCGCAATGAGGTGTGGGTCATTAATACCGTCGGGTGTGTCAACCGCGCCGCCGAACGCATCGCCCGAACCTGCAACGAGCGTTTTCGCGGCATCATCGACGGCGTCCATGCTTTTGCGCATCCGTATGGCTGTAGCCAGTTGGGCGACGACCTGAGCAATACCCAGCGGATCCTCGCCGGGCTCATCCGCCATCCTAACGCGGGAGGCGTGCTTATCATCGGGCTCGGATGTGAAAACAACCAGCTCGACAAGCTCCTGGCAATGGCGGGCGATGTGGACCGAAGCCGCATTCGCTATTTCCAGTCGCAGTTTGTGCTCGATGAAGTAGAGGAAGGCGTGGAGGCCGTCGCCGAGTTGGCGGAGGCAATGCGGAATGACGAACGGGTGCCGTGCCCCGTGTCGGATCTGGTGCTGGGGCTCAAATGTGGCGGCTCGGATGCATTTTCGGGCATCACGGCAAATCCGCTGCTCGGGCGCATCGCAGACCGGCTGACGGCGTACGGCGGCACGGCGCTGCTCACCGAAGTGCCAGAGATGTTCGGGGCCGAGCAGCAGTTGATGAACCGGGCCGCCAACGAAGCCGTCTTCCACGACATCGTGGGCATGATCAACCGGTTTAAGGAATATTTTATCGCCCACGACCAGCCGATCTACGAAAACCCGTCGCCGGGCAACAAAGACGGCGGCCTGACGACGCTGGAAGAAAAATCGCTGGGAGCTACCCAGAAAGGCGGGCAGGCGACGGTGACCAAGGTGCTGGACTACGGCGAGGCTGCCCATGCCAAGGGCCTTAACCTGCTTTTTGCGCCGGGCAACGATGGCGTCTCGGTAACGGCTGAGGTTGCCAGTGGGGCCACGCTGGTGCTATTCACCACCGGGCGCGGCACGCCGCTAGGTTTTCCGGTGCCTACGCTTAAAATTTCGACCAACACCGCCATTGCCGAACGCAAGCCACATTGGATTGACTTTAATGCGGGGCAACTGCTGGATGGCACCGCTACGATGAACGACTTGACCAACGACCTGTTCGAACTTATCCTCGGGGTGGCGTCGGGCGCACAACGTGCACGCAATGAAGAAAATGACTACCGCGAAATCGCCATCTGGAAAGAAGGCGTCACCCTCTAACCCCAGCGCTTCACTGAAATGCCACATCCCTCTTTTGCTTCGCTGCTCGCTCTCTTTTTGCACTGATCGGAAATTCCAAAGTCATATGATCACAAAATCTATTACCTTATCCCTTCTTCGTTCCTGACTTCCCCCATCCATTATGCTGCCTCCCTCCCAACGGAAGCGCTTTCCAACCCGATGCCTGCACGCCCTTTTCGTGGGCGGGTTGCTGTTGGGCATGCTCGGCTGCCACGGCGATGGCAGTGTCACGGTCATCAAACTGGGGCACAGCCTGGACCCCACGCACCCCGTGCATCACGCGATGGTGTTTATGGGCGAGCAACTGGCGGAAAAATCTGGCGGGACGATGCGGCTCGACATCTACCCCAGCGCTCAGCTTGGCACCGAGCGGGAGTTGCTCGAACTGATTCAGATTGGTTCGCTCGGCATGACCAAGGTATCGTCCAGCGCCATCGAAGGCTTTGCGCCGAGCTATCAGGTCTTTGGGCTTCCTTTTCTTTTTCGCGACAGCGAGCACCGCTTTGCGGTTCTGGGCAGTGACGTGGGCAAGGAGATTCTGCTCAGCGCCGAGGATTACAACCTGCGCGGGGTGACGTATTACGACGCCGGAAGCCGCAGCTTCTACACCAAAGAACGCCCGGTGAATGTGCCGGATGACCTCGTGGGCCTGAAGATTCGCACGCAGGAAAGCCCGGTCGCCATCCAGATGGTGCGGGCGCTCGGCGGCTCGGCCACACCGATTGCGTGGGGCGAACTGTACACCGCCTTGCAACAGGGCATTGTGGACGGCGCGGAGAACAACCCGCCGTCGTTTTACCTCTCGCGGCATTACGAGGTGTGCAAGTTCTACGCCCTCAACGAGCACACCGCCGTGCCCGATGTGCTGGTAATGAGCACCCTCGTGTGGGAAAGCCTGACACCGCAGCAACAGGTATGGCTCCAAGAAGCCGCCGACGCCTCGGCCCTGCACCAGCGGGTGCTGTGGGCCGAAGCCGAGCAGGAAGCCCTCGACGCTGTCATCGCTGCCGGGGTGGAAGTGGTTCGCCCCGACAAAACCCCGTTCCGCAACCAGGTGGAGGAGTTGTACGAATCGTACCGCGAAACCCGGCCGGAAATCTACGAGCTTGTGCAGCGCGTGCAGGCCATTGCGCCCCCCGCCCCTGACACCACGCAGGTGGTGCCCGACGCCACCGCCACCACCGACTAATTCCCTCATGAAAACATTTCGCGATGCCATCGACAAAGCCCTGGCGTGGTTCCTCATTGCGCTGATGGGATTTGCTGTGCTGAATGTATTGTGGCAGGTGTTCACGCGCTGGGCGTTGCAAGATCCCAGTTCCTACACCGAAGAGTTGGCGCGCTACCTGCTGATCTGGATCGGGCTGCTGGGCTCGGCCTATGCGGTGGGCAAAAAGCTGCACCTCGCCATCGACTTGGTGCCGATGAAGCTTCAGGGACGCTCGCGGCGCACGCTGGAAATAACCATTGAAGCACTGATTTTTGTGTTTGCCCTCGCCGTACTCGTAGGAGGCGGCACGCGGCTAGTGGTCCTCATGCTGCGCTTTGGGCAGACCTCAGCGGCGCTCGGCGTGCCGCTCGGTGTGGTGTACCTCGTCATCCCTCTCAGCGGCCTGCTGATCATGATGTATGCCGGGGTTGAGATTGTGGAGCAGCTTGCAGGCAAAGACACCGAATCTCCCGACGCGCAACCGGAGCAAGACCCACCTCCGGCAACGGTTTGACCTCCCCTCCGTCCACGTTCACCCGCTTTCGCCCTCCCGTTTATGGAGCTATTTGAAGTTTTTGTCCTTGTCTTCACCTTCATCGTCCTGCTGATGATGGGCGTTCCGATTGCGTTCAGCATCGGGATCTCGGCGGTGTGCACGATGCTGGTGAGTATTGCCCCGGCCCCGGCCGTCACCACTGTGGCGCAACGCATGGCGACGGGGCTGGACAGCTTTGCACTGCTGGCCATTCCGTTCTTTATCCTCGCCGGGCAACTGATGAGTCACGGCGGGATAGCCCGAAGGCTGATCGACCTCGCCAAAAGCATCGTCGGGGTGCTGCCGGGCGGGCTGGCGCACGTTAACATTGTGGCAGCCATGCTGTTTGGGGCCATTTCCGGCTCGTCGGTGGCGGCCGCGTCGGGCGTGGGCGGCGTGATGGCCCCGCGCATGAAGGAAGAAGGCTACGACGAAGGCTACGGCGCAGCGGTCAACATAACCTCGGCAACGACAGGGCTGGTCATTCCGCCCTCCAACATTCTCATTGTGTATTCGCTGGCGTCGGGCGGTGTGTCCATCGCCGCACTGTTTCTCGCGGGCTACATCCCCGGCATCCTTGTGGGCCTCTCGCTCATGATTGTCGCGGGCGTGATTGCCGCCCGCCGGGGCTATCCCCGGGCCGAAGCCCTGAGGTTGGGCGTCTTGTTCAAGACGTTTGTGGACGCACTGCCGAGCCTGTTTATGCTGATCGTCGTCATCGGCGGGATTGTGGCAGGGATCTTTACGGCTACCGAGGCCTCGGCGGTGGCGGTGGCCTATGCGTTTGTGCTGGGTATGATCTACCGCGAAATCCGGCTACCCAAACTGCCTGACATCCTGCTCGAAACGGTGAAAACGACGGCCATCGTGATGCTGCTCATCGGCACGTCGATGGCGCTGTCGTGGGTGATGGCGTATGAAAACATTCCGCAGAACGTGAGCTATGCGCTGGTTTCGCTCTCGGACAACCCGATTGTGATCCTGCTGATTATCAACCTGGTGCTGCTGGCCGTGGGCACGTTTATGGACATGACGCCCGCCGTGCTCATCTTCACGCCCATCTTCCTCCCGATTGTGATGGAGATGGGCATGGACCCGACGCACTTTGGCATCGTTATGGTACTGAACCTGTGCGTGGGACTCTGCACGCCGCCCGTAGGCAGTGTGTTGTTCATCGGGTGCAGCATCGCCGAGATTCCGATTACGCGGGTGGTGCGGCCGTTGCTGCCGCTGTTCGCCGCCATGATCGTCTCGCTGATGATTGTGACGTATGTACCTGAACTCAGCCTCTGGCTGCCACGGGTGTTTGGTTTCTAGATTTGTGGGCTACGCCCACGTCATATGCACCGTGCTGGTGCGTCACTTGCGGACGGCGTCCGCGTCATTGATCGGCATCGAATGTTGTTAACTCGAATGATGGCCCGGCAGGGCAATATGATGATCAACAGCGCTGACTCCCAAAAGCTGACAGCCGATAGCTGACAGCCCTTTCTGACCTAACCGACCCAACAACCATGGGAAAACGCGTACGGCTGATCGACATTGCGCGGCGACTGAATATCACCAAGGTGAGTGTGTCCAAAGCCTTGCGCGACCATCCCGACATCTCCACGGAGACGCGGGAATTGGTCAAAAAGACGGCAGCGGAAATGGGTTACACGCCTAACCTGCTGGCGCGCTCACTATCGTCGCAGCGGTCGCACACGCTCGGCGTGGTGGTCCCCAAGATTGCGCACACCTTCTTTTCCTCCTGCATCGAAGCCATTCAGGAAAAAGCCACAGAGCGGGGCTACGGCATCGTGCTGGCCGTGTCGAACGAAAAAGCCGACCTGGAACGCCAGCACATCGAGCGGCTGCTGGCAATGCGGGTGGACGGCCTGCTGGTCTCGGCCTCCAAGCAACCGCCCGACCTGGCCGTGTACGAGCAGGTGCGCGCCATGAATATGCCCCTGGTTTTCTTCGACCGCCAGATCGAGGGGCTTGGGTTTAGCAGCGTGACCGTTGACGACCGCAAAGGCTCGTTCGAAGCCGTAAACTACCTCATCGAACAAGGCTATCGGAAAATTGCGCATATCGCTGGAACAAGCGCCGTGACCATCGGGCGCGAACGGCGGCTGGGCTACGAAGATGCACTGCGCAAACACAACATCCCGCTCCACGCCCCCTGGATCATCGAAGGCGGCTTCGACGAACGGCATGGCTTTGATGCCTTCGGCGAGATCCTGCAAAGCGGCAACATTCCTGAAGCCGTCTTCGCCACCACCTTCCCCGTTAGCCTTGGTATTCGAGCCGCCATCCGCAAGTATGCGCCTGCGTTGCAGGGCAAACTCCAGATCCTCAGCTTCGGCGAGGGTACCATGAGCGAGTTTCACACTTACCCGCACATTTGCATCAACCAGCCGGCCCACCAGATCGGTAAATACGCCATCGAAATTCTGCTCAACGAGGTGGAAAGCAAAGAAGACAAACCGCCGCAACACCTGGTCCTTAACACCAGCCTCATCATCCCGTCCCGCAATCACCTGGACGCAACCTTGGACGAAGTGCCCCTAGCCCGTGTGAAATCATAAGGGAAACTCATATGATGACTTTTTTTTGACCTTAACTTAACCGATTAAGTATACCTAATTTTTATGGAGCCTGCCTTGCCTTCCCTGAATCAATCCACGCTCTCGGCCCTCGAAGCGGGGACCGTGTCGCTAGACGCCCTGTTGGCGCTGCCCGAACGCATCCTGCAGTTCGGAACCGGGGCCTTCCTGCGTGGCTTCGCCGACTATTTTGTGGACCGGGCCAACCGCAACGGCGTCTTCAACGGGCGCGTGGTGATGGTCGGCTCGACGGGCAGCGGACGCACCCAGTCTTTCAACAACCAGGATGGCCTGTATACGCTGTTGGTGCGGGGCCAGGCACACGGCGCCATCGTGGATCAGCAGCACGTGATTACGTCCGTGAGCCGGGCCTTGTCTTCGCGGGAACAATGGCCGGAGGTGCTGGCCTGTGCGCACAACCCCGACGTATCCATCATCATCTCCAACACCACCGAGGTCGGCATCACCTACGACGCCACCGATCAGCTCAGCCTGACGCCGCCGCGCTCGTTTCCCGGTAAGCTGACCGCGTGGCTGTACGAACGCGCCCGTGCGTTTATGTACGACCCGACCAAAGGCATCATCGTGTTGCCATGCGAGTTGATCGAGAACAATGGCGCGGTGCTGTTTGATATCGTGCAACGCCTGGCTACGCAATGGAACCTAGGTGCTGCGTTCCTGCGGTGGCTCAACGATGCCAACACGTTTCACAATACGCTGGTGGACCGCATCGTGCCCGGCACCCCACCCTCCGATGAAGCAGCCGACTTGCAAAACGAGCTAGGCTATCAAGACGATTTGTTGACCGTCGCCGAGCCGTATCGGCTGTGGGCCATCGAGGGCAATGGCACCATCAAATCCCGCTTTCCGCTTGCTGGCATCGACCCCGGCGTGGTGGTCACCGACAACATTGCGCCTTTCCGCGAGCGCAAGGTGCGTATCCTCAACGGGGCGCACACGGTGAGCGTACCGCTGGCGCTGTTGTGCGGCTTCGAGATGGTAGGCGACGCGGTGGGTGATGACGTGGTGGGAGAATTTATCCGGCAAGCGGTGCACCGCGAAATCGTGCCTAGCCTTGACAGCGATCGTACCCAGGCTGAGGCTTTTGGAGAGGCCGTGATTGACCGATTCAGCAATCCCTTCATCCAGCACAAGTTGCTAGATATTACCTTCCAGCAGACGATGAAACTGCGCGTGCGGGTGTTGCCGTCGCTGTTGGCCTACACCCGCAAGCATCACACCCTGCCGCCTGCGCTCACCTTCGGATTTGCGTGCTTCCTGCTGCTCCAGCATCCCACCTATCGCCCTGCCGGTTTGCGCACCGATGATGCCGCTGCGTACTGGCACGCCATCTGGAAGGATGTCTGTCTTGACGACGAAGCGCAGGTGCAACAGGCGGTCACGGCGATCGCCCAGAATGCCGAACGCTGGGGCACGGCCCTCGATGCCTTGCCGGGGTTTGTCGACCGGGTCACGCAGGCCCTGGTAGATGCCGCCCGCCTTGGTGTCCCTGCCGCGCTGGAAACCCACGTACCCGACATAAAACGCTAATGGAAACCACCCCATCCCCCACAACGACGGCGCAGGAAGCGCTGCTGGAAACCTTGCTCGACCGAGGTGTCATCGCCGTCATCCGCATGGCCAACGCTGAAAAGCTGCTGCGCGTCGTCGAAGCTGTCCGCGACGGCGGCGTCACAGCCATCGAGATCACCATGACCACCCCGAACGCCCTACACGTTATCGAGGCGATGGCGCGGGAGATGTCCGACACCGTACAGGTCGGCGTTGGCTCCGTCCTCACCCCCGAGGTGACGCGGCAAGCCATCGACGCCGGGGCCCGCTACGTGGTCAGCCCCGTATTCAAGAAAGACGTGATCGACGAAGCCCACCGCCTCGGCGCACTTGCCATGCCTGGTGCGTTTACACCCACCGAGATTCAGGCCGCCACCGAAGCCGGAGCCGACGTGGTGAAGGTTTTTCCTGCCGATGTGTTGGGGATGCCCTTTTTTAAAGCCGTCAAAGCCCCGATGCCGCATCTGCGCATCATGCCCACGGGCGGCGTTTCGTTGACCAACGCAGGCGACTGGATTCGTGCCGGGGCCTGCGCCGTGGGCGTCGGCAGCGCCCTGCTCGACAAAAAAGCCATCGCGGACGGCGACTACGCCACCCTCACCGAAAACGCCCGCACGCTCTGCCGCAGCGTCGCTGAAGGCCGCGCAGGATAACCCTCACCCTTTGCCCCTTGTCATCCCGAACGTAGGTGAGGGACCTCCCACTTTCAGGTTTAGATAAACGATCACGTGGGCGAGATCTCTGCTCGCAAGGCTCGTCGAGATGACACGAACGAATTGCTTGCTGCATCCAAATTAAAAAACCTACTGCACCACCCATGAAAGTCATCACCCTCGGCGAAATCATGCTCCGGCTCTCGACGCCGGGCTTCCAACGGTTTACGCAGGCACAGAGCTTCGACGTTGTCTTTGGCGGCGGCGAGGCGAACGTCGCGGTTTCGCTCTCCAACTACGGCCTCGAAAGCTACTTCGTCACCAAGCTGCCCACCCACGAAATCGGACAGAGCGCCGTCAACCACCTGCGGCGCTACGGCGTCTCGGACCGCTTCATCGTGCGCGGCGGCGACCGCGTGGGCATCTATTTCCTCGAAACCGGGGCCAGCCAGCGGGGCTCGAAGGTGGTCTACGACCGCGCCCATGCCGCCGTCACCACCCTTTCGCCCGACGAACTCGACTTCGACGCCCTGCTCGACGGCACGAAGTGGTTTCACTGGACGGGCATCACCCCGGCGCTCGGCGAAACGCCACGCCGCACCCTCGTTGAACTCTGCAAAGCCGCGAAGGCCGCTGGTGTCACCATCTCATGTGACCTCAACTACCGGAAGAAGCTGTGGACGGTGCAGGAAGCGCAGGCGACCATGCAACCGCTGATGGAATACGTGGACGTCTGCATTGCCAACGAGGAAGACGCTGAAAAAAGCCTCGGCATGAAGGCGGGCACCACCGACGTGGAAGCCGCCCACCTCGACGAAGAAGCCTACTTCCGGCTGGCGCACAAGTTAAAGGCCGAGTACGACTTCCAAACCGTCGCCATCACCTTGCGCGAGAGCTTCTCGGCGTCGCGCAACGGCTGGAGCGCAATGATGCTGGACGACGCCGAGTGCAGCACGCCCTACCGCTCGCAGCGCTACGACATCCACCTCATCGACCGCGTCGGCGGTGGCGATTCTTTTGCGGGTGGCCTCATTGCGGGCCTTTTGACGAAAGACGACACGCGCCAGGCGCTGGAATTTGCCGTGGCCGCCTCGTGCCTCAAACAAACCATCCCGGGTGATTTTAACCTAGCCTCGAAGGCAGAAGTGGAGAGTCTGGTCGCGGGCAGCGGCTCCGGGCGGGTGGAGCGGTGATTGAGAGGGTGGGAATGGGAGTGTGGGAGAATGGGAGCGTGGGAGAATGGGAGCGTGATGCTAGAATGACAACCAATGACGCGGACGCAGTCCGCAACTGACACAGGCGCAGCCTGCTATTGACGCGAGCGAAGCTCGCAACTGACATGGACGCCGTCCATTCATGACGCCCACAGGGCCAATGACGCAAAGCCAATGACACAACCCAAACACACCCGCCGCGATTTCCTTAAGCATGCCGCCACGGGAGCCGGGCTGGCGTTTCTCTTGCCGACTCTGAGCGTCGGTTGTCGCACAGAAGAAACCACCCCGCCCCCACCCGTTTCGCCTCCTGCACAAGCCGCCGAGGGCTGGGACCTCGTGCCGGAAATACTGGCCCGCATCCAGCCGCCGACGTTTCCCGATGCCGATTTCGACATTACGGAATACGGCGCGGTAGCGGACGGTACAACGGATTGCACCGATGCGTTTCAGCAGGCCGTTGAAGCCTGTACGGCCGCAGGCGGCGGGCGTGTGGTGGTTCCGGCAGGCTCGTTTTTGACGGGACCGATCCACCTCAAGTCGAACGTCAATCTGCACGTGAGCGAGGGGGCAACTGTCTTGTTCGACCAGAACCCGAGCGCGTACCTGCCCGCCGTGTTCAGCCGCTGGGAAGGCATGGAGTTGATGAACTATTCGCCGCTGATCTACGCCTTCGAGCAAGAAAACATCGCCATCACGGGGAGCGGGACGCTGGACGGCCAGGCCGACGACACGCACTGGTGGATGTGGAAAGGCCGCGACCCCAGCGAAGGACCGACGCAGACTGAAGCGCGCAACCGGCTCTTCGAGATGGCGGAACAAGGTGTGCCCGTCGAGGAGCGCGTCTTCGGCGACGGCGACCACCTGAGGCCCAACTTCATCCAGCCGTACCGCTGCCAGAACATCCTCATCGAAGGCATCACCATCCACCGCTCGCCGATGTGGAACGTGCACCCGGTGCTGTGCCAGAACGTGACCGTGCGCGGGATCACCGTGGACACACACGGCCCCAACAACGATGGCTGTAACCCCGAATCCTGCACCGATGTGCTAATCGAGGACTGCTACTTCGACACGGGCGACGACTGCATCGCCATCAAGTCGGGTCGCAACGCCGACGGGCGGCGCGTAGGGGTGGCGTCGTCGAACATCATCGTGCGCAACTGCGAGATGAAGGACGGTCACGGCGGCGTGGTGATGGGCAGCGAGATCTCGGGCGGCGCACACCACATCTTCGCCGAGAACTGCCAGATGGACAGCCCCAACCTGGAGCGGGCGCTGCGGATCAAGACCAACTCACTGCGCGGCGGCGTGGTGGAGCACGTCTACATGCGCAACGTCACCGTCGGCGAGGTGTCGGACGCTGTGGTGCGGGTCAACTTTTACTACGAGGAAGGCGATGCCGGAACGTTTACGCCCACCGTCCGCCACATCCACGTGCAGAATGTGACCTGCGAAAAAAGCCAGCACGCACTGTACCTGCGCGGCTACGCCCACGCCCCGATCACCGATATCCACCTTACCGACTGCCGCTTTGAAAACATGGCCGAAGCCAACGTTATCGAACACGTC
>JAUIDY010000182.1 GCA_030428385.1 Rhodothermia bacterium | reverse complement strand
CATCGAAGGTAAAAACGACGCGCTGCCACGGCACCGCCCGCATCGTGGAGAGGAGCGTAAAGGAGCCTTCGTCGTAGTCGGCTTGCTGCAACAGGTTGCTTTTCTGGGCAGCTTCGGCGGTAGGCAGGTCCTCGCGGTTGGCCAGTTCGCGGCGTTCGGTGGCAGCCCCGGCGCGTACGGCCCCCCGCACAGACAGCCGTGGTCGCTCTGAGCGCAAGGCCGCTTCGGCCTCCAGCCCCCGGCGGCGAAAGTCGGTCTCAAAAAACAGCACGTCGTCGGGCGCTTGCTCGGTGCGGATGAAGCGGTTGCCTGCCTCCAGCCCCAACCGCCCGTTGAAGCGAATGCCGCGATAAAAAGGCGCGTCCAGTTCGAGGCTGGCGTCGAGGGTGTCGCTGGTGGTGGCTTCCACGGTCTCGGGCTGCCGCCCCGTCGCATCACGGTTTAGAAACGACACGGCCTGGTAGGCGTCGCGGCGGACGCTGGCGAGGCGCACCCGCGAAATAAGCCGGGTGTCCTCGAAGCGCCGCTCCACCACCCCGCCTACACGCAGGCTACGCCCTTCACGCGGCGCCAGCGATTGCCAGATCCCGTCGGCCTGCACCTGGATGCGGTAGCCTTCCACGGGTGGGGCCACACTTACCCGCATCCCGTACGCCGGACCCCCATCCGTACGAAGCGGGGCCTCGGTGCCTGCCTCGGGGGCCACTCCTGGACGTTGATCCCACACCGCCCCCACCGCAGGCTCTACCCACAGGTACGGACGCGGCGCATACCGGACCCCTCCCAGCACCTGCTGTTGAAACACCCGGCTTTGCGCATACCACGCCGTCTCGCCCCGCGCCCGAAACGCGGTCTTTTCACCCAGTGCCCGCCCCACGTTCCAGTTCAGCCGGTCTTCATCCCGAAAGGTGAGTTGGTCGTTGAACTGGATAAACGCATCCGACAAAAACCGATTAACAGCGGCAATTTCCCAGGCTCCTACCTGCATCTGCACCTCAGCCCGCGAGGTCCATCGATACCGGTTCACGGCCCGTTCGAAGCCTGTTTCGAGTTGGCGCACCGGCTGAGCGTGGACGGAGACTGCCTGCAACAGGAAGAAGAGGAGAAAGGGATAGAGGGAAGCGGGAAGCGGGGAGAGCGAAGCGGGGTGATAGTGAGTTCGGGCCGGGCGTCTTCGCTGACGGCGGCTTCGCTTTTTACTGCTCATGGCCCCTTCCTTCTTCCACATGGGATTAGCCTGGGGGCCACGAGAAGCTACGGCCGCCCAGCACATGCAGGTGGATATGAAAGACGGTCTGCTGGGCATCGGCTTTGCAGTTGAACACGGTGCGGTAGCCGCCCGTCAGCCCTTCATCGGCGGCAATGCGCTGGGCAACGAGGAACAGGTGCCCGACGAGCGGGGCGTCTTCTTCCGTCAGGTCGTCGAGGGTGGGAATGGGCTTGCGGGGCACCACCAGCACATGCGTCGGGGCCTGCGGGTTGATGTCGCGAAAGGCGATACACTGCGCGTCTTCATAGACGATGTCCGCCGGGATCTCGCGGTCGATGATTTTTTCGAAAAGGGTTTTATCGGGCATGCTTGGCAGGTCTATCAGGTCGCAGGTTGTCCTTGGCTGTCAGCTATTGGCTGTTGGCTCTTAGCAGTATATCGGCGATTCCTGCTCTTCTTCCCTCCAACCACTTCCTCCTTCCCACCACCGCTCCATGTTCGGGCTATCCGCCGTCTTTTGCAAGATGCCTTGTAAGATCGCCTTTGCCACGCATCGTAACAACCTTGGCGCATTCGCATCTTATGCCTGTTGGAACAGCGATTCGTACCTGCTGTTAGCGACAACCCCACCTTTTCACGAACGGTTTACCCTCATGGCTACGGTGTACGTCACCCGCAAGTCGCACTTTAACGCCGCGCACCGCCTACACAATCCCGCCCAATCGGACGCCTGGAATCAGGCCATGTATGGCAAGTGTAACAACCCCAACTGGCACGGACACAATTATACGCTGGAAGTAACGGTGGCGGGTACCCCCGATCCGGAAACCGGGTTTGTGGTGGACCTGAGCAAACTCAAGCGTGTCATTGAGGAGCGCGTGGTGGACAAGATGGATCACAAAAACCTGAATCTCGAAGTCGATTTTCTCGAAGGCGTTATTCCATCGACGGAAAACCTTGCCATCGCCATCTGGCACCAGTTGCACGACGTGATTCCGGCAGGGCGTTTGCACAGCATCCGGCTTTTCGAAACCGAACGTAATATTGCAGAATACCGGGGCGAATAACCCTCGGCATCCTGCCTCGACCTATGATTCTATGCCCAAACTCGAAGTAACGGCCTACGGGGCCCTGGAAGACGCCCCGCTCTACGAACGCAAGGACCTGTACTGCGCCGATGTCACGGCCTCCATCTCGACCCATGTGGACGACATCCTGCGGCAACTCGGCGAAAACCCGACCCGCGAAGGCTTGCTCAAAACGCCCGAGCGGGTGGCCAAGGCGTACCAATTCCTGACGCACGGTTATCATCTTGATCCCCACGTCATTCTTGAATCGGCGTTGTTTGAGGAGGACTACAGCGAAATGATTGTGGTGAAAGACATCGAACTCTATTCGCTGTGCGAGCACCACATGCTGCCGTTTTTTGGCAAAGCGCACGTGGCCTACATCCCCAAGGGCAAGATCGTGGGCCTCAGCAAGATCCCCCGGGTGGTGGACGTATTCGCCCGGCGGTTGCAAGTCCAGGAGCGCCTCACCATCCAGATTCGCGATGCCATCGAGGAGGTGCTGCAACCCGAAGGTGTGGCGGTGGTGGTGGAAGCCCAGCACCTGTGTATGATGATGCGCGGTGCCGAAAAACAAAACTCGTGGACCACGACCAGCGCCATGAGTGGGCAATTCGTCCACGCCACCACCCGCGCCGAATTTATGCGCCTGATCCGCCCCAATCATTAAGGCTAGCAGGTCTGCAAGTCAACAAGTCTATCCTTTCCCCGTCTCTTCCACTCTCCCTTTCCTAAAACATGCCAACTGTTGTCATCACCGGAGCCAGCCAGGGCATCGGTCAGGCCATTGCCGAAGCGTTCGCCGCTGAGCCGGATGCCCGCCTGGCGCTGGTCTCGCGGAATGAGCAGAAACTGAACGTGGTCGCAGAAGCGTGTCGCGCAAAGGGGGCGGAAGCTGCCGTTTTTCTGTGCGACGTAACCGACATTCAAGCTGTTGACAACACGGCGGCGGCTATCCAGACGCGATGGGGTGTGCCAGATGTGTTGGTCAACAACGCAGGTATGTTTCAACCCGGCTCTATCTTGGATACGGCACCGGCTGTGTTTCGGGAACAGGTAGAGGTGAACCTGAACAGCGCCTTTTACGTGACCCATGCGTTGTTGCCTGCGATGGTGACTGAGCAACGGGGGCACCTGTTTTTTATGGCGTCGGTGGCATCGATTCGGGCGTATCCGGGAGGTGCGGCGTATTGTGCCGCCAAGCATGGGTTGCTGGGGCTGGCCCGGGCCGTGCGCGAGGAAACAAAAAACCAGGGAATCCGGGTCACGACGCTGCTAGCCGGAGCCACACGTACGCCTAGCTGGGACGGCACCGACTTGCCCGACGAACGGTTTATGCCTGCCGAAGACATCGCCCGCACGGTGCTTGATTTGTGGAAATTAAGCGACCGAACGGTGGTAGAAGAAATCCTGTTGCGCCCACAAGAAGGCGACTTGTGAGACCCTTTTTGGGAAGAAGGGGAGCTAGTTGTGGCGTGGGTCGTCGGGGAAGTTTGCCAGCAGTGCGTATTCGCCACCCATGGCACGGAGCACCTTGCGCCATAGTTTCTGCGGGGCATCGTCGAACACCAGGTCGCCGCTGACACGCGCTACAAACCATCCACCGTCGGCAATTTCATCTTCGAGTTGGCCTGGTGACCACCCGGCATATCCTAGGAAAAAGCGCATGTCCTGCGGCGTCACCTGTTCGGCCAGAATCATCGACTTGACGCTGTCGAAGTGCCCGCCCCAGTAAATGTCGTCCATGACAGGAATGGCCTCGGCAAGCGTGCCGTGGCGGTGCAGGAAGTGCAGCGTGTCTTGTTGGACGGGGCCGCCCAGCGACACGAGTTCATCGCCAGAGAGGCCGCGCAGGATGTCGCGCAGCTCGAGGTCGAGGGGGCGATTGAGAATGAGCCCGAAGCTCCCATCCGGCCCGTGTTCGCAGAGCAAAACCACGGTGCGCCGAAAGTTCGGATCAGCCATCATGGGGGGCGCTATCAGCAAGACGCCCGGTGCAGGAACCAAGTCATGGGAGGCCATGAGCACGGCGGTTACAGTTAACAGCAACGGTCGATCACGATGGGAGCGTCTTCGGGCTATCGACCACAACAACGGTTACTGGATTAACTGTCAAACAAAATGCCAAGTTTTTTCTGTCTCGTTATGAGCCGCCCTTCCGCAGCAACGCCCGGTGCGCCCCACACCACCAGTCGGCGTCGCGAGTGATGGTGGTAACGGTGACGCTCTGGAAGTGCGGGACGAGTTCGATGAGCTTCACGGGCACGTCTTGCCACCGCTGCTTGCGGATCAGCGTGTCGAGGTCCTTGGCGGCAAGGTGCGTCCACCGCCAGTCGTCGCGCAGCTTCTCGGCCTTGCGCCAGTAGCCCCGCTCGTCCCACGCCTGCGCGCTCTCGTCGATGATCTGGTAGATGTCGCGCAGGTTAAAAACGAGGAAGGCGGCCATGTCCTTGGCTTCGTCGTCGAAGGCCGGGCGCTGGGCCAGCAGCCGCAGCACTTCGGCACACGAGCGCATGTGCGCATGACGACGTTTGGCGGGCGTGTCGCCGGTTTGTATCAGCCGCGCCATAGGCGGTGTTTGGGGATGGTTTTTTGGGGGTGTGGGAGGGGTTGGGCGTTCGAGAGGAACGAGCCCGCTTGCTTTTACCGTCATCACGAAGCTCCGCAGGAGCTGTGGTGATCTCACCCCGGTCCATCTTGGCATTGCAAACGGGGTGAGATCACCACGGCGCGTTGGGCCTCGCGATGACCATGAAAAGCGGTTGCTACTTCAGCAATACCATACGCCGCGTCTGTAGCTGGTCGTTTGCTTCGAGGGTATAGAAATACATCCCGCTGGCCCACGCCGAGGCATCGAGTTCGACGGTGTGCGCCCCGGCGGGCTGCGCGCCGGTGAACAGCGTCGTCACCGCACGCCCGAGCACATCATACACGGTCAGCGTCACATCACCCGCCTGCGGCAACACGTAGCGGATCGACGTGCTGGGGTTGAACGGGTTGGGGTAGTTCTGGTCCAGCACCACCTGCTGCGGCAACTCCGGCGTGTCTTCGTTGGAAACGGGCTGCGACGAAACCAGAAAATGGGCCCGAATCGGTATCACGGTGTTTTCGAGCGACGTGCCATCACTGAGTTCAATGTTCCACAGGGGAGTCCATCCATTCTGCGTTGGCCCAATAAAGGACAGACTCTCTACCGAATATGGACTGGTGGCAATGATAATCGAGTTTTCGTCGTTGGCCTGATCGGTATCGTGAAAACCTATGAAGAACGCGTCGGGCAGGTCTTTCATCTCCTCGGCAAAATCAGCCAGATCAACGTCGGCAAACTGCAACGCCAAGGAGGTAACCCCGGCATACCCGCGCTCATCCTCAAGCGTCTGGGTAAACAGCACATCGCCGGGCGTTCCATCTTCTGCTACGGCGCGAATGTTGAACACAAAGTCACGCGGCGCACTTGGTGGAGGTGCCTCCGGATTGCCAAACTGACTGTAATAATAGACGCCAACGGAAGCGCGTGACAGAAAACCAAAACCAGGAGAAGGATTATCGAACCGCGTCAACAGTTCGGCACCGCCACTCAGGACAAAGTCGCGGGCTTGCCCGTTGTCATACTCCACACTTTCTGCTGTAAACGTCTCCTCATTGGCCCACATCGCGCCATAACGAATGTTTTCAAAGGTACCGCCGGGGTCGGTGTTGGGGATGACCAGCGCAATGCTGCTATAGTCGCCATTGAACCCATGTGGGTCGGCCTGCAACGCCACGGGCTGCACCGTCATCTGCCCATTTTGCGTGAGCACCACATGCGGACGGGCCGCCGAGTTGGCGGGATTGCCCGCAGTCACATTAACCGATAGCTCAAAGTCGGACACGTTGGTCCACACGATGTACTGGGCCGCACCTGGGGCTACGTTGGTCGAAGCACTGGGCGTTTCCGAAGCGGTCCGCCCATCGATGATGGCCATCGGCGTCACCTGCACACCCACACGCTGTGGGTAGGTGTAGCCATAACGAGGATCTACGCTGGTATCATTCACATAGTTGGCCACGTGAAAATCGGCAAGGACACTTTCCAGCGTCAACCCCGTGCCAAGATCATTAAGCGCCTGTACATACCCAGACACGCCGGTCAGGGCCGACCGGGTGATCGCCCCCGCTCCCATCACCCCCATGCGCTCTGCCATATAGGTGGAGAACAGCCCACCACGCTGGTAATCCTCGAAGACGCGGGGATCGCTGTTGCCCGACCAGCGCAGCAAATTAACATTGTAGGTCAACGGGCTTCCAAGGTAGTTGATGGTCCGTCCCTCAAACCCCGCGGCCACCTCCGACCATTCGGAAAGCCCTTCATTCACCAGCGACAGCTCTCCGGTATCATAGTTGAGATGAATCAGGTGCTGGTATTCATGGATGGCCGTGGAACCGATGGTTTCAAACCCACCGCCATTGCTTGTTAAGGACGGCGACGTATCAAGGTAGAGGATGTCGCGCGCGTTGCCGACATTTGTCAGATCACTTCCCGTCACAAAACCCGCAATGAAGCCAAAGTTGTCCAGCAACGGGTCGTAGTTGTCACGGATGTCGAGAAACAGCACGTCGGTGCGTCCGTCGCCATCCACATCCGGCGGATCGCCAAAGATATCTTCGTCGAGTTCGACGATGCCTTTGGTGGGATCGAACGAGTTTTCTGGTGTCTCGTCCGCCATCAGCCGCGTCAGTTCGGCCATGTGGTCTTCGGTCACGGCCGGGTTGCCCACCTCCAGCCAGATGTAAAACCGATCATTGATCACACGGAGTTCAAAATTAATGTTGTCGGTTGCTCCCGTTTCAAAGTTGAACACCTTAAACGTCTCCTGATCGCCAATCTGCGGATCTTGCGTCGTTTTGTTCGGCGTGGGAAGCAATCCAGCGGCTTTCAGACGGTGATACTCGGCGACGGCCTGTTTGGCGGCGGGCTGCTGTGCCAACCAGTCTGACACATGGATCACATACGGCTGATCGGCGGGGGTCACCTGTTGCAGTTCCATTTTTTGCAAGGACTGCGCTGCAACGGGCATTACACCCAGCATACCGACCAACAACGCCGTAACAATACGCTTCATGACTCTACCTGAAAATAGTGGCTAAAAGGGTTAACCCTGATGAGAGCAGCGGGTCAGAATTTAGTAGTACGGCCCCTGATTTACCCCCGTTCCGTGCGGATGTTTTTTTGCACACCCCGCCCCTGATGATTAATCCGGCGGGTTGCAATTGTCCCCAAACCTACAGGTGTGTAGATTGGGGTTTGTTTGGCGCATCACTCTTTCTTTAGGAATTGCGTACGATTGACCTCTACAGGCGCTTGCATTGTGACAAGAAATTGATGTACCGTTTCAGCCGGCACAAAGGCAAGGTACAATAAAATC
>JAUIDY010000033.1 GCA_030428385.1 Rhodothermia bacterium | reverse complement strand
GCCACCGCGCCGATCGACGGCGTCGTGCGCTTCGAGTTCCCCGTTGTGGTAGACGCCGCGCTCGTCCCGGACGGCGCCGCGGCTGAGTACGCGGTGAGCGGGACGATCGTGTACATACCGCCCGGCGCGCTTGGCGAGGCGCTCCAGAACCCAGTCGACAAGCGCCCGGTCGATGTCGGCGTCGAGTTCGAGTTCGCTCCAGTCGACAAACTCCACATCGGCCATCACCGAGAAGTCGTCCGCGTCGAAGCCTATGCCGGCACCCAGCCGCCACGGCGTGGTAATGGTGTAGTCAAACTCACCGTTCCCAAACGAGTCGTCGGGATCAAGGCCAAACGACAGGTCGCCGCCGAAGTCGAAGAAGGTGGTGTATTCGGTGGTGAATTGCTCCTCCACCTCGTAATACGTGGGCGTCTCGATGGTCACGCCCACACGCACGTCGTCGGCCACCTGCCCGGAGACTCCCGCCCGCAGATTGACACCCACCAGATCGGTTTCCAGCGTCTGCCGCGCCTCAAAGGCGTCAAAACCTTCCAGCAGGCCGTTGCCCGTAATGACCGTGTAATCTTCGGGTCGGTTTTCGTTGTTGACATCCACTTCCTCGAAGGTGTTCAGCAGGTCATACTGCCCAAAGACAAGGTTCGCCGACACGCCCACCATCACACCGCGCGTGGCTTCGGCGGCCCCGCCAAGGCTGAGTTCGTTCATGCGTCCTTCCTCGATCACGGAGGATGTCTGTTCAATCGTCGTCCCCGGTGTGACGGCTTCGAGGAATGGGTAGGCGTTGGGATCTTCCTCTAAGAACTCAGGGAAATACTCGATGGCCCCGCCCAAAAAACCGGCAAAGGCGTAATCGTTGAGCAGGTCCGCATTGCCGTTGTTGTCGATGGCGAACTCGTCGTTGAAGGGCAGGAACGTCGTCGTGATCGAACTCTGGTTGTTGAGCCCCTGAATAAACAAGTCGCGCTCGAAGCTGCTGACCTGATTAAAGGCCCCGCCAATCACCAGTGAGCCCTGGCGCGTGGGCGCTTTGTAGATGTACGCAATATTGCCAATTTGCGTGGCGCTGCCATCGCTGTCGAACGTGGTGTTGAAGGCCGGAGAAAACGCCTCGTCGGTGGTCGCAAACGTGTTGAGCGAACCCGAGAACAGCGACGAGCGGAAGTAGCCGAGACCAGCTGGGTTGGTGAAAAACGCGGAGGGGTCGGCAATGCCAGCACCCCCGGCCCCGCCCATCCCGATCATGCGTGCCCCCGTAGCGGGGAAACGCTCAGTGAAACGGATGGCGTCTTCGGCAGTCTGCGCCTGCGCGGTGGGCACCCAGAACGGCACCATCAGCATCAGCAATAGCGCGCTGAGGCGGTAGGTTTTATGGCGTTTAGTCATAGCGATATCTGCAAAAAGCGGTTGTTTTCAGCGATGGGGCGTGGCGATTGGGCACAAGAAAAGCCCGCACACGCGCGTTGCACGGGCTTTTCCCGTTAACCACACAGGACGATGTCAAAAAAAGCTTAGTTGCCGCGACGGCTGCTGCTGCGCCCGCTGGAGCGGCTGCTCGACGAACGCGACGACGACCCGGACGAACGGGCGCTGCTGCGGCTACTCGAGCCTGACGAGCGCGAAGACGAGGCACGGCTACTCGATCCCGACGAACGTGACGACGTAGCGCGGCTGCTAGACCCTGACGAGCGGGACGAAGTGGCACGGCTGCTAGAACCAGAGGAACGCGACGAAGTGGCGCGACTGCTCGAACCAGAAGAGCGGCTCGGTGAATAACTGCGGTTGGAAGGTACCCGTGACGAAGAAGGCGCGGCCTGACGCGGTTGCGGGCGCGGTGCCGGACGCGAGGTGGCCCGCTGCGACGGCTGGGTCGTGCGCGGCGCCTGCCGGGCTTGTTCGCTGGAACGCCGTGCGCGGGCGGCGTTGTTGGCTTCGATGGCGCGGCGCGTGGAAGACGGCGCGGTGCGCAACGTTGAATTCCGCCCGTTGTCTATCGAAGACGAGCCCTGCGGGTCGGGACGCGTAAACAGGCCGTTGCGGTCGTAGGTCCGCCCTGTGCGGCTGTCGTAGGTGCTGTAATTCGAGACCCCATCGTTGCCGCTACCGCGCGAGGACGAGCGGCTGCTCGACCCCGAGGAACGGTTGGAAGAACCAGACGACGAACGCGTGGTGCTGCGGTTGCCCGACGAGCGGGAGGACGAACCCGAAGAGCGGGTTGACGTGCCCGAAGAACGCGTTGAGGAGCCCGAGGAACGGGTCGACGTGCCTGAAGATCGGGTGCTGGAACCAGAAGAGCGCGTCGTGCTACGACTGCTACCCGAAGAAGAACGGGTTGTCGAACGGGTCGTGCTGCGATCTTGCGTGGAGCGCGTCGTCGTGCCCGAACTGCTGCGGTCGCCCGACGAGCGGGCGGTGTTGCCCCGACTCGTAGTTGTGCCCCGGCTGGTGGTGCTTCGTGTCGTGCTCCGCGTCGTGGTGCCTCGGCTGACGGTGCCGCGTTCGGTGGTCCGTGTCGTGGTGCCCCGGTCTTTGGCGACGCCGCTGCTCGACCGCGTGGCGCTGCGGCCTACGCGCTGGTCATCCGGGAAACGATCCAGGCTGCTGCCATAGGTGGCGCTGCCCCGTGTACTTGTTCCGCGTGCGCCGCTGCGGGTGTCGCGGGCCGTGGCATACCGCCCGACGGTGCTTCCGCGCGCGCCATAGTTTCCACGTATGCGCCGTACGGTGCCGTTATTTCCATAGTAGCCGTAATAGCCGCCACCGTAGTACCCGGTGTAATACCCACCATAGTAGGAATTATAGTGGTGCGGGCGGTAGTGGTAGTAGTAGGCATAGCGCGGCGGGCACCACGTGTACCAACTGTTGTAATGATAGGGACGATACCAGCTTCCATAATACCACGGGTCGTAGTAGTGCCCATAGTAAGAGTCGCCAAAGTGCAGGCTCACCGAGAACGAAGAACCATAGTACCACGGGTCGTAATACGCCGGGGTGTAGTAATCATGGTACCACGGGTCGTAGTAGAAGCGACCGAAGTAGCGGGCGTAGCTGTACGGACGGTAGTTGTCGGATTCGTAGTAGTCGTCTTCGTAATAATACCGGTTCACCACCACGCTGTCGCCATACGCCCCGCCGTCTTCAACGACATAATCAAGGGGCTGCTGCTCTTCGGCATACACCTCCTCGGCGCGGTAGTCGTAGTAGTCGCGGTCTGTACTGGCGAGTTGGGTATAACAGCCCGTCAGGCTAAACACCAGCACCCCCGTCAACAACAGCGAAGTGAACCGCGAGGGAGTGTGGAGAGAACGAATGTCAGGCAATCGGTTCATGGCAAACAACAAGTCAAAAAGTGGTGGGCTTGCGCCTCAAGCAAGTAGCTAACGCAGCCACCCGTAAATGGTTACCAGCGAGGTTGGGTTTGGCGAGGTTGCTTTGGAAACAGCCACCCGAGCGGGTATATTGGCTGCCCTTGCGCACAACGCCTTCACCCTAATAAGCCGCGCCGAGTAGCCTTCGTGTAACAGCGGCTGGGGAATGCGTGGTTAAGCTGTCTTGAAGAAGCAACAAATACCGCGCCGACCTGCTTTTTTCTTCGCTCTGGCGCGTAAATAGCGCCTGACTTTTTTGACTGTACGCTAAACCTATCACTGACTGTACACTATGGCTGACGCGATCACGACCCGGGCAGACGACTACTCGCAGTGGTATATCGACATTGTAAAGGCGGCCAAGCTAGCGGATTACTCGCCGGTGCGAGGCTGCATGATCATCCGTCCCAACGGCTACGCGCTGTGGGAAAACATGCAGGCCGCGCTTGATGGCATGTTCAAAGCCACGGGCCACGAAAACGCCTACTTCCCGGTCTTCATCCCTCAGTCGTTCCTCGCCAAGGAAGCACAGCACGTCGAAGGGTTTGCCAAAGAGTGCGCCGTCATCACCCACTCGCGCTTGATGGTGGATGACGAAAAAGGCGTGGTGCCCGATCCCGCCTCGCGCCTCGAAGAAAACCTGATCGTGCGCCCGACCAGCGAGACGATCATCTGGGACACGTACAGCAAGTGGATTCAAAGCTGGCGCGACCTCCCGATCTTGATCAACCAGTGGGCGAATGTCGTCCGGTGGGAGATGCGCACACGGCTGTTCCTCCGCACGATGGAGTTTCTGTGGCAGGAAGGCCACACCGCCCATGCCACTGAAGCCGAAGCCGTGGAGGAGACGCTCAAGATTCTGGATGTGTACACCACCTTTGCGCAAGACTTCATGGCCACGCCGGTCATTCGCGGCATCAAGACGGCCAGCGAGCGTTTTGCCGGGGCCGTGGAGACGTACTGCATCGAGGCGCTGATGCAGGATGGCAAGGCCTTACAGGCCGGGACGAGCCACTTTCTCGGGCAGAACTTTGCGAAGGCGTTCGGCTGCCAGTTCCAGAACAAAGACAACGCGCTCGAATACGTGTGGGCGACCTCGTGGGGCGTCTCCACGCGGCTCATCGGCGCGCTTATCATGACCCACTCCGACGACCAGGGGCTTGTCCTCCCGCCAAAGCTCGCGCCGACGCAGGTCGTCATCGTCCCGATCTGGCGCGGCGATGCCAAAACTGAAGTCCTCGAAGCCGCCGAGCGGATCGAGCGAGAGCTACGCGACGCTGGTATCCGCGTGAAGCTCGACGCCCGCGAGTCGCAGCGTCCGGGCTGGAAGTTTAACGAGTACGAAGTGCAGGGCGTCCCGATTCGCCTCGCCCTCGGCCCCCGCGACATTAAAAACGGCACCATCGAACTGGCCCGCCGCGACACCAAAACCAAAGAAGGCGTTCCACAAGAGGGTCTCGCCGACCGCATCAGCGGCTTGCTGGGCGAGATCCAGCAAGGGTTGTTCGACAGCGCCCTCGCCTACCGCACCGCACAAACAACCAAAGTCGATTCGTACGACGACTTCAAAGCCGTACTCGACGACAAGGGCGGCTTTGTGCTGGCACACTGGGACGGCACCGACGAAACCGAAGCCCGCATCAAGGAAGAAACCAAAGCCACGATCCGCTGCATCCCGATGCCCGACGAAGCCGAAGCGCTCGGCTCGAATGAACCCGGCGTGGACATGCTAACAGGCAAGCCGTCAGCGCAGCGAGTGGTGTTTGCGCGGGCGTATTAGGCTGGGTGTGGGCGTTTGGGGCTAGGGCCTTGTGGTGCGTACGGCGGTGCCGGTGGCGGATTGCTTGAGGTCGGCCTCGCCAGTCGACGTTTGCATCTCATAGTCGATCCGCACCACGGCGTCCGCGCCAAGGGTGCGGGCCTCCATGCGCAATAGTTTGTTGAGTTTCTCCAGCACATTGCGCTCCTTAAAGGTTCGCTCGGCCCATACGGTGATGATGGCCATCTCTTCGTAGGCTTCATCAAGATCACCGGTAGTAAGACGAATGGCTTGGTTGGCTTCCAGCGGCGTGTACGTGCTCTCGGAAAGCCAGGCTACTTCGGCAGTGGGCGTGCACCCTGTAACGAGGAGAAGGACAAATAGAACACAGGCTCGGTGTTGCATGATGTGAGCGGTTGGATGGACACGGTGTACGGTTCTGTATCCAAGCCCCGATGCTGGAATGGCGTCTTTCGCCGCATCTGGCAGCATTGGATGTATGGTGTCTCCTAGGCTTCAAAAATTACGCCGCAAGACACCACCGACCACAACCTCCACCCTGCCTTTCATCTCGGCACCCCAAGAACGATCTTCTGGCACCTCGCCCCGCCGAAGCCACCATGCCTGCCTCCCAACCACCGGCTTCCCCCCTCCCTCTTGTCCCTTCCCTCAGCTACGGGTTGGCGCTGGCGGTGGCGTATGTCATCAGTCCGCTAATCCTGCCTCCTATCTTTTTCGGGCTGGCGTTGGTGCATGTGGGCGCAACGGCGAGTGAGGTCACGCGTGCCGTGGGGCTGGGCGTGGTGTTCTTCGCGCTGGTACCGCTCGGCTATGTGGTGTGGATGGTGCGCACGGGACGCGCCCGCTCGCTCGACATCCGCGACCGTTCGCGGCGGACGACGCCGTTTCTTGTGGGCGTGGCTTCGTATGCGGTAGCGCTGGGCATCGTGGCTGCGCTTGGCGGGACTGGCAGCGCACTGCTTGTTGCGGTGATAGCATGCCATATCGTTAACACGCTGGTGCTCACCACCATCACGTCCCGCTGGAAAATTTCGATTCACAGCGCCGCCATCGCCGGGTTTGTCGTTATGCTGGCATTTGTGCGGCAAATCGAATGGCCTGCGAGCACGGGCTTTTTGACGCCAACGCTGGTACTCGCCTGTGCGCTGCTCATCCCGCTGGTGATGTGGGCGCGGGTGCATGCCCGGGTGCATTCGTGGGCACAGGTGATGGCAGGCATGGCGTTTGGGCTCGTTGTGCCATATGCAGAACTGTACCTTGTATACACGCTCGGTTGGCTGGGGGTCTGAACTTGCCGGAACGTGCGCTTCAACCCTGCGTTTTTAGGGACTCCACTTTTCGACTGAACCAATACACCGCCTCGCATCGCATTTCGCTACGACGCTTGTTGATGTCATCAACGCGCTTCACCGACGCAAAAAACAAAGCCGTAGTGCGTGGCATGGGTCGCTTTTTCGCTTTTCTGATTGGATGTGTGCTGCTTCCGGGTACCGCCTGGGCACAGGGTTGGGGCAATGTGGAAGGCCGCGTCACCGAAGCCGACTCTGGCGCGCCGCTGCCGGGCGTGACGGTGCTCGTCGACGGCACCAATTACGGCACGGCCACCACCGACGCGGGCACCTTCGCCCTCCGCATCCCCGCCGGATCGTACCTGCTGCGCTTCTCTGCCGTGGGTTTTCAGCCGCACACCGACTCGCTCACCGTCCGCCGCGATGCCACCTTGGAATACAATGTCCGCCTCGTCCCCGCCGTGCTTGAACTGGGCGAGGTGACCGTCGAAGAAAGCGCCGCACCTTCCGAAGCGGGCGTCCACGAGATGACGCCGGAACAAGTGCGCAATATCCCCACGCCGTTTAAAGGCTTTCAGGCGCTCAAATCGCTGCCGGGTGTGGCGACCAACAACGAACTCTCGAACCAGTACTCGGTGCGCGGCGGCGGTTTCAACGAAAACCTGATCTTCATCAACGGCTTTGAGGTGTTTATGCCGTTTCGCCCGCGCCAGGGCGAGCAGGAAGGACTAGGCCTGTTTAACCCAGATCTCGCCGAGCGCGTGACGCTCTACACCGGCGGCTTCCCAGCGCGCTACGGCGGCAAGCTGTCGTCGGCCCTAGAGGTGCAATACGCCCGTCCCGAAAACCAGTCGCTGCGGGGAGCCGCCTACGCCTCGCTGCTCGACGCCGGAGCCAACGCCAGCGCCTCGGCCCTTGGCGGGCGGCTGGGGTGGAACGTGGGCGTGCGCAAGGCGCGGGCGCGGCGATTTTTCAGTACGCAGGAGCTACAGGGCAACTACCGCCCCGACTACACCGATGTGCAGGCCCTTGTGGGCTACCGGCTGGCACCGGGGCATGAACTCGAAGCCGTCGGCATCTGGGCCGACCATGTGTTTGACCTCGATCCTAGGGCACGGCAGACATTCTTCGGCGTCATCAGCGCGGACCCGAACACGCCGTCCGACCTGCGCTCGGTGTTTGTTAACTACGACGACGCCAGCCGCGAGACCGACAGCTACGCAACGCAGTTCGCCGGACTGCGGCTTTCAAGCCAGTTTTCGCCGCGCTTTCGGATGGCGCATGACGGCTCGTTTTACGGCACCGAGGAGACCGAGGAATACCTACTGCGCGGTTCGTCGGTGATCTATCAGATCGACCCCAACAGCGACCCCGACTCCGAGGAAGGCAAGTTTCCACGCGGCAGTGCCTCACAGGAAGAACGCGCCGACAACCGCGTGGACGTGACCTCGTGGACGGGGCAGGGACGCTATTATTTCACCCAGCAGCGTCATGCGTGGGAAGGTGGCTGGCAGGTCCGGCAGTTGCAGTTCGACGACCAGTTGGACGAACACACCATCATACAGGGCCGCGCCCTCGACGGCGACTTCGTGCGGGTGGTGGTGGACAGCCTGAAAGACAACGCCACCTTTACCGCTACGCAGGCCGGGGCGTACGTCCAGCACACGTTCGACGCCCTGCCCACCACGGATCGCCTCATCGTGACAACCGGGCTGCGCACGGATTATTTCTCGTTCAACGATGAATGGACCGTCTCCCCGCGGGTCTCGGCCCGCTACCGCCGCACCGAATTGCTGACGCTGACGGGTGCCATTGGCCTCTACTACCAGCAGCCGACGTACCGTGAGTTGCGCGGCAGCCCGATTCCCGGTCAGGCCATCAACGACGCGCTGAACCGTGATTTAAAATCGCAGCGGTCCATTCAGGCAGTGGTTGGGGCCGAGTATTTCTTGCCCCGGCGGCGCTTTTACCTGCGCGGCGAGGCGTTTTACAAAGCCCTCGACAACGTCATCTCCTACACCGTCGAGAACGTCCGCGTTAATTATTCCGGCGAGAATGACGCCGACGGCTACGTCTACGGCCTTGACCTCCAGGTGCGCGGCGAGTTCGTGCCCGGCCTCGAAAGCTGGGTTAACTACGGTTTCCTCGTTGCCCGCGAAGATTTTCTGCCGTCATTTGAGGACACCTTCACCGCAGGTATCATTCCGCGCCCAACCGACCAGCGCCACACGTTTTCGCTCTTTGTGCAGGACTACATCCCGACCGATCCCACGTGGAAGCTGCACATGGCGGCGTTTTTCGGCACCGGGCTTCCGTACACCCCGCCCATCCCCGGCGAGCGCATCGGCAACATCGTGCAGCAGATCCCCGGCGAGCGGTTCTCCGCCCGCTACCCCGAATATCGCCGTGTGGACCTAGGTGCGACCAAACTGCTCACCCTCACCGAACGCGGGCCTAACGGCCCCGTCCGCCTTGAGTTCACTGCCGAACTACTTAACATCTTCGACATGACCAACACGGTGGCGTATTCGTGGCTCCCCAACCGCGAAGGCATCTGGGAACGCATTCCCACCCGCCTCACGCCGCGAACGATTAACGTGCGGATGCGCGTGGCGTTTTGAGGCTTGATTAGTCACAGATCTGGCAGGTCTGGGGGCTTGCTATACTCGCTTCATTGCGTCATTTGCGGCGCGTCATTCAAGATTCCCTACTGGCTATCCCCCATTCCCTACAACCTCCTCATTCCTCGTACCGACTCAGCACATGCGCCTGCCGCGTCGGCTCAGGGATCTTGTATTTCGGTGCGCAGCGGAGCGCCAACGCCACGGCTTCATCCAGCGTGATGCGATGCCCAACGCTGACATAAACGGGTTTGACGTTGGGGCGGGTGCGCAGTGCCACGCCCACCACTTCGCCTTTGTCTATCAAATCAGCGCGGTGGCCTTTTTCGATGCCGAGTTCGTCATGTTTTCCCACATAAAGGCTTTTGGCAACGCCAAGCGTGGGCCAGTCGAGCATCACGCCGAGGTGGCAGCCGAGTCCGAACCGGCGCGGGTGGGCCAGTCCCTGACTGTCGGTCATTAGCACATCGGGGCGGACGGTGAGTTTTTCCAGCGCAGGCAGAATCACCGGCATCTCGCGGAAGCTGAGCAGCCCCGGCACGTACGGAAACGGCACAGCGGCACGGTAGATCACCTGATCGATCAGCGCCAGATCCGACAACCGGATGACGGCGATGGCCGTTTGCGCCAAATTGCCGCGAATGCTTACATCGATTCCCGCGATGGTTTCGACAGGACCGGCCAGCGGTGTCTGTTGCACATGGCCCGCCAGATCGCGCTGGATGGCCATGGCTTCTTTGGGTGTGACGTCCCACGGATGGGCATGGTGCAGGCTGAATTCCATGAAACTTGTTAACGGTCCTTGTATTTGATGCGACGGCGTGAAACGTGAAGACGTAAAACGTGAACTCGTATACAAGCGTCGTTGCTTAAAACGTAGAATATCGCACCTCAAAAGCACTATTTATTTCTGACTCTTAACGATGACTCTTAGCTTCCTCATTTTTCACTTTTCACGTTTCATTCCCAGATACGCCGCAACACTTTTTCTGCTACTGATGCTTGTGCCCACCGCGCAGGCGCAAGATACCGTTGAACGGCCCCATCGTTCGCCGAAGAATGCCTTTGCGCTGAGTTTGCTCGTGCCGGGTCTCGGGCATCGCTATGCGCACCACGGCGATTGGGACGGCGGGGCTTCGGCATTCGCCCTCGCCGAAGCAGGATTCTGGACCAGCATTTTTGTTACCGACGCCCGCCACACCAGCACCGTCGAGAGCTTTGAGTCGCTCGCTGCCACCCGCGCCGATGCCCTAATTGAGGGCAAAGACCGCCGCTTTTTCCTCGAACTCGCCACCTACCGCTCGTCCGACGAATACCTCGAAACACAACTGCGCAACCGAGCCTGGGACGACCTGAGTTATGTGGACGACGCCACGTTTCAGTGGGCCTGGGCCACCGAGGACGACTTCCAGCGCTACCGCGACCTGCGCGATGAAGCCGACCGCTTCCGCAACCGCCGCACGCTGCTCATCGCCACGCTGGTAACCAACCGGCTGCTCTCCGGCTTTATGGCCGCCCGCGCCGCCCGCCGCTCTAACGCCGCCAACGTCTCCCTCTCCGTCGCCCCACCTGCCCGTGGTGCCACTGCGCCCACGGCCCAGCTACAGGTTCGGTTTTAAATCCAGAAAACGGCCTTAGCAAAATCGGCGTCTCGGACGCGAAGCAGAGGGAGCGACAAGCGCAACTTCCTGTCTGAGCGCAGCGAGTTTGAAGTTGTGCCGCTCCCGCAGCGCAGCGTCAGCCGATTTTGGTGGAGCCTTGATCTTTTGGTTCTTTTGGCTTGATCCAAAAGAACGATAAACCAGATCATGATCCCCACCTTCGCTCTTGAGTAATCTCCTCACGGGCACACCACCAACACCTCCTCCAGCGGCTTGCGCTCGGTTTGTGGCACCTCGGCGGGATAGCCGTACCACAGCAGGCTCACCAACCGCTCGACTTCGGAGTCGATGGCCAAGAGTTCGAAAAAGCGTGGCTCTTGCGTGACAGGACCTGTTGTCCATTTGGTGCCAATGCCATGGCTCCACAGGTAGAGTTGCAGGTTGTGCACCGCGCAGCAGGTGGCCGCATAATCCTCGCTGTCCCGGTATGGGTCGTCGCTCCGCTGTGCGGTCACCACCAGCCAGCCTGGAATCGAAAGCCAGCGTTCGCGCTTGCTGCGCCCCGCCGCTTCGCCGCGTGCCTCCGTGACCAGATCCGCGTTGAGGTGGGCGATGGCCGCACGGGTTTCTTCGCCCAGCAGATAAAACCGCCACGGCTCCGTCAGGCGGTGGTTCGGTGCCCAGCGCGCCAATGCCAACCCTTTTTTCAAAACGTCGAGGGGCGGCGGCTCGGGCTTGAACAGGTGGATGGTGCGCCGGGTGCGAATCAGGTGGGCGGTCTGCGCAGGAGTGGGAAAAAGCGGGTCGGAGTGTGGCATAGGCATCAAACAACAAAAACGAGGCGCAACCGAACGACGGAGCCCCCCGTTCAAGTTTCCATGAAGCGCGAACGCCCCCGTACCTTCATCGTTTACGCGCTTGACATCCGCTGCGGCAGCACGATATATTGCGTGCCCGTTTTGCGAGAGTCGCCAAAGGGTCCTTAGCTCAGTTGGTTAGAGCGCTACGTTGACATCGTAGAGGTCGGCAGTTCGAATCTGCCAGGACCCACTTCAACAGCAGATACACCCCGATGAACCTCCGGTCCTACTTCTTCACCCGAACGTGCACGACGCACGGCGTGCCTTGCTACCATCGGTAGCCCGGACCTGGAGGGCGCATCATCTGCGCGCCGTTATCTCGTTTATTTGAAGCGCCCACACCGTTGCGGGCGCTTTTTTTGTTGACGCCCGCGCTGGCCGAAACTCCCAGAACCTTCCTTTCCATGATCGACTCGATAAACATCATCCTTCCCGATGGCTCCGTCCACCAGCACCTGTCCGGCGTGACGGGCTACGACGTGGCGGCCCGCATCTCGGAGGGCCTCGCCCGCAACGCCCTCGCAATCAAAGTCAATGGCGAGGTGCGCGACCTGCACCGCCCCATCGACGAACATGCGACGGTAGAAATCCTGACGTGGCGCGACAAGGAAGGCAAATCGACGTTCTGGCACTCGTCGGCGCATCTCATGGCCGAGGCCCTCGAAGCACTGTTTCCGGGCGTTAAGTTCGGCATCGGCCCTGCCATCGAAAACGGGTTTTATTACGATGTGGACCTTGGCGACCGCAAGCTGACAGCAGAGGACTTGCCCAAGATCGAGCAGAAGATGAAGGAGTTGGCGCGGCAGGACAATCGCTACGAACGCCGCCCGGTCTCGAAAGAGAAGGCGATTAAATACTTCACGGAGAAAGGCGACGACTACAAGCTGGAACTCATCAGCGAGTTGGAAGACGGAACGATCACGTTTTACCAGCAGGGCGATTTCGTGGACCTGTGTCGTGGGCCGCACATTCCGTCGACGAAGCCCATCAAGGCCGCCAAAATCCTGAACATCGCCGGGGCGTATTGGCGCGGCGATGAGAAACGCCCGCAGCTTACGCGCCTCTACGGCATCACCTTCCCCAAGCAGAAGGAGTTGACCGAGTACCTGGAGATGCTCGAACTGGCCCGCCAGCGCGACCATCGCAAGTTGGGCAAAGAGTTGGAGTTGTTCACCTTCAACGCCAAGGTTGGCCCTGGCCTACCGATGTGGCTTCCCAAAGGCGCGGTCTTGCGCGAGACGCTGGCGGAATTCCTCAAAGAGGAGCAGGTGCGGCGCGGCTACGAGCCCGTCATCACCCCGCACATCGGACGGCTGGAGTTGTACCGCACCAGCGGGCACTATCCGTATTACAAGGAAAGCCAGTTCCCCCCGATGCTCCTAGATGAAGGCGGCGACGGCGTGGAAGAAGATGGCTATCTCCTCAAGCCGATGAACTGCCCACACCACACGCAGATCTACGCCGACAAACCGCGTTCGTACCGCGACCTGCCCATCCGCTACGCCGAGTTCGGCACTGTGTATCGGTATGAACAGAGCGGCGAGTTGGGCGGCCTGACACGCGTGCGCGGCTTTACACAGGACGACGCCCACATCTTTTGCACCGCCGAACAGGTCAAGGACGAGTTCAAAAACGTCATCGACCTGACGCTGACGGTGCTGCGCGCCCTGTCGTTCGACGACTTCAAGGCCCAGATTTCGCTGCGCGATAAAAACAACCCCGACAAATACGTCGGCGAACCGGCCCAGTGGGATGCCGCTGAGCAAGCCATCCGCGAAGCCGCTGCCGAAATGGGGCTGGACGCTGTGGAAGAAGCGGGCGAGGCTGCCTTCTACGGCCCCAAGCTCGACTTTATGGTCAAAGATGCCTTGAAACGAGAGTGGCAGCTCGGCACCGTGCAGCTTGATTACAACCTGCCTGAGCGCTTCGACCTGTGGTACATTGGCGCGGACGACCAGAAGCACCGCCCCGCCATGATCCACCGGGCCCCGTTCGGCTCGCTGGAGCGGTTCATCGGCGTGCTGATTGAGCACTGCGGCGGCAACTTTCCCACGTGGCTTGCACCCGTGCAGGTTCGCGTGTTGCCGATTGGGCAAGACTTCAACGCCTACGCTGCCGAAGTCGGCCAAGCGCTACAAGACGCCGGGCTCCGCATCCACGTAGACGCCAGTGACGAAACCGTCGGATACAAAATCCGCCAGGCCGAGATGCAAAAGATCCCATACATGCTCGTTGTGGGCAAACGCGAACAGGAGCAAGGGGCCGTCGCTGTCCGCAAACATGGTGAGGGTGACCAGGGTGCCGCCCCGCTCGCCGATTTTATCGCCCGGATCAACGACGAAATTGACCGCCAGCGTAAAGGCTTGACGGAGCAAACAGCCTAACCTTTCGTTTTGTCATCCGCTACGGAAACCTGCTCGCAGGCGATTTATTTAAATTTAGCCGTATTTTATACGCGCATTCGCTCGTAACCACGATCACCAAACCCTTTTCTTATCATCCGAACCAAAACGAGAATCACCATCGCAAACGAACGTACCCGTATTAACGAAGAAATCCGCGTGCACGAAGTACGCGTTGTGGACCCCCGGGGAAACCACGGTATTTACCCGATTGAAAAAGCGCTCGCCATGGCGCGCGAACAGGAACTGGACCTCGTAGAAATTGCACCGAAAGCGGATCCGCCGGTTTGCAAAATCATGGACTACGGGAAGTACCGGTACGAGCAGCAGAAAAAGGAAAAAGAGCAGCGCAAAAAGCAGCACCATGCCCAACTGAAGGAGGTTCGGTTCCGCCCCCGCACCGACGACCACGACTTCGACTTCAAGACCCGCCACGCCCGCGGCTTCCTCGAAGACGGCAACAAGGTACGGGCCTATGTCCAGTTCCGTGGGCGCGATATTATCTACAAGGACCAAGGCATGGAGATGCTCAAAAAGTTTATTGAAGAGCTTCAGGATGTCGCCAAGATTGACCAAGCTCCCCGCATGGAAGGTCGCCGGATGACAACGATTTTGGCACCAGCAAAGCACAAGTGACGGTGTGGGAAGCGGATTGAGGGTAGGGGAACGAGAGCGTTTAGGGAATGAGGCATGGGGCGTACCCAGCTCCCAGATCTGTGACCTGCGGACCTGAAAAACCTGTGACTCCCACCGAACTACCCTGACTTCACGGTAAATTCCCTACCTCACCGGATCGAATGAGCGCCAAGGCTTGTTCGCTACGCCGCCCGGTCGTATTATGCGAAGCTCAACATTGCTTGTAGCCTAAGGGGCGATCCACTTCGGAACGCCTCTTTTTTTAGCTCTTCCGGCCAGGCCGGACACGCGCAGAGATTGAGAGGAACACGATGCCCAAGATGAAAAGCAACAGCGGAGCCAAAAAGCGCTTTAAAGTGACCGGCACCGGTCGCCTGAAACGCAAGAAAGCCTTCGCCAACCACATTCTCACGAAAAAAGACCAGAAGCGGAAGCGTAATCTGCGCCACGACACCTTGGTCGATGCCGCCGACGAGCCGCGCATGAAGCGCCTGCTGGGCAGCTAACCCTTCTGACGAACGCTAGACTGATTTAACACTATGCCGCGCGCACGAAATCGAGTGGCCTCCCGTAGCCGCCGCAAGCGGATCCTCAACATGGCCAAGGGCTATTGGGGCAGCCGCAGCAAAATCTACACGATCGCCAAAAACTCCGTCGAGAAAGGCCTCCAGTACGCCTACCGCGACCGCCGCCAGAAGAAGCGTCAGTTCCGCCGCCTGTGGATCACGCGCATCAACGCAGGCGCTCGCCTGAACGGAGTGAGCTACTCCAAGCTGATGGGTGCCCTCCGCAAGGCCGACATCGAACTGAACCGCAAGGTGTTGGCCGATCTCGCCATGCACGACCCGGACACGTTCGCCAAAGTGGCCGAACACGCCAAATAGATCCAGACCCTGCGTCGTATGACCCGCCGTCTGAATGAACGATTTTTTACCGTTGCGCCTTCACACCAGGGGCGTTAACGGTCGCGCATGCGCGGCGTTCGCTTTTAATCCCGCCCCTGCCCCGCAGGCCTGGCGGGATTTTTTTTGTACCACATTTTACCCCGACCCATGCTAGACGTCGTTGAAGCCTTGCGCCGCGAAATGGAAGCCGAGCGCATCGCCACCGAGGATGAAGTGGAAACGTTCCGCATCAAATACCTCGGCCAGAAAAGCGGAAGCATCACCAACCTGTTCAAAAAGATCCGGGAGGTCGCGCCCGAAGACCGCCGGGCGTTTGGGCAACAGCTCAACGCGCTCAAGCAGGCCACTGAAGCACGGCTCGACGAATCCCGCGACATCCTGCGCCGCGCTGCTGCCGAAGCCGAGACACAAACCATCGACCTGACGCTGCCGGGACGGCGCCCCCTAACCGGCTCCGTGCATCCGCTGACACAGACCCGCGACGACATCGTGCGCATCTTCGAGCGGTATGGCTTCTCTGTGGCCGACGGTCCTGAGATCGAAGACGACTGGCACAACTTCACTGCGCTCAACTTTCCCCCGGACCACCCGGCCCGCGACATGCAGGACACGCTGTTTGTGGAAGCCTCGGAAGGGGGCGAAGGCGGCGTGCTGCTTCGCACCCATACGTCGCCCGTGCAGATCCGGGTGATGAAAGACCAGGCACCGCCGATCCGCGTGCTGGCACCGGGCCGCGTCTACCGTAACGAGACCATCTCGTACAAATCGTATTGCCTCTTCCATCAGGTTGAGGGTTTGTATGTGGACGAGGGCGTCACGTTTGCTGACCTGAAGTATCTGTTGCATGCCTTCGCCAAGGCCTTTTTTGGCGAAGACGTACGGATGCGGTTCCGCCCTAGCTTCTTCCCCTTCACCGAACCCAGCGCCGAAGTCGACATCTGGTGGAGCGATGAGAACCTGCCGGGCGGCGGACGCTGGCTCGAAATCCTTGGCTGCGGCATGGTGGACCCGAACGTGCTGAAAGCGGTGGACATCGACCCAGAAAAATACACCGGCTATGCCTTCGGCATGGGCGTGGAGCGCCCCGCGATGCTGCGCTACGGCATCGACGACATCCGCGTCTTCTACGAAAACGACATCCGCTTCCTCGAACAGTTTTAAATGGCTGTCGGCTGTCAGCTTTTGGCTGTCAGCTTCGACGGTAAACGTTTTTCTTTCCTATGAAAATCTCTTACAACTGGCTGAAAGACTACGTCGCCCACACGCTCGGCCCGCAGGAACTGGCGGACAAGCTGACCATGGCGGGACTGGAGGAAGAGGAGGTGATCCCGATTGGCAACGCGCTGGACGGCGTGTTGGTGGGGCATGTGCTTGAAACCGCGCAACATCCCAATGCCGACCGCCTCACGCTGTGTCAGGTAGACCTCGGCGACGGCGAGCCGGTGCAGATCGTCTGTGGCGCCCCAAATGTGGCCGGTGGACAAAAAGTACCCGTCGCGACCGTGGGCACCACGCTGATGCTGCCCAGCCGCGATAACCCCGCTGAAAAGGTCGCCGTTAAACTCAAGAAAGCCAAGCTGCGCGGCGAAGTCTCCAACGGGATGATTTGCGCCGAAGATGAACTGGGCCTCTCCGACGACCATGCAGGCATCATGGTCTTGCACGACGATGCCACGGTAGGACAGCCATTTGAGGACTACCTTGCGGCGCTCGGCATTGCTGCGCAGGATGCCGCTATCGACATTGCCATCACCCCGAACCGCCCCGATGCCACCAGCCATATCGGCGTAGCACGGGACGTGGCGGCGCTCGAAAACCTCCCGCTCCAGCGCCCGGAAGTGACGGTGCCGGAGCATGGCGGTGCAGCGGCTGAGCAAATCGCCATTGAGATTGAAGACCCGGATGGCTGCCCGCGTTATGTCGGTATCATCGTGCGCGGTGTGGAGATCAAAGAATCGCCTGCATGGCTGAAACAGCGGCTGACCGCCATTGGCCTGCGCCCGCGCAACAACGTCGTCGACGTGACCAACTACGTCATGTACGAATGCGGGCAACCCCTCCATGCGTTCGACTTCGACCAAATCGCTGGAGCCAAAATCATCGTCCGTGCATCGGAAGGCGGCGAGCCGTTCACCACGCTCGACAGCAAAGAGCACACGCTGCCCGAAGGCACCCTGCTCATCTGCGACGCCGAGCGTCCGGTGGCACTGGCGGGTGTGATGGGTGGCGAAAACTCGGAGGTGACCGACGCCACCACCAACATCCTCATCGAAAGCGCCTACTTCGATCCATCCACCGTGCGCCGGGCCGCCAAACTGCTCGGCATCTCGACCGATGCGTCGTACCGCTTCGAGCGCGGCGTGGACCGCGTGGGGCAAGCGTGGGCCGCCGCCCGGGCCGCTGCGCTCATCACCGAACTGGGTGGCGGCGAAATCGTCCCGGGCATGGTGGACGCACATCCCCAAACGCCCGAGTCACCCACACTTGAGTTGCGCAGCCAACGCGTTGCGCAGGTGCTAGGCGTGGTTGTTGCCGACGATGAAATCGACCAGATCCTTACCGCGCTTGGCTTCTCGGCGGAGCACGTGGCGGACGGCTCCTTCCGCGTCGGTGTGCCCACATGGCGGCCCGATGTGGAACGCGAGATCGACCTCGTAGAAGAAGTGGCCCGCATCTACGGCTACGACCGCATCCCTGAACCGGCCCACACGGCGCTGCCCAACCGCACGCCGCAGGCCCTCCCTGCCGACCAGCTTCGGACTCAAGCGCGCGCCCTCCTCAGCGGCCTCGGCTACCGCGAGACGTACACCAACAGCCTGCTCTCGAAAGAACGGGCCGAGACGTTCAACCAGCCCGCACTGGCAACGGTGGCAGGCGATGTGGTGGAGACGCTGAACCCGATTACGCAGGAGATGACCACGCTGCGTCCCAGTTTGCTGCCGGGCGTCCTCAGCGTGATGGCGCACAACCAGAACCACGGACAAGAGGTGCTGCGCTTTTACGAGTTCGGCCACGTTTTCCATCGCAGCACCACACACCCGGGCGCGGTGCCGGGTTACGCCGAACAGGAAGCGGTACTGATCGCCCTTAGCGGTCCCACTACCACCATCGGCTGGGACCAGACGCCGCGCACGTCCGATATTTACGACCTCAAAGGGGTGACAGAGGCGTTGTTGGCATCGCTGCGCCTTCCGCCGATTGCGATGCAACCGGTCAACGAAGCCACATCCGTGAGCAGCTACCACCTGTCGCTTTCCGCCGGGGAACAGCCGATTGGCGTGATTGCCCGGCTTTCGGATGAACTGATGGACGCCCACGACCTGCGAACGCCCGTGTTCTTCGCCGAGTTAAACTGGAGTCTCTTGGTGGATTTAAGCACGGCACTCGACGCCCACACCTATGCCGCTGTGCCGCGCTTCCCCACGGTAAACCGCGATGTGGCGGTGGCCGTGGCACGGCAGCAAGCCGTCGGCCCCTTGCTCGACGCCATTCGCACAGTCGGCCAACCGCTGCTCCGCGACGTAAACGTGTTCGACCTCTACGAAGGCGACCGCATCGAGGCCGATCAGAAAAGCGTGGCGTTTGCCCTCACGCTGGGAGCCGACCGCACGCTCAAAGACGCCGAGGTGGACCGTCAGGTAAATGCTATCGTGAAGCGTCTGGTGGATGATTTTGGGGCTGTGCTTCGGCAGTAGAGAAGTCGATCAAGAAATACGGTTGCAAATCACTCCATGGATTTGTTTCCGTGGCACAGGAATCCTATTATTGTTTTTGTTTAACCGAGGAGCGCCAACCCCTGTCCGTTCCTCGTTTTCTTGATGACTATCATCCACGCTCCCAGTCCCATGAGTAGCCCTGAAGGCGCTTCTTCTGATGGATCCAAACCACGCGGTGTCGCCCGAATGAAAAACCCCCAGTCCCTGCAGCGGCTGCGCGACCGGGTGCAAGAAGCCGTGGACGAGTTGGCCCGTCTGCGCCAGGAAAATGCGGCCTTGTACGAACGCATCGAAGAACTGGAAGCACGCCCTGCGGTAGACCCTGACCTCACGCTGCTCACCTTCGACGAAGACCCCGCCTCCCTGCGCCGCAAGGTAGAAGGTTTTATTGCTTCAATCGACGCCTATCTTGCAGGCGAGCAACCCACCGAGTCTGATCCCGCCGCCTGAGTCCGCCCGTTGAGCCCACCATGGAACGATCCATCCGCATCCGCATCCTGAACCGGGACTATCCCCTCATTGTAGGCGATGAGGAAGATGAACTCATGACCCGGCGCATGGCGGCCTACGTCAACGAAAAGATCGAGTCGTTCCGCAAGGCCCACCCCGAGCAACCTGAACTCACTGCCGCCGTCATCACCGCCCTTGCCCTGGCGGAGGAACTGTTTGCCCTGCGCGAAGAAGGAAATGACGCCCTTGGTGAACTCAACACCTCGCTGGATGAACTGGCCGACAAGCTGGCAGCCGCGTTGTAAGGTGCAGACGGTCGTTCCATATTGCTGCGGGTCTCAACGTTTCAGGCATGTCTGAGCCCCACAAATCTCTCCCGGTTTCTGAACCGGATCCGGACGACACGCCGCTCACCCCAGCGTCTCTGCCGGTGCGTTTGCTGAAACACTGGGACTGGCAGGCCAAGCTGCGCTGGTTTGCCGCCGAAATTCTGATCGTCGTCGCGGGCGTGCTCATCGCGCTGGCGATTAATGCGTGGTGGCAAGGACGGCAGGATGCAGCAAGCGAGGCGACCTACCTCGCGCTCATCCACCGCGACCTCGGCCAGATGGCAAACAACCTGGAGGAGTTGTCAATCTACGAGGATAAAGAATTCCAAGACGGGATCACCGCCTATCGCGTTCTGTCGATGGCGGCCCCCTCGGAAGTAGAGCAGGAGGCAGCCTCGAAAGGCCTGGAAAGCTTGCTCGAACGCCGGACCATCCATGTCACACAACCGGCATACGAGGACCTCATCAACACCGGCAACCTCCGGCTGATTCGAAACCAGACGCTCCGCGACCAACTGGTGTCGTTCTACGAAGAGGCCGAACGCGTCGTGGATATTCACAACAAGAACAACGCGGTCTTTGTCGATGCGTTGTACGCGCATGAAGTACTTCGGGCGGGACTCCTCTATTTCGACAGCCAATCTGGGGTCACGCGGCTGGCTCGATCCGATTCCCTTCTTCGAACGCAGACAAGGGGTGGGTATGTGGACGGGCCGGATCCGATCTGGAGCCTGCCGCCTGATGCGCCGGTGTGGAATACCGTTCGGGCCATCCTTCTCCAGCGCATGCGGGTGGCGGCCTACGCGCGCGAGTTTGCCCAGCAGCAGTTAGAGGATACCCGTGACTTGCAACGCCTGGTCGAAACCGAATTAAACCGATGAGCGACACTGCAACCACACCGCTGCCCGAACCAGACTCCGACGACACATCGTCTGCGTTACCACCCTCCCCGCGCCCGAAGCGTCCATGGACAATCCTCGCACGACTGTCGCAGGCGGTGCGTGCGCAAAACTGGTTCGCCGTCGTGCTCGAAATCGGCATCGTCGTGCTCGGCGTGGTAATCGGCTTTCAGGTGACCGCGTGGGGGCAAGCGCGCAGTGACCGCGCCAAGGAGCAGAGCTACCTGAACGAGATCCGCCGCGACCTCATCGAGACGGAAACCTCACTGCAAGGAGCGATCGACGGTATCGGGAACACGCGATATGCCACGTCGGCGCTCATCCGTGCCGCCTACGTGCCGGATACCGTTCCTCGGGATTCCCTCGCCCGCTGGCTGTTCGAGGCCCAGTACATCAGCCTCCCCACCTATCGGATGGGAACGGCCAGCGCACTCATCGAAACCGGTGACCTCCAACTCATCCGCGACGACTCAACGCGGATCGCTCTCTCGCGGCTGGTCGATGACGTCCAGCGCGTCCAGGGAATCGAACAGACCCTGGTTGAAGCGTTCTTCCCCGTTCTTGTACGCCTGCGCGAGCGCACCGCTACCACCGACCTCTACGCCGACCTGGCCCTCCTCCCGGTTGAGGAGATGCGCAACGGCACCGCGTATATCGAATCCCATGCCCAAACCATACCGGAGAACGGCCAGCTTTCGTTCGCTGAGGACTACGCGGCACTGCTGAACGATGCGGCCTCCTTCCGCGATTGGCGGGCCATGTCAGACCATCTGCTCGTCCTCCAGACCCTGCACAGACGCTTGCTTGTGTTGGTGCAAGGTACCCGCCAACAAGTAGAAGCAGAACGGAACCGCTGATCAAACCTTCGACCTCCTCTTTCTCCCTCTCCCCCTTTCTCCCACACTCCCATACCCACTCCCCGCATTCTTCATACCTTGGTGAAGAAACGCTTGATTAAGCCGCTGCCTAACCCTATCGTACGGCACACGCGGAACTGCCCGTTGGGTGTTCTGTGTAACGGCTACCTGTCTCGCAAGAGACATCCTGCATCCATCCGGGGCGTTTTCGGCAATTAAGAACCTTTACAATTATGCCGATAGGGAGCCCTCCTTCAAGCTTCTGACACCAGGCCTCACCGTTGCTTCGGCAACGGCTTTCCGGCTCGCCGGAAGTCAACAGTGGAAGGGGGAAGAGCTTGAGCGGCACCCACTGTGTAGCTCTGAAGGGTTCTTAGGAACCCCGGCCGCCTCGGCTTGATGACAGGAATTAAACGCTCCGGTAGCCTGCGTGCTATCGGGGCGTTTGTTATTTTACGCCGTGTGCCACCCGGTACACCCCAACATTAGACCTACCCGATCATGGATCCCACAACGATCATCGTTGCCGTGGTCGCGCTTGCGATAGGAATCGCTGTCGATAGATGGCTGCTTGCCCGTGGCCGTGGTCACACGCTGACCCAGGCCAAGCAAGACGCTGCCCGCCTCCTCGACGAGGCCAAGCAAGAAGCCGCCGCGTTCCGTACGGAACACATCGAAAAAGCGAACACGGACCTCGAACGCCAACGCAAGGCGTTTGACGAGGAACGTGCTGAAACCAAGCGTGGCCTGCAACGCACCCGCCAGAAGCTGGACCAGCGCCAGGGCAAACTCAACCGCCGCACCCAGCGCGTCAACGAGCGCGAGAACCTCCTGCACAAGGCCACCGAGGCCATTGAAGGGCTCAAAAAAGAAGCCGAACAACACCGCCGCCACGCCGAACAACTGCGCACCCGGGCGAAAGCGCTTCTGGACGACGCCACCACGCGGCGCGAAGACATCGAGCAGCGCGAGGCCGAGGTAGAGCAGTTCAAGCGCGAACTGGCAGGCAAACGCGAAAAGCTGGATCAGATGGTGGGCGAACAACTGCGGCGACTGGAACAGGTGTCCGGCCTGACGCAGCGCGAAGCCCGTGACCAGCTTATGGAGCAGTTGATCGATGAGGCCAAGCTCGAAGCCGCCTCGCGCATCAAGGACATCCGCGACGAGGCCAAGCTCACAGCCAACCGCGAGGCGCGCAAGATTATCCTGACCGCCATTCAGCGCACCGCCGCCAGCCACGCCATCGAAAACACGGTCTCGGTCGTCAATATCCAGTCCGACGAAATGAAGGGCCGCATCATCGGCCGCGAGGGGCGTAACATCCGCTCGTTTGAAGCCGCGACCGGCATCGAGGTGATTGTAGACGATACGCCCGAGGCGGTTATTCTTTCTGGCTTCGACCCGGTCCGTCGCGAGGTGGCCCGCATTGCCCTCACCCGGCTCATCCAGGACGGACGCATCCACCCAGGACGCATCGAGGAAGTGGTAGACAAAGCCCGTTCCGAGATGGAAGAGGAGTTGATTGAGACTGGCGAGCGCACGGTCATCGACCTGAACCTGCACGGGCTACACCCGGAGCTGATCCGGCTCATCGGGCGCATGAAGTACCGCACCAGCTACGGGCAGAACCTGTTGTCGCACTCCATCGAAACGGCCCGCATCTGCTCGCTCATGGCGGCCGAGTTGGGCCTCGACCCGGCCGAAGCACGCCGGGCCGGGCTGCTGCACGACATCGGCAAGGTCGTCGAAGAAGAAATCGAGCAGCCACACGCCATTGTGGGCATGGAGTTGTGCAAGAAGTACAAAGAAAACCCCGACGTGTGTAATGCCGTGGGCGCACACCACGATGAGATTGAGATGACCGCCCTCATCTCCCCCATCGTGCAATCCGCCGATGCCATTTCGGGCGCCCGTCCCGGCGCGCGGCGCGAGGCACTTGAGGCATACGTCAAGCGGTTGGAAAAGCTGGAATCGCTGGCAGCGTCATTCGAAGGCGTGGAGCGCGTGTTTGCCATCCAGGCAGGCCGCGAGATCCGTGTGATGGTCAACCACAGCCTCGTCTCCGACGCCAAGGCCGAGCAGTTGGCCCACGACATCTCCAAAAAGATTCAGGATGAGATGCAGTATCCGGGACAGATCAAGGTGACGGTGATTCGAGAGGTGCGGTCGGTGTCGTTTGCGAAATAATCCAGGCTGGATTTACCCGTTATCCGCCCTACACGTCCTCTCCGTATTTTTGGGCGTGCCGGTCGCGGGCCTGGCCCAGCCAGTCTTCGCGTTCGATGCGCCCCGCAAAACGGCCAATGTGTGCACCAATCCGTTCAATATCGGCGGGGGTGAGGGTGGCAATCTGGCGGTAGGTGGTGATTCCCTGTTCAGCTAGCTTGCCCTCGAGGTGCGGCCCGATGCCTTTGATTTTCTTCAGGTCATCGGCGGCATGCACCACCGCCACGGGCTGTTCGGTGGCTTCAGGTTGTGTTGCTGACTGCGAGTGTTGCCCTTGGCATAACGCCAGGGCTTCTTCCGTGTGTTGTAGCTGCTGCCGCAACGCCAACAGGTCGGACTCGCGTACCTGAATCGATTCCCGAAACTTCTGCTTTACGGTTTCCACCTCGGTTTCGGCCTCTTGCAGGGTGCTTTGGACGCGTGCAAGTTCCTGTTCGGCGGCTTGTTGAGCAGCCTCGGCCTCTGCCTGGGCATGCTCCGCCGCGCGTTGCTTTTTCTCCGCCTCGTGCACGGCCTTTTCAAGCGCCTCCAGTTCTTCGTCGTCCACAGCAGCAGCTTGCTGCGCCTGCGCCATATTCAATTCATCCGCCATTTCGTCCATGGCCTGTCCTACCACATGCCCCCGCAACCGCCACCCGATGAACGAACCCAAAAGAAATGCAAGCAAGACCCAAAATCCCGTTTGTACAAGCAGATAAAACATAATGCGTTGGTGACGTGAAGAATGCGCCCATAGCAGGCAACGAGGGTACCCCAAACGAAGGGGTTAGTGCAAGAGTGGACGAAAGGCTATACGACGGTTACGACGGCGACCCTCTGGCGTTGCATTGTCTACCAACGGACGGTGGGGACCAAACCCAACCGTGGAAAGCCGGTCTTCGTCAACCCCATGCGCCACCAAGTAATCGCGAACCGCCTCGGCGCGGCGTCGGCTGAGTTGCTCATTCATGTCCGTGGCTCCGCTATTATCAGTATGTCCTTGGATTTCCACAGGTATTCCAGGCTGCCGCCGTAAAATACCTGCCACATCATCCAGCACGGCCTGTCCTTCGATAGTGAGTCCGGCACTGCCCGAATTAAAGGCAACAGAATCCTCCCCAAGCAAGGCAGCCAGTTCTGCTTCCAAGCCCTGGGCCTGGGCAACCCGCTCCGGATCCGGCGGCATCGCCTCTTCTAAGGCGAGGGTCAAGGTATATTCATCCGGCATGCTGCCCTGCGCGAGTTGCTGCATGTTTGCCAGGCGACCACGCAGCGCCTCACCTTGCAAGTGCACCATGTCTCCTTTGACGCCAAACTGCGCCTCTTCTAATTCCCGCAACACTTGCAGCATCCCCCCCGCCGGCAACCACCAATCTGCCTCCTGCATCTCGTGGTTAACATGCAGGTTGTCAATCACCATTCGTCGCGGAAACAGGGTTGTCAGGGTTGTCAGTAGCCGATCTGCTTCGTCCGCGTCGGTTACCACCCCATTCAGGACAATTTCCTCTCGGCGAACGTCGAGTTCATAATAAGCAATGGGATCTGTCGGCTCAGCCACGGTGAGGCGATTGCGAACCACCCGCACTCCCCGAATGGTTTGCACAGTCTGGGTGGCCTGCGCTACCATGGTACGCTCCGGAACGGTGCCGACCAACACCCCATCACGTCCGCCGAACTGGATGCGCGCCCCTTCGACGCCAGCATCCGCGAGTGCCTGGGTCGCTTGAAGGGTGAGGTCGTTCTCGATGCGGGCCTTGGATACCACAACACCCAAGCCCCAAATAATCAATAGACCCGCAACACCCATCCACTTAATGGAGGTGTCTGTCATGTAACGCAGCGATAAATGGTGGGAGAAAACGCAGCCAAAACGGATATCCTGCATCCCCTCCGCACCAGCGGTCAGATCCGGGCATGCATCGAATTTCCATCGCTACAATCGTAAATTTCAGCTTACACTGCAATTTTTTAGGGCCTTTTTTGCAACATGGCCTCACAAGCGCTGGGCGTACGTACCCGCGATGGTGTCCTCAAGGGCAAAATTGCTGCGTTTTCGAGGACTGCTCAGGAACCGGGCTCCTCTTTTTTCCTTGAACCCCGCAGCCCCTCCTTTCTGCTCCTTTTTAATCGTGTGGAATATGCTTGGTACAATTGGTGAATTGCTCATCCTGATTTCCTTCGTAGCGAGTGGATTAGCAGGCATTGCATTTTTCCGGGTCGCCCAGGAGGCCAACGACCCGGTGAACTGGCTGCGGGTGGGGCGGCTCTCGTGGGCCACCATGGCAGGCGCGATGACAGCGGCGTTCGGCATCCTCATTTATCTGATTGCGACGCACCAGTTTCAGTACGCCTATGTCTATCAGAACTCGTCGGTGGACCTCCCGGCGCGCTACCTGTTTTCCTCGGCATGGGCGGGACAAGAAGGGTCGTTTATGCTGTGGATCTTGTTCTCCAGCCTCCTCGGCCTCGCGTTGATTAAATGGATTGACCGCCGGTATGAAGCCCCCGTGTTGTCCATCATCGCATTCTGTCAGGTATTCCTGATCTCGATGATTGTGGGGCTCAAGTTTGGCGCGTTGCCCATTGGCTCCTCGCCCTTCCATACCCTCGCTGAGGCCTTCCCCGAAGCTCCAGTCTTTCAATCGAACCCCAACTTTGTCCCCGCCGATGGCACCGGCCTGAATGACTTGCTGCAAAATCCGTGGATGGTCATTCATCCGCCGACCCTGTTCGTGGGCTTCACGCTGATGATTGTGCCTTTTGCCATGGCCATCACGGCGTTGTGGCGCAGGCAATACACCGAATGGGTGCGCCCGGCGTTGCCCTGGACCGTGCTCGCGGTGGCTATCCTGGGCGTGGGTATCTCGATGGGTGGTTACTGGGCCTACGTCACGCTATCCTTCGGCGGCTACTGGGCGTGGGACCCGGTCGAGAACTCGTCGTTTGTGCCGTGGCTCACGGGCGTGGCGGCCATCCATGCCATGCTCATCCAGCGGCGGAGCGGCCTCGGGCACAAGTCGGCGCTGTTCCTGAGCATCCTGTCGTTTATGCTGGTGGTGTATTCTACCTTCCTCACCCGCAGCGGCATCCTCGGCAACGTGTCGGTGCACTCGTTTGTGGACCTCGGTCTGCACAACCAACTCTTGCTCTGGATCCTCTCGATGGGCGTGCTGGGCTTTGGGCTTTTCGCCTACCGCTACCGCGAACTCCCCAAGCCCGACCGCGAGCCCTACTACCTCTCGCGCGAGTTTATGATTTTCTCGGGGGCGATGCTGCTCTGCGCCATCGCCGCCGTGGTTATCCTCGGCACCAGCGCCCCTATCTTTGGGCGCATCTTCCGCGACAACCCCGCTGCTGTCCCCATTGAGTTTTATAACAAATGGACCCTGCCGCTGTCCGTCGGCTTTATGTTTCTGGCGGGCCTGGGGCAGCTTTTCTGGTGGAATAAGATGAGTGTGGAGAGCGTGAACAAGGTGCTCCTTAAACCGATTGCGCTGTCGGTAGCCGCCACGCTGCTCATTCTCATTTTCACCCCGTTTGTCGAGAAGACCGTTAACCTTGCGCCGGAACCCGTAACCATGGTCGAAGCCAGCATCGGCGGTTTCTGGGGCATGTATGGCCAAGGCTTACTGATGCTGCTGCTCTTGTTCGTGTCGTTCTTTGCACTGTTTGGCAACGGCATCGTGCTATGGCGCGTGGGGCGGGGCAACCTGCGCATGGCAGGCGGTGCAATGGCCCATGTGGGGCTCGCGCTCTCGCTGCTCGGTATTATTGCGTCCGGTGGCTTTAGCAACCCACTGGCCCCGCCCGAACCCGGGCGCGAAAACTTCATCGCCGAGCGTGACAAACCGACGGTGGTGGAAGGCTACACGGTAACATACGCAGGGCAGGAAACCACGGATCAGGGACGCCCGCGCTATGTGCTGAACTTTGAAGACCAACAAGGACGAGCGTTCACCGTGAAGCCGGTCGTCTACAAGAGCAACAAAGACCAGTGGATCCAGCACCCTGACCTGAAGATGTACATGGAGAAAGACATCTTTGTCGCGGTCTCGCCGAGTGTGATGTTTGAAGAGCAGGGCGTCAGCAACGATGAGTTTTCTATCCAACGCGGGCAGCCGACGCTCATCGGCACCGATAACCAGTTTCAGGTGCTGTTTAAAAGCTTCGACGCCGACCCCAGCGCCATGCTTACAGATGCCTCCGATACGCTGCGCGTGGGGGCCGTGCTGGATGTGACCAATGCCGCGACCGGCGAGACGCGCGAGTTGAACCCCGTTTACCTGTTGCAAAAGAGCAATGGGCAGGTGTCGTTCATCCCCGCTGCCGCTGATGACTGGAACCTGACGCTTACCTTCCGGCGCATGAACGTAAACACCGGCGAAATTGTCCTGGGTGTGGAAGGTATCCCCGTCATGCCCGAAGACTGGCTGGTGGTGCAAGCGTACGAAAAACCCTTCATCAACATCCTCTGGATTGGCATCATCATCATGACAGGCGGCTTTGGGCTGGCGTTTATGCGACGCATCCAGGATGCCAAACAGCGCCCTTCGGCACCCCGCGTGTAGCCCGCTCTGCCTTCCACAAAAACGCCCTGCTCTCTATCGAAGGCGGGGCGTTTTTGTATACCATGATCTCGCGCAAGCATGCATAGCAAAGTGCGTAATTAATGAGATGCAAAATTTTTTAATAACCTATCGCTACTTATCAAAACTTCTTCGTTAGTAGAGCTAGGCGCACGTATCTGTCAATGGAGAACTACAATGAAAGACACCCTGGTCCTTATTGAACCCACAGCACAAAGCGACGGCGTATCTACGATTAGTGTAGAAAACGTTGAACTCATTGTTCGCGAACCCACCCCAGAAGGTGCCCCTTTGCGGGAATCCCAAATGGATGTGCTCCGCGATGAATTGGACATTCAGAACTGGCTGGATCCGCTAATGAGCCTGATGCGGGCCGCAGGCAATGACACCCGGATTCGCATCCTTTATCTCTTGTGGCGGCGCGGCGAAGTGCGCGTAAATGACTTGGCTACCATCCTCGAACTTACTACGCCGGCCATCTCTCAACAACTCAAGAAGCTGCGTGAATGCGGGATCGTCCTCACCCGCCGGGATGCGCAGACGATTTACTACCGGCTCAATGAAGCCTCGGTCTTTGTGGGTTGCCTGATCAGCTTTTTCAAGGACGGCACCGAAGCGTAGCTCCCGCTTCTTGCTCCCACCAACATCGCAACGGCATCAACGCAGCAATATGTGCTTGTGTTGATGCCGTTGTTCGTTGTTATCCTTGTGTCTCCACAAACAGCAGCGGCAACAGTTGAGCCAGTGTTTTTTCGCCGATCCCTTTTACGTTGATCAATTCCTCGACGCGCTGAAACGGCCCATGTGTTGTCCGATACGCAATAATGCGGCCTGCCATTGTGGGTCCAATCCGAGGCAACCGTTCGAGTTGACTCGCGGTGGCCGTGTTCAGGTTCATTCGTGGAGGCTGCGTATCAGCGGCGGCAACCTTTTCGGCAGCATCTATGGACGTTTCTGAGGTGGCAACATCCCGAGCCAAGGCTTCTTCCGTAACGGAACCTGGGGGCGTCCCTTGCCCATGTTGGTGCGGCGGAGCAACCAGAGAATCAGGCGAGGGCAAGTCCTTCGCGTTCACTGCTAGCGCATGCCCTGTTTGCCCACGCATGGTTGCTTCCTTGAACAGCCGATCCTGCGCCTCATACACATCGGCGGGTAACGAGCGAGGCTGACTTTGCACATATTGTGCGGTCAAACCCAATGTCATCAAAAAAGCAAACCCCAGCATTACGTTACACTCACCACACGTAATGGAAAGCCGTTGCTGGACATGATATAACCAACGCATAGACATCTAATTTTTAGGTGGATCTTCTTGCGATGCCGGCACCTTATTATTCGTCATGCTTTACCCTGTTAGCTCATCCTTCACTTTTTCTTGACATTGCTTAAAATGGCACTTCCCAAAGAGCTTAGCGTACGCAGCATATCCCTGGGGTCCAGCTTTAAGATGCCATGATTATACGAACCGATGCGGTGGTGCTTCGCGCGATGGACTATGGCGAAACCAGTCGCATTGTTACCCTCTTCACCCGCGAAAAAGGAAAGCTGGCTGTCTTGGCGAAAGGGGCACGGCTACCCAAGAGCCGCTTTGGTGCCACCCTGCAACCCATGGCCTACACACAGGTGGTGTTTTATCACAAACCAACCCGCAGCTTACAAACCCTTACCGAAAGTGCCCATGTTCGTCCACTCATGGGCATCAGCCGCGACCTTGTAAAGCTCGCCGTTGGGCAACGCCTCGTAGAACTGGTAGCTGCTCTTATTCCGGCAGAGGAGCCCCATCCGCCCGTATTTAATCTGTTGGTCGAGGTATTAGAAACCCTCAATGCCGCTACCGACCGCACCGAAAACCTGCTGGCCTATTTCCAGTTGCGCCTCGCCATCATTCTTGGTTTTGCCCCTCACATCGACAAACAAACGGTAGAAGCCCTTTCCAATGAAGGCGGCCTGCTAAATCTAGACACCGGAGCCATCTCTCCGCTTCATACCGCGTCTACGGCCACCCGTCAAGCTTCGCGGCTTGCCCTCAGGGCGTATGCCATTTTTGCCCGCGCCGACCTCGACACCGTCATGCGGATGCACCTGGACCCACCCCTCCGCACCGAGGTAAACCGACTCGTGGATCAATATCTACAGTTTCATCTCGAAGACGCCTATCCGACACGATCTGAAAAGATTACGGGACGCTTGCTGGGGTGAGGAAAACATAGAAAAGAGGGGCAACGGGGAACGAAGCGAAGGCCAACAGGCATCACCGCCCTGCCATGTTATTTTATGGCTGTTGTGTTGTCTTTTTGGAATAGACCCCCTATACTGTGTGGTACATGTGTCCTCTTTCAGACATGTGTTTGCTGCCTGCTCCACACATAACCTGTTGTCCTGATGAGTCGCCGCAAGCTAACCGCCAAACAGCACGCCTTCCTGGAATACATCAAATCGTACGTTCGGGAGAATGGGGTGTGGCCCACCTACCGCGAAATCATTGATCACTTTGGCTACAGTTCGCCTAACAGTGTGACGCAGAACCTGCAAGCACTGCACAAAAAACACTACCTCCGCCGCGAGGAAGATGGCTACCAACTCACAGCAGCAGTCAGGGAAGAAAACAATGGCATCCCGGTGGTCGGCATCATCACGGCAGGAGTGCTACAAGAAGCCGTAGAGGCCAACCTAGGCACGATCTCGCTCGAAACGCTGTTCCCCAACCTGCATCGCATCTTTGCCATCCGGGTCTCAGGACAATCCATGATCGGGGCGGACATTAACGATGGCGACTTTGTGCTACTCATCGACGATGACATTCCGAACGGCGGAATCGGGGCGGTGTTATACAACGGCGAAACGTCGCTCAAGAAAGTGTATCACGACGAACGGGGCCTACGACTAGAACCTGCCAACGAAGAGTACGATGACATCCATATTCGGCCCGATGTCTTTGAAGAAGTGCGCATCCTCGGGCGTTACGTGGGACATGTTAACCAGAGAGGGATTTACAAACGCTCTTCGCGCCACGCATACGCGGCCTAACAACGTCCTATGCACGAAAAAATAAACTACGTCGAGTTTCCTGCCCGCGATCTCGCAGCAACCAAAACGTTTTTCGCGGAGGCATTCGGCTGGACGTTTCAGGATTACGGCCCCGACTACACTGCTTTCTCCAACGCCGGGCTGGAAGGGGGCTTCTTCACCTCCGAGTTGGCGGCACGTCCCCAAAGCGGAAGCGTGCTGATTGTGCTGTACAGCCGCACCCTCGAAGCAACCCAGGCAAAAATCATCGCAGCAGGCGGCACCATCGTGCAGGAAATCTTCTCTTTTCCCGGCGGGCGGCGCTTTCACTTCACCGAACCGAGCGGCAATGAACTGGCCGTCTGGTCTGATCAGGGATTAGACGACGAATCAGCCGCTTAAAGCCCGCTGAACGCGCTGAAGCCACCGTCTACCGGAATCACCGCCCCGGTGACGAAGGAGGCAGCATCGCTGCATAGCCACAGCACCGGCCCCTGTAATTCTTCAGACCGACCAAAACGCCCCGCTGGTGTCAGGTCGACGATGGTTTTGGCGCGCTGGGTATACGAACCATCCGGGTTGAGCAAGACAGCTTCATTCTGTTTGGCGATGAAGAAACCCGGCGCGATGGCATTCACCCGCAGGCCCTCGCCGTTGCGCCGCGCCAGATCTACCGCCATCCACTTCGTGAAGTTGTCCACGGCAGCTTTGGCAGCGGCATACCCCATCGTCCCACTGATGGCCTGGAGTGCGGCCATCGAAGAGATGTTGACCACGCTGCCTTTTCCCTGCTCCGCCATTGCCTCGGCGAAAACGAGCGTGGGATAGACGGTGCCGTGCAGGTTCAGCCGTACCACTTCATCAAACGCATCGAAGGGCAACACAAAGATGGGTGCGTGGTCGGTACGGGCCCGGGCCACGTTTCCCCCCGCAGCGTTGATCAGAATATCGACGTGGCCCCAGGCATCCAGCAGCTTCTGACGGGCGCTTTTGAGTTGAGCTTCATCGAGTGCGTCGGCGACTAGGGCAAGCGCATCGGTGCCATTGTCGCGCAGCGCCTGGACTTTGGCTTCGGCAGCCTCGGCATTGCGACCGAGGATGGCGACTTTAGCGCCAGAGGCAGCAAGGGCGTCGGCCATGCTGCCACCAAGCACGCCATAACCACCGGTTACCACGGCAACACGTCCGGAAAGATCAAAAGGGTTGTTGGGCATGGATTAAGGAAACGATGAGAAAAAAACCAATGTACGGTATCATGCTGCACCAAAGGGCGTCGAAGACGCTTCCACTTTGCAGTCTCGCAAACCAACAACGTGGGAGGTTCTTCGGCCTCGGCCCGAGTGGGCCTTCGCTCAGGATGATACCCACAACGCGCCGAAAAAGAGGCACGGTCAGTTGCCGGGCGCGTAGGGGAAGCGGAGGCTCATGTAATATTGCAGCGTGTGCGCGGGCTGTTCGATATCTTCGGGAATAGGACGCCCAGAGAACGTCTGGAAATAGAGCAGGCTGGAGTCGCGCCACCACACAGCTTCGTTGGCCTGAATCGCGAGAAAGGCTTTGATTTGCTCATACCGCCCGTCGTCGATGTAGCCTTCAAGGCCGTTCCAGGTCTCCTGCATGGCGCGTGCGGCCTGCACGCCCCGGTCGTAGCGGTAGGCCAGTTCGTCCCACAGGATACGCCCGGAAGGCATCTCGTAGTCCCAGGGCACATGGTGGAACCACAGCAGAAATTCTTCCGGCACGGTGTTGATGTTGTCGAACTGCTCTCGTACGGGCGAAAAATACTGACCCACGGCGTCGCTGCCGGATGACGTGCGGTCGAAGCCCACGCCGATAGAGTCCGCGCGGTGGTAGTATACCGAGGTCCAATCCGCACGGGGCCCTCCTTCTACCCACGGACCCGGGCCGTAGTGGTGCCCACGCGCCATCAGATGGTGTAAGCCCAGCGGCGTCATATAATCGACAACGGCCTCACGAGACGTCATCATCATCTCTTTCACGGGACCCCTAAACGCCGGGTCGCGACTTAGCGTCATGCGGATCCATTCGTCGGCGATGACTTCCGATCCAAGCCGAGGACTCCAGGCAAGGCGTCCATAGGCATACCAGTTGGCCTGATCGAAGATGGAGCCCGACCAGTTGCGGTCCGTACCGATGTTAGACACCCCGGCGATGGCTGTGAGGTCGTGGTGATACAATGTACCATCGATGACCTCGGCTACCAGCGAACCTTCGCCCCGTGCATACGTGTCGGCCTCCAGCACCTCTTCGTACATCGGAGCGAGGTACGCGAGGTGGGTACCTTGTCCCAGGTACTCCTTGGTAATCTGAAACTCCATCATCAGCGGCGTTTCCGTCATGGCTCCAAAGAGCGGATGGAACGGCTCGCGAGGCTGGAAGTCAATCGCGCCGTTTTTTACCTGAATCAGAACGTTGTCGCGGAAGGTGCCATCGAGCGGAACGAACTCATTGTATGCCTGCTTGGCGCGGTCTTCGGGCTCCTCATTGGAGTACACAAACGCCCGCCACATCACAATGCCACCGTGTGGCCCCACCGCATCGGCCAGCATGTTGGCCCCGTCGGCGTGCGAGCGGTCGTAGTCTTGCGGCCCGGGCTGGCCTTCGGAATTGGCCTTAACCAGGAAACCGCCAAAGTCGGGCACGTAGCTGTAGATTTCGTCGGTCTTGGCCTTCCACCATTCTGCCACGGCGGGATCAAGTGGGTCGGCAGTGCCGAGGCCGCCAATTTCGATGGGGGCGCTAAAACGCGCGGTGAGGTAGACCTGAATGCCGTACGGGCGAAAGACATCGGCCAGGGCGGCCACCTTTTCGAGGTACAGCGGCGTCAGCGCCGTGGCGTTGGCATTCACGTTGGTCAGCACCGTGCCGTTGATGCCGATAGACGCATTCGCCCTTGCATAGTCGGTGTAACGCGGATCGAGGTAGTCGGGCAGGCGGTGCCAGTCCCACAGCGAGAAGCCGGCATAGCCGCGCTCCACGGTGCGGTCCAGGTTGTCCCAGTGGTTCAGGATGCGACGGTCGATGCCGGGTGCGTCGATGACCGAGAGGCGGTCGATGGGCTGCCCCATCTGCAAGATCCGCAGGTAGTGAAACACCCCATACAGCACCCCGATGTCGGTGTTGGCTGCAATGACGGTGGCGCGCTTTCCATCCACGGTGAGCGTCCACACGATGTAGCCCTGGTCGCCCACATGCCGCAGGTTGTTGTTCAACTCCAACGCCGCCAAGGCCTGCGAGCTTTCAGGCGTTCCAATAAGCACCACGCCATCCTGGATTTCCGCACCACATAGGGGCACGTCGGTGGCAAGCAGCCCTTGCAAGCCACGCAGGAGTTCTTCCCCGGCGATGGCAAAGGTAGGCGAGTCGCCCGTCACACACACTTCCGTGATCACGCTGCGATATTGCTCAAGCAGTGCTTCGTTGGTGATGGGGTCGTAGCGTAACCACAGGTCATACCCGTCGTCGGCCTGCGATGCCAAAGGAACGAACAGAAAAGCAACCAGCAGCAGGCAACGGCGCATCATGGATGTTGTCATACTCTAAATCGGGACGTTGGGAACACGTTCATCAGCGGGGTCGGCCCAGCGATCGTTCGGGATCAGCGGCGTCCAGCCGGGACGCAGCGGGTCTTGGTCATAGGGATACGAGCCGAGACGCTTGTAGAGTTCGTGGTACTCACAAAGCTTGTCTTGGTTGAGGGTCACGCCCAGCCCTGGTCCGGTTGGCACCGCAATGGCTCCGTCCTTGTAGGTAAACTTACCGCCCTGAATCACATCGTCAACCAGATGATGGTAATGGGCATCGGCGGCGAAGCTCAGGTTGGGCAAGACCGCACCCAGGTGCAACATGGTGGCAAGTTGAATGCCGAGTTCTCCGGAGGAATGTACGGCCACGCCCAACTGGAACGTCTCACAAACACCAGCGGCCTTCACACAGGGTCGGATGCCTCCCCAAAACGTCGTATCGAGCAACACCACATCGGCGGCGGTATTTAATATGTTTGCCGAAAGCTGTTCGAAGTTAACCACGACGGTGTTGGTAGCGAGGGGCATCTGCACTTTCTCGCGCACGCGCCGCATGCCATGCAACCCAAACGTCGGGTCTTCGAGGTAGTCATTGGGCAGGTCGGCGATCTGCTGTCCGAACCAAATGGCCTGCTCCACCGACCAGACCCCATTGGGATCAAAACGCAGGGTGTCATCGGGCAGCGCATCGGCCAAGGCGCGGTAACACTCCAGTTCGTATTTCTGAGGAAACACGCCCCCCTTGAGCTTGTGCGAGGTGAAGCCGTGTTGTTTTTTCAGACGGTGCGCCTCGGCCACCAACTGATCAATCGTCCGCACCTCAAACGCCCCATCATTGGGGAAGGGATACCGATAGAACAGGTAGGAGGCAAACGGCACTTGGTCACGCAGTCGTCCGCCCAGAATCTCCGACACGGGGACGCCCCACTTTTGTCCCAACAGGTCGAGGCAGGCGAACTCCAGCGCCGCCACAATCTGGGTGCGGTTGTTGTACAGCGACGCGGTGGGATTGGCAACAAGAAAACGCATCTCCTCGATCCGAGCCGGATCGTGCCCAAGGAGATAGGGTTTCATGGCCTCGAACGCCGCCGTGGCAATCTCGCCGCCGCCGCCCATTTCACCGAGTCCGACGAGGCCTTCGTCGGTTTCAACCTCCACAATAGTGCGGACAAACCGTCCCCAGTGACAGCCATTGGCATGCCGCAGGGGAGCTTCCAACGGCACCGAAACAGGCGTGGCACGAATGTCTGTAATGCGCATAGATTAAATGATCCCCTCAACCCTGCAAGCGGTCCCTGATTGCAGGCAGTGAATGGTATTGATAAAACCGTTTATATAAAGGTTGGCGTTCAAAGAATTCAGATGAAATAGGTGGTCCCTCGTCATCATGTCATGCCTGCCCACGGGCGCTTAATAACGAATGCCGACTCCACCATGTCGTGTAGGACATCCGTCCAACAAACGAGCGGCATAGATCATCGGCAAGGAATTCATCAGATGACAAGGTGACTATAAGACCGTCATAGATACCAAGAAGTTGCATGCCGGGCGATGTCCTCCCATTTACAGCGCAAACCGGTGTCGTATTCTTTTGCATAACGCGGGCCTTTGCGGTGTTTTTTGGGGTGCTATCGTGGCACACATGGGCTTTCGATGTCACAAAATGCATCAATTTGCCCTCCGCAGGTGATAGGTGCTACCAGGTTGGGTTTCCCAAGAAATCCGCCCTGCAGCATCTTCCACCGCAACGACATCGTTTCCTGCATACACAACCAGCGGTTCGGCACTCTGCACCTGCACCGGACCGCCGATGGTGGATGTTAACCAGGCCTCCGAGAGCGCCTGGTCTTCCCACATTATGTCTACTTCAAATCCCCCTTCGGCCCGCAAACCCTGCACCTTCCCCTTGGGCCACGCGACGGGAAGCGCGGGCAACAGATCAAGGTACCCAGCATGGCTTTGTAAAAGCATCTCGGCTACCCCTGCCGTGGCACCAAAATTGCCGTCGATCTGAAACGGCGGGTGGTCGTCGAACAGGTTAGGATGGGTGGAATGCTGGTAAAGCGCTTGCAAATTTGCGTGTGCCTGTTCGCCATCATGTAGTCGGGCAAAGAAGTTAATAATCCAGGCCCGGCTCCAGCCCGTATGCCCACCGCCATGCGCGAGCCGCCGGTCGATGGTGGTACGGGCGGCTGCGTAAAGATCAGGCGTCTCAGGCGTTATCGTGGTGCCGGGGTGTAAGCCCAGCAGGTGCGAAATATGGCGATGCCCAGGCTCGGCTTCTTCGAAATCCTGAATCCATTCCATGATCGTTGCATTTGCACCGACCCGCACGGGCGGAAGCCGTGTGAGCGTCATCGCCAGCGAGTCGCGGAAGGCGGCATCGACGCCCAATACCTCCGCCGCATGGATGGTGTTCTGGAACAACTCCAGGATAATCTGCACATCCATCGTCGGCGCATAGGTAAGCTGCATCGCGGAGCCATCAGGCAGCAAAAAAGCATTCTCGGGCGAGTAGGAGGGCGTTGTGACAAGGTATCCCTCAGGGCTTTCAACCAGAAAATCGATGATAAATTGCGCTGCGCCCTTCAGGATCGGATAGGCCGTATCGCGCAGGTAGTCGGCATCGCGGGAATACGCATAATGCCGCCACACAGGAAACGTCATCCATGCACCACCTAGCGGAAACGTGCCCCAGTTAATCCCATCATGAAGGCCCGTGCGCCCAAAGATGTCGGTGTTATGGTGCATTGCCCAGCCTCCTGCACCATACATCGCGTTCGCCGTAGCCTGTCCGGGGTCACGCCACGCATCCACGAGCCCGATGAGCGGCTCGGCGGTTTCAGCAAGATTGGTAACCTCCGCAGGCCAGTAGTTCATCTGGAGGTTAATGTTTACGTGGTAGTCACTTTCCCAGGGCGCAGCGAGATGTTCGTTCCAGATGCCCTGCAGGTTGGCCGGCAGCACCCCCGGTGCCCGCGAGCTGCCCAGCAACAAATACCGACCATATTGGAAATACAATTCTGTCAGTTGCGCATCCACGCTACCGGTCTGTACCTGTTCGAGGCGGGCATCTGTTGCCAGTGTATCGTTCGTTGCCCCTAGATCCAGCGTTACCCGTTCCATGCGAGAAGCATGGTCAGCAATATGGCGTGCCCGCAGGGTCGCATAATCGGTGGTAGCAACCTCATGAAGCAGCACCTGAGTTTCGGCCTCGGGGTCCTGCGACGGGTCCAGATCGAGAAGGGCGCGGTTATAGTCGGTCGCTCCCGTTATCAGGAGTGTAACGGCGTCGGCAGCCTCCACGTGCAGGGTGTCGCCGTGTGCAGCAATAGTCCCTCCTTCAGCAACCGCTTGCAGGCGCCCGGCGAAGCGCATACCTATCCCGCCAGGACCGCGCCCTTGCTGCTCAGGATAATGAATCTGTCCGGTGAGCAGTAAGGTATTGGTCCCCACCATCTCTACGGTGCTATCCTTCTCACGACGAAGCGCAATGGCCGTGGAAAGCATGCCGGGCGTGCTGGCTTCCAGCCGCACCACAATAGCATCATCCACGGCTGAGGCAAACACCTCCCGGCTGTAGGTCACCTCCCCGATTTGATACTGGACATAGGCAATGCCCTGACCCAGATCCAGTCCCCGCTCATAGTGAGAAGGTTCTCCCAACGGGGATTGCACATGCACGTCCATCAACGTTTGGTAGGAGCGCACACTCTGCGGCGTCGCGAGCAGGTGTTCTGTGGCAAGCGCAAAGGCTTCGGTGTTTTTCCCGTCGAATATCAACTGCCGGATCTCTTCGAGATGTGCAAGCGCACCCGGGTTGTTATCATCCATCCGGCGGCCCGCCCACACGCTTTCCTCGTTCAGTTGGATGCGTTCGTCGCCGACACGCCCAAACACCATCGCGCCCATCCGTCCATTCCCCACCGGAAGCGCTTCTTCCCATTGATCAGCAGGCTCGGCATACCACAGCTTCATCCGCTCCGCATACGCCTCCGTCCAGCCAGAGGAGGGTGCTGCTTCGGGTACTGTCGGTGGAAGACAACCCATCCCTCCTGCTGTGCAAAACACACAGGCAAGGCAGAGCAAACCTAATCGTTGAAGGGGCAATGTGTGGAAAAGGGCGACCAAGCTACATCATTCATCTACAAAGTGATATGATGACTTTATGTGGAGTATAGAACATGAAGCTTGAGCTTGTCAAGCGAGGTATTGAAAGGAAGGGTTACAATTCCTTTAACCTTCGTCCCCCTATGGGGTCATTTGAGGAAGGGATACCCATACACATACAAAACAAGCACGTTGATCCTTGGCAGGCTTGGATTCCGACGCGCGCATTTTTGCTTCGCTGCTCGATTGAATGCTATCCTACAGCGCTGGCGTGTACGCATACAGGCCAAAGTACGCCCCGATAAAGCCACCTGCCGTCTGCGTGCTAAGGATTTTCCCATCGGCGTTGCCATGCAGCAGCGTCCAGTCATCAGGGGTTGTCCCGTACGAGAAGTGATAGGTATCGCCCTCGGCGTCGATCTTGAGAAAGACGGTATCGCTGTCCACCGGAGCCGACGCGATCACTTCGGCAGGGGCCTCGCCTGCTTTCTTCTCTAGCTGCACCACCGGGCTGCCATCCACCAGCGTAACAGCGAGCAGGTAGAAGTAGTTATCGTTCTGGAAAGCCGCCATGCCAGCCTTGTCGCCGGGCTGCTCGGGGCGATACGTCATGGCGGTCGACGCGGTGGCCGTCAGGTGCTGCTGCCGCCGCCCGATGTACGACGGCTGGGTGAACCCGTCGATGGCTGCAGGCCGCGCACGAAGCGTGACGGAGCCCGGCGACGTGGTGAAGTCGTACCACACCTCGCGGGGCGTGCGGATGAAGTCCCAGTAGATGGGCAACTCCGGGCCGTCGAAGTCGTCGCGGATGGTGAAATTGCCGCTGTGCGGGATCGAGGCAGCAGGCTGTGGTGGCAGCGCGGGCTTGTCGAGTACATAGGGCACGGTGGCTTCGCCTTCGAGCATGTGGGGCCAGCCATTCTCCCAGCGCACAGGCAGCAAAAACGTCTCGCGGCCGGTGTTATAGAAATCGCCTTCGTACGGGCGCGTGCCCAGAAAAACGGCCCACCAGTCGCCGTTGGGCAACTGCACAAAATCGGCATGCCCCGTGGTCGTAATCGGATGGGAGCGGCTGGGATCCAGGTGACGCTGGGTGAGGATGGGGTTGTTTTCGTACGGCACGTACGGTCCCGTCGCATTGTCGCTCTTAAAGACCACTTCGGAGTGATTGTAGCCCGTGCCGCCCTCCGCACAGATCAGATAATACGTGCCATCGACTTTAAAAATGTGGGGGGCTTCGATCCAAATGGGCTCCTGCGAGAGGTCTACGCCGCCGTCTACAATGACGGTACGCGGGCCGACCATCTCCTGCGCCTCGGGGTCAAACTCTTGTATCCAGATCGCCCGGTGCCCGTTATACAGCGGCTCGTAGTCAGGCGGGCCGTTGTTGGTGACGTATACCTTGCCGTCGTCGTCGAAAAACATGGAGGGGTCGATGCCATCAAAGCCGAGCAAAATGGGGTCAGACCACGGCCCCGCCGGATCGGTAGCGGTGACGATAAAGTTGCCCCCGGCATCGACGAGTGTATTGATCATGTAGAAGGTGCCGTCGTGGTACCGAATGGTCGGTGCAAACACACCCCGCGACATGCGTTGGTCGACGATGTTGAGCTGCGACGGGCGATCTAGCACATGCCCGATCTGCGTCCAGTTCACCAGGTCCTTGCTGTGAAAGATGGGCACACCCGGGAAATACGAGAACGACGACGTAACGAGGTAATAATCGTCGCCTGCCCGCGCAATGCTGGGATCGGGGTAAAAGCCCGTCAGGATTGGGTTGTAATATTGGCTGTCGGTGCGGGCCTGCTGATTATACACTGCGTCGTTGCCCACATACTCAAACCAGTCGAAGCGGGGGTTTTTACTGGCTGGGTTCGTCGCTTCCGGGGAGGTGCAGGCGCCAAGGAGCAGCATGCTTACCAGCATCCCGATGTAGAAAGGCCTGGATTGTGTCATTTGATTCTCAAGGATGGAGTGGCGAGCAGACATGGTTCTTCGGTACAGCACCCCGCAGAACGCCGAGGCATCCTGCTTCCAGGGCGAGGTGGTGGAGGTCTTCCTCTGGCACCGCTATCCAGTCCCTTATCTGGGCCAAGATCACAAATCCCGGCAGCTTCCCCGTAACGAGGGGGCTCTCTGGTGACTTGCGGCAGCGAGGGTAGTTACGGGTTGGTGGTGAGGGTCCGGTTGAAACTCTCGGGTGGGCCGAGATAGGAAGGAGGGAGCGAATCGGTTGCCACGACCAGCTTTTGCAAAACAACCCCCGGATCGACCAGCCAGAACTTCAGCACATGCGCACCGGGCGTATCAATCACATGCGTCGAGGTTGATTGCAGGATGTTGCGCCCCACCATCTGGTTCCATTCCGGGTGGTAGGTATCCGGGCTGAGCGAACCTTCCGGGTGCATATTCACCACCTGCGGTTCAGCGTCGTCGAACGAAACGGCGTAGTAAAGGCCGTCTGTCCCCCAGAAGTCGAAGGAGGGAGAAAGGTAGGCATGCACGGTGACTTCGCCCGTACTCGTAAGATAAACAGGGTATTCCAGGTGCGGGCTGTCGCCGCCCGGTGTTTGCGGTTCGGCGGTGACGGGAAAGGCCGTAATGGCAGAAAGGGTCCGCCCTAGCCCTTCTATCGGCTTCCACGTGATCGCACCCTGACCGACGGCGTTGGCATAATGCACCGCCTCCATCGACACATAGCCGTTGCTTTCTACAAAACCGACAATGTCTTCACGACCGGGTGCTTCGGGATTGGAAACATCCGCAAACACCACCACGCTCGTCTCATTGGGTCCTGCCACCGTGATGGCGGCCCGCTGCGTCCCCACGGGCGCGGCCTCCCAGTTGATGCTTACGTCAAGGCGCTGCTGCACATCGACGGTGCCGCTGCTTGGCGTCACGATAACCCACGGCTCAGTGCTCACGGTAAAATCAAACGTTTCCTGCCCCCGGCTGAACACATCGAGATAGGACGTCTGCTGATGGTACACGTCGAAGCCCGGCAACACGGCGTCTTCTTCGGCCTCCAGCCACCACTGCGCCGAACCTTCGATGCTCACGCCCATGTCGGCCCCAGCGGGAACGTCTATTTCCTGCACCTCCGGCATGGTCTGCTCGGGCGGCTGCTGCCAGTAGGTGTAGCCGATGTGCACCTGCGACATCATGTGGTTCCATTTGCCATCGGCCAGGTCTTCGTGGAACTGGCGTGTCAGTTCGGCATCGCGGGCATACAACGCATGGGCCTGTTCGGCGAGGTCGTTGGCCCCCGCGCGTCCCTGCGCGGCATACCAGCGATTTTTCGCAACGGTGACGTACAGGTCGTTGAGGTTGGCGCACGCCTGGATGGGAAACAGTACGAGTTGGAAAAAGGCGTCGCGGTAGGCTTCCGGGAGAGCATCGTTGATCCGCTCGGCTTCGGCGGTCAGCGCGTTGTATTCGGCCACAACGGTTTCCGCCTCGCGGAAGTGGATCAGGCTGTAGGTGCTGGCATCGAGCAGTTCGGGCGTGCGGCGGCTGTTGAAGCGGGTGTATTGCTTCAGCAGGTGGGCGATTTCGTCAGCATATTGTTCACCAAACTGCTGCGCCGCCCAGTCTCGGGTGTATTCCGGTAAGCGTTCCACGGGCCACGCCTCTGGGTCCCAGGCATAGTCGAGGAAGAACGAGATGGGAAACTCCATCGGCTTGAGGTCACCGACGTTGACGATCCAGATGCGGTCGGCCCCATACTGACGCGCCAGATGCATCTGCTCCCACACCCGCTCGATCTGCGTTACGTTGAGCCATTTGTAGTTGCGCGGCCCGCCTACATAGTCGAAGTGATAATACACGCCGTAGCCACCGGGACGCTCGCTGCCGAGCTCAGGCAGGCGGCGGATATGGCCCCAGTTGTCGTCGGCGAAGAGCAGCGTGACGTCGTCGGGCACCTGCATGCCCTGGTCATAGTAATCCTGCACCTCTTTATACAGCGCCCACACCTGCGGCACGGTCGCCGGATCTTTGCCCGTCACCTCGCCGATGATTTTGCGTTGGGCGGCGACGACGCTTTCGAGCAGGCCGATGGCGGTGCCTTCAGTCATGGCTTCGTCGCCATCGCCGCGCATGCCGATGGTCACGAGGCTTTCGTTGTCGCCCATCCGCTCGATGCCGTGCCGCCAGAAGGCTTCCAGCGTGTCGGGGTTGGTGTTGTAGTTCCATTCGCCCGTGCCATAGCGTTCCCACTCCACATGCGCCCGCATCAGCGGCTCGTGGTGCGAGGTGCCGATGACGACGCCCATTTCGTTGGCTAAAATCGGGCTCTGCGGGTCGTCGTCGTAGATGGCCTTACCCCACATCGCGGGCCAGAGGTAATTGCCCTTGAGCCGCAGGATGAGTTCAAAGACATGCTCGTAGAAGTGCTGGTTAAACCCGTCAAAGTTCTCGTGTACCCAGCCGTAGAGCGCGGGGTTTTCGTCGTTGAGGAAGATGCCCCGGTACTTGACGGCGGGCTGGTCGGTGCGCAATCCCGGCAAGACGTACAGATCGGCCTGCGTCTCCACGGGCACATCGGCCCACCAATGCCACGGCGAGACGCCGATGCGTTCGATGAGGTCGTAGACGCCGAAGATGGTGCCGCGCTTGTCGCTGCCGGTAATGACCAACGCCTGCGCGATGCCGGGCGTGGGGTTGTCTACCACCTCAAAGGCAAATGCCTCCCATTCCCCTTCGATGTCGGCCACATCCAAGGTGCCTGCGGCTACCCATTCGTCGATGACGGCGCTTTGCCCCAGCGTGCCGATCAATACCACGGTTTCGGCCTCGGGAAGCGCATCTGTCGAAAGCGAAGGCGCATTCCCTACCACCCGCCCAAGGTCGGTTTGCAGGTTGTTCACTGCCCGAAGGACGCCGGGATCATCGTCGCCGCTGACATATAGCGCCGCGGGCTGCCCTGACGCGGCCAACGCAAAGCGCCCGGCCCCCGCCTCGGTGGAAACGTACGACGCAGCGGCGGTGGCACGGAACGCAGGCGGTGTATCCGGGGTGTCCTGGGCATTCTCGCCCACCACCTCGGTGGGTTCACAACCCGACAACACGACCACAAGACCTAGCAGCAACGCACCAAGCCACAGGCGGCGGTGTTTCTGCACCTGCTGCCTCATAGAAACATTACGATCAGACATACGAATGGGGGAATACGATGTCAGGAAATGGGGTTCTGCTTAGGATCCCAGCGCCGCAACACATCACGGACGCCTTCCAGGTGGGATTGCATGCGCGACTCTGCCAGTTCGGCATCGCGCTGTTGCAGGGCTTCAAGGATCCCCACATGCTCTTTGTGGTCTCCTTCGCGGGAGCCGTAGATGCCGAGGATCATGCGCTGCTCCAGTTGGAAAAGGTTGGTGAGGACCTCCTGAAGTTGTGCCAGCACGGCGTTGCCCGACGCAACCGCGATCTCACGGTGGAACGACATGTTGGTGGCACTCAGCACCACGTCATTGTCCATATTCGCTTCGGCCTCTTCCAGCAGATGCTTCAACCCTTCCAATTGGGCATCAGTACCTTCGGTAGCTGCCAGCCCCACCGCCTTCACTTCAATCGGGATGCGGGCGTCGATGAGGTCGATCATCAGCTTTTTGGAGATCGCCTTGCCATACACCGGGTTGGAGACCAACAATACGTCCTGTCCGCCCTTCACATAGACACCCGAGCCGTGCTTGATCTCGACGATGCCAATGGCTTCAAGTTTTTTGAGGGCTTCGCGCAGGGTCGGGTGACCCACCCCGAAGCTCCGGGCCATTTCCATGATGGCGGGCAGCCGGTCGCCCGGCTGATAGACACCCGACCGGATCATCTCCACCAGCCGTTCGGTCACATCGTCGGATAAATTCGACTTTTCAAGCCGTCCCATGTGTGTTTTCATACGCTCAGCGCACACGCTCTCTAAATTGATATTATCAGTCGAAGCACCTCAAAGTAAGCCGTCTTGCCCAACGTTGCAAGCGTTGTTTTTAGGCAGAAACAGCCGAAGGAAGCCATACGCTTCAACACGCCCTCTCCACAAAGGTAACGCGTGAAAAAACAAGCCTTCGTGGCTATCCCTTCGGGCTTCGTGCGTCAGCATACACGGCCTAGGCGTCCCTGTTGCCTAATGCGTTCATCGCCGTGCCCTGCCACTTTCTGGACTTGCAGAATCCGTACCCCCAAACAAGGCCTCGATGATGGCTTGCATAGCGTCATCCTGCGGAGCCTTGATGGTGACCGGGTGCGATTCCACCGGATGCGGAAAAGATAGCGAGGCCGCATGCAACAACAGCCGTCGGCAGCCAAAACGCCGGATAAAAAAGTCGTTGTGTACATTCTTGCCATACTTCCGGTCGCCGATGATGGGGTGGGCGATGTGCTTAAAGTGGCGGCGTAGCTGATGTTTACGTCCGGTTTGAGGCTTTGCCTCCACCAAGGCATACCGGCTCGTCGGATAGCGGTCTATGGCTTCGTTGAGTTCCACCCGGGCCAGGGTGTGGTAGTCGGTGACGGCTGCCTGTGGCGGTTTGTCTGGGCGGATGCGGGCGTCAGTGGTTTTGTCCAGCCGCTCGTGCAGTGCGTGGTCGATGGTGCCGTTGTCGGCGGTGTAGCCGCGCACGACGGCCACATAGGTTTTCTGCACCGTACGCTCGGCAAAAGCCGCGCTGAGCGTACGCGCCATCTCAGGCGAAAGGGCAAACAGCAAAACGCCGGAGGTCGGTTTGTCCAGCCGATGCACGGGATACACGTACTGCCCAAGCTGGTCGCGCACCTGCTGCATGGCAAATGTCGTCGCCGTGCGGTCGATCTTGCTCCGATGCACCAGCAACCCCGCCGGTTTGTTGATGGCTACGACGTGCGCATCGTGGTACAAAATCTCCAGCGGCGGCATCAACGGGCGGTGCGGTCGAGGTGGGCAAGCAGGTGACGGCCGCGTGCACGCATAGCTGCGGTGCCAGTTTCTGTCAGCCGTTGGATGCGTTGGGTCACCTCTTCGCGACGCTCGGAGGCCCTTGGCAACAGATCAACCATCGCTTGCATGGCGCACGTCCGCACGATGCTGCTGCGGTCGGCGAGGTACGTCTCGAACGCGGCATACGCGGCGTCCACATCGGCGGGCCTCAGGTGGAGAAGCGGCAGGATCTGGCATCCGTGCATGCGGATTTCCCACTGCGGATGATCCGGCCATTCATGCAAGACGCGGTCTTTATAGGGCTGCATCAAGGCGGCATCGGTTTCGGCTACCTGAAGCAGCACGCGTACGATGCGGGCGCATGTGGCAGCGTCTGCTGTCGACAAACCATCAAACAATTCCTCCTGCATCACCGGCTGTTCAAGCACCATGTCCGCCACCGCTGCCGCTGCACCGGGCGAACGACGGTCTCCTTCGGCGAGACGTTGCAAAAGTGGAGTCATCAATGCGGGAGAGTAAGCAAGACAATGCGATGGAGCGGATAATCGGGGATTTGCCGGTTTTTATCCATCCCTTTCCGCACCCGTAGCCGTTTTTGTCTACCGGGCGTGTGTTTCCAGAAACGCAACGACCGCTTCCCAGATGGCAGCGTGTCCTTCTGGATTTGCATCGGGGCGCAGTGTGGAAGCCCCGTGGACGCCTGCGGGTTGCTCATACAGCACCTTGGTGACAGAGGCAACCCGATCAAAGCGGGCACGACGGTCTGCGTCCAACTCGTGCGGTGCCCAGGTCATAAACACGGGCAGGTCCACGCCCTCGGCCCAGGCAGGCTCACCGTTCGGGCCACGCCGTGCAAACCCCGCCCCTGGCGAAAACGACAGCACGGCTGCGACGCCATCGGGCTTGGTGCCTAGAAACTGAAAGATGCGCCCCGCGCTGTAGCTGCTGCCCACAAACGTCACCTTACCGGTGTAGCCTTCGTCGCGCAAATACTGCAACGCGGCCTTAAAGTCGAAATACGCCTGTGCGCCGCCGCCGTGGTGAGGCAGGTTGGCGTTGGTACGATTGGCCCTGCCCCAGCGGGTCCCGCCACCGCGTGCATCTACGGCCAGGCAGGTAAAACCAAGCGCCACCAGTTTCGGTGCAATGGGGCGGTACTCTTCGCTGTTGGACGCCGACTGGTGCATCAAAACGATGACAGGGCCTTGTTTGGCCGATGGCGTAGGCTGGGCCGGATACAGATCCGCAAAAACCCACACGCTGTCTTCGGAAAGGAAGCTAACCGTCTGCGAGACATACACATCGGTCGTTTGCGCAGGGGCCAGGGTGGCCGTTCCGCAAAGGCATACAGCCAAGAGCAAGCAATAGAAAAGGTAGCGGTGGATGAGCGGCATCAGCACGGAGAGGAGTTGTTGTCTATTGACAACGAGACCACCCAACCCTCCGAACGTTGCTACACGGGCACTTCCAACCCCGCCAGTGTGGGGCTTTCCACCCGCACGTCGCTTTCAATAACACCATCGCGGAGGCGAATGATGCGGCGGGCGTGCTGGGCGATTTCGTCTTCGTGGGTGACCACCAGCAGCGTGTTGCCCTTGCGGTAGAGCGACTCGAACAGCCGCATAATTTCCTCGCCCGTCTTGGTGTCGAGGTTGCCTGTGGGTTCGTCGGCGAGGATGAGCGAGGGTTTGTTGACCAGCGCCCGTGCCACGGCCACACGCTGGCGCTGTCCACCGGAGAGTTCGTTCGGCTTGTGATCCATACGGTCGCCCAGGCCCACACTCGATAGGGCTTCGGCGGCCAGTTCGCGGCGCAGGCTGCGCGATTTGCCGGAATAGATGAGCGGCAGTTCCACGTTTTGCAAACAGTTGACGCGCGGCAACAGGTTAAACGTCTGAAAAACAAACCCGATTTCCCGGTTGCGAATCGCGGCCAGTTCGTCGTCCGTCATCGCGCCCACGCTTTGGCCATTGAGCGTGTAGGTGCCGCCCGTCGGCGTGTCGAGGCAGCCGATGATATTCATCATGGTAGACTTACCTGACCCCGACGGCCCCATCACGGCGACATACTCGTTCGGGTAAATATCGACAGAGACCCCGTTCAGCGCCCGCACTTCCTGTGAGCCCATCTGGTAAAACTTGGTCACATCGCGCAGGGCAATCAGCGAGCGGCGAGAAGATACTTCCATAGGGTTGCGCGAGGTTGAAGCGTTGAATGACACCGAAGAAAACAGCAGCAAGGCGGGCGTTAGTCCGCAGCGGCAAAGTTACGTCCGCCCGGTCCCTCTTCCCGCACCTTGGCACCGTCCTCCAGCGTACGGCTGACGGCACGGTATGGCCCAATAATCACCGATTCGCCACCAGAGAGGCCCGTTTTGACCTGAATGTGGGTTTCATCGGTGATGCCAGTTTCCACTTCCACCATTTTTGCCTCGCCCTCTTCAAAAAGGAACACCACCTTTCGCAAGTCCTCGGTCTTTGGCCCAGCGGCAACGGCTTCTTCCTCCTCTCCCTCCTCGTCGTCGTTTCCGAGTTGGTTAAAGTCACGCACCGTAACCGACTGGATCGGGACCGCAATCACATCGACGACGGTTTGGGTGTAGATATCAACGGTGCCACTCATGCCGGGGCGGAAGTTGGGTTGGTCGCTGCCCGTAAACGTCACCTCTTCATTGAGCGCCACCCCACCTTCGGCGGCGGCCGCCGTGCGGGCTTCCAGGTTGTGCGGATCCAGCACGCGGATCTTGACGGGGAAGTTGGTCACCTGCTCCTGCGTGCCCGCTGCCGACACCCGCGCCGAGTTGGCAATTTCCGTCACCACGCCTTTAAACGCGCGCTCCGGGTAGGCATCGATCTCAATCGCGGCAGTGTCGCCCACCACCACGTTCACGACGTCATTCTCGTTCACGTCGATCTCCAGTTCCATCTGGTCGAGCCGAGCGATGCGCATCATCTCGGTACCTTGCATCTGGCTCGTGCCCACCACCCGCTCGCCGAGTTCGATGTCGAGCTTGCTGACGGTGCCATTCATGGGCGCATAAAGCGTCGTTTTGGCAAGGTTTTCTCGCGTTTCGCGGAGCCGGGCTTCGGCACTTTGTACCGAGAACTGGGCGGCTTCATACGCGGCTTTTGACACTTCAAACGCGGTCTGTGCCTGCTGATAGGCCGACTCCGAGATGACCTCCTTTTCATATAAGTCCTGTTGCCGCTTCTGCTCCGATTCGGCGTTGAGCATGTCGGCCCGGCGCTGCGCCTCGGTAGCCCGTGCTTGCATCACACCCGCTTCGGCCTGTTCGACCTGGGCGACGTAGAAGTCGGGGCGGATACGGGCGAGCAGCTGCCCCCGCTGCACCTGATCCCCTTCTCGGATGGGGAGGTCAATGACTTCCCCCGAAACGTCGGGGCTGATAATCACTTCCACTTCGGGCTGCACTTTGCCCGAGGCCGTGACGACCTGCGTCAGGGTGCGCGTTTCCACGGGTGCCGTCTCCACGGCGAGGCCCTTGTCGCCTCCGCCAATCATGCCGGTG
>JAUIDY010000245.1 GCA_030428385.1 Rhodothermia bacterium | reverse complement strand
CGAAAGCCTGACCGCTTCATATCCAAGCGGCAAATGAGCCGTGACCGAAGCCTTTTTAGAAAGTTGGCTGGAAAGCGGTAAACCAACTTTTTTTAAATACTTTACCAACCGTCCGTATGTTGGTTTGACACGACGGTCCCAAAAGCCAGACCGCATCGGTGGAAAAGTCGCTGCCAAATACTTAAACAGAGATCCAAAAATCATAGACAGGGCAGGTAAGCGTTTGACAGCTGTAGGATGATGGACATATTGTCTGCCCCCACCGCCAGATAAAAGATACTTGCCCGTCTGCGGAATGCCTTCAATTGGCCAGCGCTCTGGATAAATAGCAAGCAACGATTCGGTCGTTAGTTCTAATACGGGTGTACCCAACACCATCGGGTCAGCAAAATCAGGATGATCAATGACGATTACTTGGAGTGGGTGCTGTCGTAATGTCTGCTTGCGTGCCTCGTTCTCCACACGGTCTAGATGGCGTTCTAGAAAATAGAGGCGAGACCAACGCGCTATCTTTATCTCTTGCCCCGCTTGGTTGATAACAGTTACCGTTTGTTCAGGTTCTGAGGCAGGGAGCGTCTTGTCGCCATGTTGGCGTGCCACAGGTCGGATGATTTCAGCTTGATGCCGGCTGGGCTTACGCCCCTTATCCGACGTGCGTGCGGGTATCTTGCCTGGCGTTTGGCCAAACGTACAGTTCTTCGCTAAGCGCACCACACAGTTGTCAATCCCATGAATACAGGCATCTACCAGTGAAAACCCGGCATCGAATAAAGCCAACTCTGCCTCGGTTAGCTCGGTGGCCACCTTTTTGTACACCTTTTCCATCTCACCCGCTGGGTTATTCTCCGTCATATCCCCACACACGAGCATATCCAGCACAGCCATCCGTTGCTCGCCTACCTGCCCTATTGTCCCCATCATACCGAAGGGCACGGCTGGAACAGCTCGTCCCGCTGATGAATCGTAGCTTTTGCTTTTGAGCACCTTTACACGCTTCCTTTTGAAGGCGGTCATATCCACTGCCTTCAACGTGTATCCTTGTATCCTCTTTGCTTCCCATTGACTACTCCTTGTTACAAGCCGCTTTAGTTCTTTGAGCAACTCCTCTATATTGAATTGCCCGTAAGTAATCGCTTTTGCTGCGCGACGACTGCGGGCTGCCCGTTCCTTTTCGTCCGGGATGAATGTGCTCAGGTACTGGTCAACTGCGGGCATTATGCCCCCACCCGATTCGATAAAGTAGCCACTAAACATGGCGCTGATGACATCACATAAACCCAAATCTGTTCCTTTGGGCACGGTTAAGAGCATTTGCTCTATTGCTTGTTGCACTTGATAATTGATAGCTGTAGGTGTATTGATATTGGTTTTGTTCACACCCTAATCATGCCTCAATACGCCTACATTTTCATTATGCTTTTAATTCCAGTTAGGGAAAACCAAAGTAGTAGATGCCAAGAAAAATTGCAATAACGAGGAATGTGTTAAATGGTTTCATAATAAT
>JAUIDY010000032.1 GCA_030428385.1 Rhodothermia bacterium | reverse complement strand
CTCCGCTTATACCGCCGCTATCTACCCACCGGACCCCAAGGAGTTCGGGTTCCTTTTGCCTTCTCTTGGGGAAAAGCCACCTCACCAGTTCAAGCCGACGCGAAACATGTGGGTTTGACCGGAATAGTCGAACAGTTCCTCGGTGAACTCGGCAAACAGGTCGGAGGCATTCACATTCCAGCGCTGCACGCGGAAGTTATAACCCAGGCTCAGCCCGAGACGCCCCACGATGCGCCCGGTATGGAGTTGGATATCAGCCTCAAACAACCGGGCGTTCCCCAAGGCATCGCCAAATGAACTGGTGGTAATCCCAATCACCGGGTGGGCACGGGCTTCGAAGACCAACTCGCCAAAACTTTGTCCAAAGCCAACACCGGCTCCAATACCCAGGACCGTCACATTAAACGCATCCAACGACGTGTCATTGCCCTTGGGCGCTACGCGGCGGTAGTCGCTATGCAAAATGATAGGGATGAATAACTGCGTCCGATCTAGCAAATCCGGCAACACATATAACTCTCCCCAGGTACTCAGCGAGAGATCGACCAAACGCAGATCGACGGTATCAGCCGCCACGATATCGGCGTCTTGCATCCCCGCCTCCTGCGTTCCAATTCCTGCCGTCAGCAAGAAGTTAGGCCGGGAATACATGATGCCATACGCGGGTTCGTTGAAGTTCACCGTATAGGGTGGATCGTCCTCATCGCCATCGTAGGCAAAATCGATCAGGTAATAACCCACCATTGCCGACTGCACCGCGCGCGGCTGGTTGGCATCAAAGGAAAAAAGCTGCGCCGACGCCTGGCTGCTCCAACCAACCATCAACAGCAGGGCCACACCGGCAAAACGTAGGATCATGTGGTTCTCGTCAGGCCGTTTCTTAGCGGCGAATGGATTGTTGCCAGTCAGGCGTTTTGCGTTCTCCGGCTACGGTCGAATGCAACAACTCGAAGTCGCCATATCCGTTTCGGTCGGCGAAGATAAACATGGCCTGCCCTTCACCCGCAATGTTGTTGTACTGCCAGATCTCGTGCGGGTCGGCATCTCGGTCGTAGAGGTGAGGTTCAATCTGCGAGGGCGCGCCATACTTGATGAGGATACGTCCCCGGTCGGCCTCCCAGCCATCACGGAAGCTGTTGCTGTACCGTTGGTTGGCATATTGGAAGCGCTGGTAGAACTCATCGCGGTATTCATTCACAACCGTTGCGGGATTGGGGTCACGGAGTTGCCAGAACTCCATGAGAAAGCGCCGCCGCTCGTCGAGGTCCTGGATGTTGCGGATGCGCCGCCGCTCCCGCTCGGTAGCGATGATGTCAATGTGCTTAAAGGAGCGCTCCACTTCTTCCTCCGACATCGTGGCATACTGGCTGGTCTCGAACGAAACCTCTAGGGCCACGGGCTCTTCGCGTTGAATACCGGGGTTGTAGACAAAAAACTTGCGGGCTTGCTCCACCTCTGCTTCGTTGTCTTCATTTAATAGGGCAAGGCGCAGGAAATAAGAGCCACTGGGCAGGGCTGCAATGTCGAACGCGCCTACGAGTACATCGGGCGTGCGGGCGGGACGCTCACTGCGGTCCTGCAAACCCGGAAGCGGCTGGGGACGGTTGGCCTCGGCAATGTAGGCCAGCAAGGTATACTGCCCATCATCGCCTGCTATTTCGGTGGTGTTGTATGCCTCGGCGTAATAATACACCCGGTTGAGCGCCTGTCCGTAGAGTTGGTTGGGATTAGGGCGCACGATCAACCCATTCTTGAAAAAGGGATCTTCGCGGTTTTCTCCCTGCGCAATAACATTCGCGAGGGTAATGTCCGACAGCCCAACCAATCCGGTATCTGAATAGTCAGAAATTAACACGTCGCGTTGCAGTTCGAGGCCCTGCCGTGCGCCTTGTGTGGGCACCTCAACATGTAATTCGTATTCGCCCGGCGCTACCGCCGTTCGTACCTGATGCACAAAATATTGTCCTTCTACCAACTGGCTGGTATCAGGAACGGCAAACGACAACGTCAGGGAGTCCTGCCATATGGGATCGGCCGGCGTTCCTTCGAGGGTAGCTGCTGTGCTGCGGTGGATGGCGAGATCAACGGGCAACGCCGCCCAAAAACCTTGGGTGGAATCGGCCTGATAGGTGAGCGTCTTCGCACCGAAGGCCAGATAGATTTCGAGCAGCGATGTGTCTTCATCATAAGCAAAAGCTGCTTGGTCGAGGTCGACCTGTAGCGGCAGGGCTTCCTGCGCCACAACATGAGCAGGCGTCACTATATAAACAACCGCAAGCGTCAAAATGAGGGCCGTTTGTATCCTAATACGTTTCATGGATTCCTGAGGAAGTGGGATAAATCAGCAACCGTACCCAGCAAGGGGCAGGGTTCGCGTCGTAAGATAGGACGCCCCTACGGCTTTTCGTAGGGCGCACAGAATGCCCTGCGCATGCGCAACACACGTTCCACGGTCGCCCCAGTTCCTAAAGAAGCAACGAGGCATATTTTAGTGTACCAGAAACGTGACCACGGGCCACGCCACCAACACATCCAAGATTAATCCAAAATACCAGCGTTTATACCACGGTCCAGCAATCCATGTGGCCAACAACACAAGCCCCACACCATCGACCAGAAGCAACATGCGCGGCACGGTGCCTTTCCATAAAAGGATGACACCCAAACCCATACTCACGAGCACAGCCAGTAGTGCAAACCGACGCAGTACCCCTTCTTCATTTCGTCCAGCAGGGGTGACCAACCCAACCGCTTCATCACCTTTACGATCGGGCCAATCGGACACCAAGGCATTGGCAAACACCAAGAAAAAACGATAGCCGCCCAACAGCACTACCGTTAATGACAGGGCCTGCTGCACTTCAAGTACGGGAAGCACCACGCCTCCCACGCTCCAACCAAGCGCAATGGCACCCGGCTTCAAATAGCCTGCTCCTTTTAACCGTTTTTTTCCTGGCAAAACAGGCAGCATATACACGGTGCTCAACACAGCAAGCCCCGCTCCCACAACTAGCACTTCGGGGCGCAGCCTTGGCAAAACAAGCAAAGCACCAACCAGCGCAGCAAGTAGTGAGCCCCTCACATATACCCGATTCTCCTTTGCCCAGGCAATACGTTTTGGCTGATTGATCTCGTCTTCTGCAGCGCGATACACAAAGCGTTCTGCCTGATATACCAGCAGCGTGCCAGCAAAAGCGAGGATCAGCAGAGGTATATCCGGGGCAAGCTCCAACAACGCGAAGGTGCCTAAGACGACACAAACGGCTATTCCTCCCACCATCACGCCGGAGTACATGAGCCATGCCTGCCATGCGCTGGGAGATCCGTCCTGCTTCATCAATATCAATGATACTCCAAAGTCAACAAAAGCAAAGCGCCCTGACACCTTACGGCATCAGGGCGCTTCTTACGCTTTATCCTCTATCGGGTAGAGAACGAGATCAAGCTTACTTGACCAACGTCATCCGGCCCGTGTGGAATTCAGGCGTTCCGTTCGCCGTTTTGACGATGAGGCGGTACAGGTAGACGCCAGAAGCGAGGTTCGCGGCATCAACCTGGAAGGTGCGGTCAGCACCAGCCTGCACCGTCTGAGCGGGCAGCGTCATCACGCGGCGGCCCAGCATGTCGATAACTTCGACGCTGACTTCAGCCGTTTCCGGCAGGTCAAACTGGATCGTGGTGGACGGGTTGAACGGGTTCGGGTAGTTGCCTTCGAGCGCAAACTCAGCAGGCAGTTCCGAGCTTTCGGTGTCCGTGATCACATCCGGCTCGATGATGTTACCGTTGATGTCGGCGCAGAGGATCGCGACGGCGTCCTGCTTGCCGAGGTCGGTATTCGACGCGAAGCACGTCAGCGCTTCGCCACCGAGGCCGTTGAAGTTGAACAGGTAGACACCCGCCACAGCGGCGTTGTCCGACGTGCTCACTTCGATGCTATGCGTTTCCGCAGCGAGGCTCGTGTAACCTGAGTACTCGAGGTAGTCGAGGTTGTTAGCCAGGATGCTGTTCGGCAGGTTGTTGTTGAACGGATCGAGCGTACGGATGTCGACGCTGCTCGGAGCGTTGGCGGCGTTGTGGAGCAAGCGAATGTCCACACCACTACCGTCAGCTTGCAGCTTCGCGTCCGGCAGGACCGAGGCGTTGAACGTACCACCGTCGTTGCCAACCACAACCACATGACTTTCGTCCTGCGTCAGGTCGATCGTCGCAGAGAGCACGGCGTCGCCGATAGCACCACCAGCAGGCACAACATCGATGGAGATGTTGCCAGCAGGAGCGGCACCAAAGCCGGTGGCTTTGCCTACGGCATCGCCATCGTTGTCGAACTCAAGCGTCGTGACCCATTCGCCGTCCAGGTACACGTCCACTTCACCGGCACCCGGTGCATCGTGGATGAGCTGGAGACGAGCCACATCCTGGACAAAGGTACCACCGCCGATAGGCGCATCGATCGGGTTTTCAAACCCGTTGGCACCGATACCAAAGATGTTGCACTGACGCACGTCAACGCCTTCCTGAATCAGGTTCGGGATGCCGTTGATGAAGTCATTGTTGAAGAAGCTACCATCGTCAATGCCACCGTCAGCTTCGGTGTCATACACACCGGCCAGGCCGAGGAATTCGTAGTCACGGATACCGTCACCATCGAGGTCATCGCAAGACCAGTGCAGGATACGAATACGCTTCAGATCAAGCACGCCCGGCAGACCGTCCGCGGAGATGCGGATGTTCGGGTCAGCCGACGGGATCTGGTCGTTCGGGTTGACGAGGTCGACGTCGTCGTTCAGCGGCGTGTCGAAGTACTCAACCTGGTACAGGATCTGGCTCACGGTGTTGACCAAGAGACCATCCTGAATGTTCGTGCCATCGGAGCCTTGGGCATCCGTATTGAACGGCTCGAACGTTTCGGCGAGCGCATCGGCAACTTCGTCATAGTCGAGACGCGTGCTCTTGGCCCAGTTGCCACGGCTCTGGTCTTCCGTCGTCTGCAGGAGCAGCGGCTGGAAGAACTCACGGCCTTGCGGCAACTCGGCGTCAGGACCGCGGACCCAACCATGCGGGAAGTAATACGCGTACGTATTCACATCACCACCGGAGGCCAGTTCTTCGATCGTCGTACGACGGATCGGTGCGTTCGGCGCAACATAGCTGTCACGCGCACCGTCGCCGAAGCCGCTCACGAACTGGTCAAGGGCGGAGTTGCGACCCACGAAGGGACCTTCCGGCGTCGGGTTCAGCACGATCACTTCGATGTCGCCTGCGACACCCGGCATGTTGCCAGCCGGAGCGTTCACGTTGCCGAGATCGAGGTTCAGCGTACCGTACCAGTTGACCCACATGTTGTCCAGCGTCAGGATACCGGTCGGGCAATTGAAATCGCCAGCGGCACACTGCGAGCTGTTGGTCACTTCCACTTTGTTGAACATCGCGTCTTCGTCCTGGCGGTGCAGAACCGTCTGCAACACGTTGCCAGCGAAGTAAACGATACCGTCCAGACCGTGGATGCTAGCCATCACGAAGGAGTCCTGGAAGATGTCGCCCGTACCCTGGAATTCATAGGTAGGACCAAAGTGGATCAGGTTGCCGCTCGGGCCCGGTGCTTCGTTCCAGCCGCCCTGGGCGTACTGGTTACGGAGTTCCGAGTTGTTGTCGGCAGCGGTGTGACCACAATCTTCGCTACCAAAGCCGATGACTCCCGGAGGCGTGGTGCAAGGCGCACCGAGGTAGAACCCAGGACCTGGATCCTGATCTTCGCCCACGTAGAAGTTACCGAACTGGTAGTGGTAGGTGTACGGATAGCCGTTCCAGTGCGCCGTAGAGGCAGCATTCGGGAGACCCAACTGGAAGTCACCAATGACCCAGAGGTCGCCACCCTGGAAGTAGGCTTCGCCGTCTTCTTCGGTGAAGTTACCCGGAAGGCTCGTCGGCACCGTCTGGAAGCCAACGCGCATTTCCATGAACCAGAATCCACCCGCCGGGGTGAAGTCCGAGGCACCCGTGTTAGCGGTCGTGTTAGCCACACCCGCAGCGAAGGCCATTTCACCGTCGAACTGGTTGTAATCGCCGAAGATATCGAAGATGTCGAAACCAGCGAAGATGGTTACACCAATCCCACCCTGGTTGGTGGCGGTGTTGTCATCATTCGAGGTACCCGGGTCATGCCCGTTGTGCGCATTCACGATCGTGAAGTACGGCATCCCGACGTAGTCAAGCGGCACAACCGTGTCGCCACCCGTGGTCAGGTTGTTACCCGTTGCCGGGGCACCTGGCACAAACGGCTGGGAGTCGTACGTTACCTGACGCGGACGCGAGTTGGACCCGCTACGGTTGATCACCTGGGCCGGAATATTGAATTCCAGACGGCCACGCGTGGTGTTCAGGTGAACGTCCGTCGCCTGGCTACCAATGTAGTGGGCATAGCCGTAGCCATCCACCTGGGAGCTCTTCGCAGCCGAAGCAACGCGGGCTTTGATTTCGCGGATCTCAGCAAAGAGTTCTGCACGACGTGCAGCATCTTCTTCGCCCAGTTCACGAACCTGAGCCGAGAGTTCACCAAGCTGAGCATGATCGAGATCAAGGCTCGCTTTGGAAGCACCGTAGAAGAACGAGTCATTCCAGTTGGCATCCGAGTCAACAAAGACGCGGCTGTTCACACCGTTGACGGCGTTGATCTGGAACTCACGACCGATGATGTCAAATTCACCTTCGATCACACGAAGCGTACGGTTGATCCGGAAGGATTCTTCTTCCGCACCGTCAGGATCGGCATCGGCGGTGCTCACGTCTTCCGTGGTACGACGCAGTGCAATGGTCGGGCCGCTGGGGCTACCGCCACAACCGTCTTCGGGACGGAGGCAAACGTCAACCCAAACGTCACGAACCACATCAATGTCCGTATCGAATTCGGTCGGCCATTCAAGGCTGATCGTACGGTCCATCGTGCTGTAGTAGTACAGGTCGATACCGTCGTTGCTCGGCGAGAAGGAGCTACCAAGGATCAAGCCACCTAGGCCAAAGTCGCCAGGAGCCGTTTCCGTCGGGAAGACCACTTCGCCTTCGAACGGCGGGTTGCCGCGACCGTCAATCCGACCGTTACGCACGGAGATCAGCAGGTCGTTGGCCAGGAAGATCTGCGCCGAACCCGGACCCACGCGACCTTCGTAGAGGTCGAGGTTACAGGTGATGGCGATGTCTTTACCAATGGTCAACAGCGGCGTGTTAAGGAAGTTAAGCGGATCTTCGTCATCCATGGCAACCTGAACGATGTTCACGCGCACGACGTCGCCGTCGGCACCGTCACCATTTAGATCCACATCAACGCTACGACCTTCGGAGTTACCCGCTAGTTCATCGCCGGAGAAGATGGCCACGCCATCCCGGCTCACGTAACGGTTTTTGAAGGGTGTTTCGTCAAGTGCATCACTCGTGTATGCACGATCCGCATCACCAGCAGAAAGAATACCACGGTCCGTGGCCGTCCAGATGATCTCGATCTGAGAGGTCCCGTTCGCATTCAAGCGACCATTGGTGGTAAATTCAGACTGAGAGACAGAGACGAAGCTCGACGCATCGCTGTCAGGGGCGCCAATGATACTACGGTCACCAAAGAACGGCGTACCGAAGTGGGAGTAGTTGGTCGCAGCAGAGATGAAGTTCGCAACATTGTCGTCGTTGAGTTCCACATCCGTGCCACCCGTACCAATGATGGTCGTGCGACGCACGATCAGGTCCGTCCCATTAAGGCGGATATCCTGGTCGTTACCGCTCGTAAGCAGCAGTTCGTTGACCACATTGTAGCCATCGCTACCAATGTTGGATGTAATGAGCGGGCTATCCGCACCACAGTATTCACGCGGCGTGATGGGCCACTCACTCGGGTTAAACGGCGCACCAGCTTCCTGGAAGCTGAACAGCGGCGACGTGTCAAACTCAATGTCGCCATCCAGTTTCAGGTTATGGGCACCCTTGCTGCTATTGTTAAGGATAATAATAGCCGGGTACATACCATCAGCAAACGTATCACCTTCAACGGTGGTAACGCCGGCGCGGGTGTCAGCAGACAACCGGAGGGTACCTTCGTTCAGGTGAGCGTCTTCTTCGAAGTTCCAGCCACCGAAGAGCGTCAGGGCACCGCTATGCAGCGTAAAGAGGCCCGTAACCACACCTCCTTCACGGAAACCAACAGCGGTACCTTCGTCGTCGCCTTCATCAAGGTCTTCACGGTAGTCGTAGATCGACTCAGGATCCGTATCCAAGCCCGGCGTGGTACCCAGAATTTCCAGGTCGCCGTTTACCAACGTCAGGTTCGTGAAGCGAACCTTCGGGTCGGTCGTGGCATCGGAGTTGTCATCGAAGGCATCAACGCCAGGGAAGACACTCTCGACATCAATCTCGAGGATTTCGGAGATGGTACCACCGATAACCGACTCGTCTTCACCAATCTGCGAGAAGGTGACGTCGACGTCATAGGAGTTATCGCTGTTGCTGTCATCAGCTTCGCTGAAGGGGAATTCGAAGTCCAGCGAAGCCGGGCCTGCGCCTGCCGTGCTGAAGAATTCGCCGCCATCACCAGGGAAGGTGTCAACCAGCACGAAGACGAGGTCGCCCGAGCCAGTCAATTCCGCAGAGTCAGCAATGGTGAAGCTAGAGCCGGTATCTTCCACGTCAAGCGAGACGATCAGGTCGCCGCCATTCGAGGAACGACCAGCTTCAAACGTACCGCCGAAGATGTCAAAGGAACCAAAGACATGGAGGCGAGCCGTCGCATCCGCCGTGTTGAACTGGAGGATGTTGCGGTTGATGAAGCTGACGGTACCATTGCTGTCGTCCGTCATCTGAAGGTTTTCAATGACTGCACGACCCGGGGTGTCGTCAACGGAGATGGTGGATTCACCATCCGTATCGAAGACCAACACACCGTCGCCGATGATCATACTGGGGGTGTCGTCGCCTCCAAGCTCAGGCGTACCGCCTGCATCAAAGGCGAAGCGCAGGTCACCGATGTCATCAAGCACCAACTCGATGGTTTCATCGAGGGTCACAGTGATGTTATCATCGTCGAACGGATCCGCCGGATCGTTCACATCGCCGAGCTGCCAGGTGACAACGTCCTCGAAGGTCACGGTGCCGCTTACGCCGCCCGTAATCGTCAAGGTAACACTGTTCACGAGCTCGAACTCATTAGGCAGGTCGCCTTCGGTACCAGAGTCAGCCTCGTACATACCAGGGCGGAGGGAGATGACATCATTCAAGCCACCGTTTACGGCAATAATAGCCGTCCGAAGGCTTGTGGCATCCCCATCCGAAGCGCCCCCGTTACCGGGATCCGCCCCTGGCGCGACGAAGATCGTCTGGGCCCATGCCGTGCCGGTCGTCATAAAGAGACCAAGCACCAGCAGAGCACCCAAGCGCACCAGCAGGTTAGTAGGTTTGCTCATAGGAGAATTTCCTCCTGATTGGTTAGTGGTGATAAGTGAAAATGTACGCTTTACCAGCGCGGAAAAGGCCCCTGCATCATTCTTATCAAAACGACACAAAGACATAATCAGTGGGGTGGGTGAACAGAAAAAGCGTGCGCGATTGGCCTTATATGTTTGCCAAGGGCACGTCTCGCTGCCCCCTATACACCACAGACATGTGGAATACGTAATGAGAACACAAAAAAAATTGCATTCCCCATTACCTATCCTACAACACCATGATGGAAGCAGCGAAAACCTCCTAAACAATCAAGGATTGACGTTTAAAAGGCCTCAAATGTACAATTCCCTAATTAGGGCTGGAAACTACAGGTACCCTCTTCCATTGTCAAGCATCTTGCCCAGCGTTAATAGAAAACATATCTGCCTGTGCCAACGCGGATGTTTTCACCTCGGAAAGACGGTTTCCTTGTCTAAGACGAACTCCTCTAACCTCTGCTCGTAGCGCCTTTCCGTTATCTTCACCTGATTTGCCGTAACCTCAAGGACGTTATAATAATTCTTTCCTTGATTCGAATGACGCCCCCGATTGCTGGTCGCCGTACCTGCGCTGACAATCATGGGTTGACGACCTGTTGGCGTCTGATGAGCTGGTTCGATATGGGATACGTGAAGGTGACCGCAAAGAATAAGCTCAACGCCCACTTGCTGCGCAACCGCCAACGTGTCCATGCCTCCTTGAGCCACATCGTGAGGAACCAATGCAGCCAAGTGGGTCAGGTGGTGATGAACCACCAAAATCTTGCATTTATCAGCGGGCTGCGCAGAAAAAAAGGCGCGTACGCGCTGCTGTGCCGCGGTGGTGATGCGCCCCCCTTTCACCGTAGCCCCAAACGCCGAGTTGATTCCCAGCACCGCAATATTCTTTAACACCGCTTGTGGAAATAATTCTGCGGTAATGAGCTGTTGATACCGCCGCACCGGATAGGCCAATCGAGCCCAAGGGTACCACCACGCATACACATCATGATTACCAGGAATGACCAGCGTTGGCGCATGAAATGCCTGAAGCATGGCAGCAGCCTTTCGGAATTGCCGATGCATGGCACGCTGGGTGAGGTCACCACTTACCACGACGAGGTCAACACCCAGGGCGTTGACCTCGTCGATAAGTGTTTGAACGATCCCAGGATACGCGATCCGTCCGAAATGAACGTCGGAAAGATGCGCAATCGTGGTAGGCGTGGCCTTGGCGGGCTGGGGTTCAATCATGCTGCTAAAAACCGCGCCTCCCGGCTTGCTTACAGCAACAACGTCATCGGTTCTTCAAAGTAGCTGCGCAACGTAGCCATAAACGTCGCACCCACCGCTCCATCTACCACCCGGTGGTCACTCGACAGGGTCACTTTCATTCGTTTCCCGGGCACAATCGCTCCGTCCTTCACCACCGGCACGTCACGGATACCTCCAATCGCAAGAATACAGGCGTTCGGTGGATTGATGATGGCCGTAAATTCCTCAATGCCAAACATGCCCAGGTTACTCGTGGTAAATGTGGAGCCTTCCATTTCCTGCGGCTGCAGCTTGCGGTCGCGGGCCTTGGCCGCCAACGCGCGCGTCTCTTCCGCAATCTGCGTCAGCCCCTTCTGGTCCACATCACGAATCACGGGGGTGACGAGACCTTCATCAACGGCAACAGCAACAGCGATATGCACGGCGTGGTACTGCCGAATCTCGCCTTCTTGCTCCAAATAGGAGGCGTTGACTTCCGGGTGTTGCTTCAGTGCGGCGGCACACGCCTTAGTAATTAAGTCATTGAAGGAAATCTTTTGGGTGCCCTGCGCTTCGGCAACGGCGTTTAGCTGCTTGCGCACTTCTACCATCCGGTCCATGTCTACGTCGATGGTCAGATAGAAATGCGGAGCCGTGTACTTGCTTTGAGCCAAACGACGCGCGATGGTCTTGCGCATCTGCGAGATTCGTACGGCGTTGTAGGCGGGTTCGCTGCCCGTCACCGCGATGGGCGGCGGCGGCTGGTAAGCCGGAGCGGCCACGGCGGGCGTGGTTACAGGTGCAGGTGCGGTGGCAGGCGCGGCAGCAGATGTGCTCATGGCGGCCTCCACATCGCGCTTCACGATGCGTCCTTCTGGACCAGAGCCCGCAATGCTTCCCAATGCGATGCCATGTTCTTGCGCCAACCGTCGGGCCAAGGGCGAAGCCTTGATGCGTCCGCCGGATGCGCTGGCCGTAGCAGCCCCATCGCCTGAAGCCGCAGGAGCCGCCGACGGTGTTGCGTCGGTGCTGACCTCCGCTTCCGACGCTTCTGGTGCTGCCGCAGCGCCATCGCCCCCCTGATACTTAGCCAAGATGGCCGACGGATCTTCACCCGCCTTGCCCAGCACCGCGATGAGCCCGCCTATCGGAACAGCCTCGCCTTCGCCAATGACTTTTTTCAGCAAGACGCCATCGTCGTACGCTTCCAGATCCATCGTTGCCTTGTCGGTTTCTACCTGCGCAATAATATCGCCAGGAGCCACCGTATCGCCTTCATCGGCCAGCCATGCTACGAGCACACCTTCGGTCATGGTGTCACTCATCTTTGGCATTTCTACCGCTATCGCCATAATGCTATTTAGATTCGAGTGTTGAAAGAGTAGGCGTATCAGCCGAACGCTAAACTTATACGTACATCACTTTTTTGCAGGCTTCGTACGCATCATCGGCACCGGGCATATAATGGGCGATGAGGTTTTTGGCATACGGAGCCGGTACATCTTTCGCCGTCACGCGCCGGATGGGTGCATCGAGATAGTCAAACGCCCGGTCCTGAATCTGGAACGCGATCTCGGAGGAGATGCTGGCGAACGGGTTGCTTTCGTCGATGATGACACAGCGGTTGGTTTTTTTCACCGACTCGATGACGGTATCGAAGTCGAACGGGCGAATCGTGCGTGGATCAATCACCTCGGCGCTGTAGCCATCGGCGGCGAGGCGGTCGGCCACTTCCATGGCAACCCAGTAGCTTTTGTTGTGCCCCACCAGGGTCACGTCGTCACCTTCGCGGGCGATGCGGGCCTTGCCAATCGGGATCAGGCGTTCGGGATCGACCTCAACTTCGCCTTTGAGCCCGTACATCACCTCACTTTCCAGGAACACCACCGGGTCGTCGTCGCGGATGGCGGACTTCATCAGGCCGTAGGCGTCATCCGGGTTGGAGATAGAGATGACCTTGAGGCCAGGGAAATAGGCATAGATGGCTTCGACCGAGGTGTTGTGCGTGGCGGCCAACTGCCCCGCCGCGCCGTTCGGGCCTCGGAAGACGATGGGCGTCTTGAACTGCCCGCCGCTCATGTAGCCCACCTTCGCCGCGTTGTTGATGATCTGGTCGATGGCAACAAAGGAGAAGTTCCACGTCATAAACTCGACGATGGGACGCAGGCCGTTCAGCGCCGCGCCGATCCCGAGCCCGGCAAACCCGGCTTCCGAGATGGGGCTGTCGATGACGCGCTTTTCACCAAACTGGTCCAGCATTCCCTGGCTCACTTTGTAGGCCCCGTTGTACTGGGCCACCTCCTCACCGATGAGGAAAATGTTTTCATCGCGCTCCATCTCTTCCACCATGGCTTGGCGGATGGCTTCGCGCAGTTGCATTTCAGGCATAGGTATATCGTAGTCTCAGGTTGACAAAGCTAAAACGTCGTACGTCGTGCGCCCTATATATATAAGGTGTGCACAGCGGGCCTCGCGGCCTTAGGAGATGAAGGGGTAGTCTTTCTGGACGTAGACGTCTTCCCAGATCGTATCGAGGTCGGGAAACGGGCTGTTCTCGGCAAACTCGACGGCATCCAGCACCAACTGCTTCACCTCATCATCGATCGCATCCAGCGCGTCGTTGTCGGACAGGTTGTGCTCCATCAGGTAGCTTTTGAGGCGGATGATGGGGTCTTCGTTTTTCTTCTGTTCCAGTTCCTCTTTGGTGCGGTACTTCTGCGGGTCACTCATCGAATGGCCCCGGTACCGGTACGTGCGGATCTCCAAGAGCGACGGCTGGCTTTGCTCGCGGGCCAGCGCCACGTGGTCGGAGACGGCTTTGTAAACCGCTAGCACATCCATCCCATTGACCAATGCCGAAGGCATGTCGTACGGAATCGCCTGCTTGTAGAAGTCGGGGTCGGCGAAGGCGCGGTGCGAGGCCGTGCCCATCGCGTACTGGTTGTTTTCGATGATAAAGAGGGCGGGGAGATCGTAAAGCCCCGCGAGGTTAAGGGCTTCGTGGAACGAGCCCTGCCCCACGGCACCGTCACCGAAGAACGTCAGGCTCACGCCGCCATCGCCTTTGTATTTATGCGCGAAGGCCAAGCCGCCACCCACAGGAATGTGTCCACCAACGATACCATGACCGCCGTAGAATCCTTTTTCGGCGTCGAAGAAGTGCATCGAGCCGCCTTTGCCCCGTGAGCAACCGTCGATTTTGCCAAACAGTTCAGCCATACACACGTTCGGCTCCATGCCCAGCGCCAGGCCGATGCCGTGGCACCGATACGCCGTGATGACGGAGTCGAGGCCGATGTTGAGCGCCGTGGCCGACCCGGTGGAAACCGCTTCTTGCCCGATGTAGAGATGCAAGAAACCCGCGATTTTCTGCTTGCCATACATTTGCGCAGCACGCTCCTCGAAGCGGCGTTGCAGAAGCATGTTGCGGTACATCGCCAACAACTGCTCTGCGCTCAGGCCCAGTTCCTCATGCGTGAACTCATCGGCCTGGTAGGTTTTGGAAGAAAAGCCAAATTCCAGCGCGTTTGGTACTTTTACCGCGTGACCGTTTGTGTCGGCCCCGTTTTCAATCGCCGCCTCTGCGGATGGCTTGCTCTTGGTCGCCATATCGCCTCTGTGCTTAGGTGAATATCTAGGTTTGCTACGGGAGCGTCGGTGTCAGGGGAGTGGGAAACACCGCTAATAGGTTTTAAACGTGATTGCTTGTTTCTTACGACGAATACCGTTGAAGCTTATGAAACGTGAAGATGCGTTTTCGGCACCATCGCTGAAATAAGGTTCACGTTTTTAGCTTTTCACGTCATTAAAACAAAAACCTTCGCCCGCACGGTATACTTCTTAGAAAGCGCTTAATTGTATTCAACCGTTTGCTCCCAGTTTCTAAACTACGAAAGAATGCCAACCAATACCTTACCTCAGCGGGCATTCAAATGATAAGAGGAATCAATTTTCCGAAACTTTGCACGACGTGGATCCTACACTGGCCCGTCTTTCGTTTGAAGGACTCCCCCTGAAGTAGTTGTTGCTGTTGTAACATATGTCCTCTTCTTCTGCACACAAAAAAGACGCGACGACAGCGGCGGAACGCGCACGCTCGCTCGATGTGGCTGCCATCCTGCAGGGTGACCGCCATGCCTTCGAGGAGTTGGTGCGCGTGGAAAGCCCTCGTCTCTTTCGGGTCATCCTGCGCATTATCCATGATGAAGACGAAGCGCAAAGCATTATGCAAGAGACGTTTCTTCAGGCCTATCAGCGGCTGGACACGTTTCGCGGCGAGTCGAAGCTGACGACGTGGCTCTATGCAATTGGCATCAACCTGGCGCGGGCCGCCCTGCGCAAGCAGCGCCGCTACCAAACGCTGGAAGAAGGCGACATTGAAGGGTTGCAGCCGCAGTTCTCCAAAGGCATGTATGCGCAAAAACCCGAAGCCTGGAATCCGCACAAAATCACGGAGGAAGCCGACCGCCGCCGGCTGGTGCATGAAGCCATCAACAAACTGCCCGAAGACTACCGCATGGTGATCCTGCTGCGCGACATCGAAGAGCTTTCAACCGATGAAGCCGCCGAAATCCTCGACATCAGCAACGGAGCCGCCCGTGTGCGCCTGCACCGTGCCCGGCAGGCTTTGCGGGGCCTCCTGAGCAATCATTTTGAATAACCAAGCTGGATCACGCAGATGGGGACCTTCTCAAACCTTCGCCGCCATATCATGTTGACCTGTCAAGACGTCAACGCGTTTATTATTGACTACCTCGAAGACACGCTTGAACCGGGTCTTCGCGAGCGCTTTGAAACGCACCTGAAGCGGTGCTCCATTTGTAACACCTACTTCGAGCAGTACCGCAAGACCATTGCCCTGGCCAAAGAAACAGGGGACACCAGCCCGAAGCCACCTGCCGAGATCGCCAACGCCACCCTCGACTTCCTACGCCAGCACCTGAACCCCGACGATGCATCCTCTCGCAATGCCTGAGTCCGTTCTCTGCGAACTGCCCCTCTGATTAAACGTTTGTAGCCCTGCGATGCCCGCCCCACCCGGCATCTTGCGCTGCTTTCGCTGTTCAACACACGCCGAGCCCTTGCCCGACGCCCCGTCTCCGCCTGCTATCCAGGACCGCGCCCTCGTCATTATTCCGACGTACAACGAAGCCGCCAACATCGAGGCCGTGCTAGACCGGACGCTGGCGCTGCCCGAACGCATCGACGTGCTCATCATCGACGACGGCTCCCCCGATGGCACGGCGCAGCTTGTGCGCGATAAACAGGCGGAGGTGCCTGACCGCATTCACCTCATCGAACGGGAAGGCAAGCAAGGGTTGGGCACGGCCTACAAACGTGGCTTCGACTTCGCCCTGACGCACGGCTACACCTACATCTGCGAGATGGACGCCGACCTCTCGCATAACCCCGACGATCTGCTAAACCTCATCGCGCCCATTCGCAGCGGAAACGCGGACCTCGCCATTGGCTCGCGGTATGTAGAGGGCGTACGGGTAATGAACTGGCCGCTTTCGCGGCTCATCCTCTCTTATGGTGCGGGCATCTACACCCGCGCCATCACGCGCATGCCAGTGATGGATGTGACGGCCGGTTTTAAATGCTATCACCGCCGCGTGCTCGAAGCCCTCGATCTTAGCCGCGTGAAGTCCAACGGCTACTCATTTCAGGTGGAAATGAAGTACCGCGCCTGGAAGCGGGGCTTCCGCCTCACGGAGGTCCCCATCGTCTTCACCGAACGCACCGAGGGCCAATCGAAGATGAGCAAAGCCATCGTTCGAGAAGCCGCATGGAAAGTGTGGGAACTGCGACTCCGTGCCTTGCTGCGCAAGTTGTAACCTTACTCCAGCCCAACGTGAATCGTGCCGAGCGTGGAAAAATGCACGGCGGCCTGCTGTCCGGCTTGCATCGTGGGGTTGTCGTACACGGAGCCGGTGATAACAAACTGCCCCGCTTGTAACATCATGCCGTGTTTGGGCAGTTCGTTGGCCAGCCACACCACCGCCGCGAGCGGATCGCCGTGCATAATCTGGTTGCCGCCGCCGCGTGCGACTTCCACGCCGTCAACCTCGGTGTAGGCCACTTCTTCGGTCAAGGCCATGTCGGCCAGCAGCACCCGCGTCGACCCCAACACCGTGCCGCCATGCGAGAGGTTGTCCGCAATGGCGAGGTTAATCGACAGACCGGTGCTGTCGGTGGCAGGCAGCAGGCGCTGGGAGATAAACTCCACCGAGCCGCTGACGCCGTCAATGGCTGCGATGACCTCATCGCGGGATACCTCGGCGCCGGGCAGGTCGGCTCCGATCCAGAATGCCAGTTCGGCTTCAACCTGCGGCACGCCGTTCACGAACCGGCTTGCCGGAACCGTCACGCTGTCGTCAAACACCACCGAATCCAGCGAATAGCCATACGACGGATCGGCCACCGATTCTGCCGTGGCGGTGCGGGCACCGCCCATCTTCCACCCCCGCACGACGCGCCCATCGGCCAATTGTGCATCCAACGTTAGCTTCTGAATCTGATATGCCGTCTCCCGGTCTAGATCCGGAAGCTGCTGCGCCAGTTCCGCCGAAGACGCTGTGCGCGCGCGTAAATCCAGCAAGTAGGCCGCCAGTGCTTCCGGCGAGGTGTCGAGCCCATCCGTGGTGGCTGCGTCGGATGCAGTAGGAGCGGCAGGCTCGGGTGCAGGCTGGGGTTCGCAGGCGACCAGCGCCATGAGCAGCAGCACGGCAAGGCCCCACATGCCTGTGGAGAAGGCAAGGTTTTTGGACGTAAGCATGAGCGGGGGGATTTGGATGAGGAATGGCAAAAGGTCGCCGTTCTTCGCTTCAATAACAAGCAACGCCAATAGGGTGCACCCTTGCTTTGGGAAGCTTTGATGGGTTTTGCATGCGAAGCGGGCTCCTCATTTGCAGATTCGGGCGCGGTGCGTGATCTTTAGCGCCCCGAAAACAATGATGCCGAAGCACCCAACCTGCAAAACCTCGACTCATAATGTCCTACACGCACCTCACCCCTCCCACCGCTGGCGAAAAAATCACCCTGACCGACGGCACCCTGAACGTGCCCGACAACCCGATCCTCCCTTACATCGAAGGCGATGGCATCGGGCCGGACATCTGGAACGCCGCGCAGCATGTGTTCGACGGTGCTGTGGCCAAGGCCTATGGCGGTGCCCGCAAGGTGGAATGGTTCGAGGTGTTTGCCGGACAAAAAGCGTTTGATCAGTTCGGCGAATGGCTGCCTGCCGACACACTCGACGCCATCAAGGACTACCTGGTTGCCATCAAAGGCCCGCTCACCACACCTGTCGGCGGCGGCATCCGGTCGCTGAACGTGGCGCTGCGCCAGCAACTTGACCTGTTTGCCTGCGTCCGCCCCGTGCGCTACTTCGAGGGCGTGCCTTCGCCGGTGAAGCAGCCCGAACTCATCGACATGATCATCTTCCGCGAGAACTCGGAAGACATCTACGCCGGGATCGAGTTTCAGGATGGCAACGCCGACACCGAGCGCTTTAAGCAGCTCTTTAAAGAAGCCTTCCCGGCCCGCTACGAAAAAATCCGCTTCCCCGCCACCAGCGGCATCGGCATCAAGCCTGTCTCTCAGGAAGGCACCGCCCGCATCGTGCGCGCCGCCATCCGCCATGCCATCGCCCAGAAGGCCGACAGCGTCACGCTCGTCCACAAGGGCAACATCATGAAGTTCACCGAAGGTGGCTTCCGCGACTGGGGCTATGGCATCGCCAACGAAGAGTTTGGCGGCGAAGTGATCGGCGACGGGCCGTGGCAGAAAATCACCACAAAAGAAGGCCACGAGATCATCGTCAAGGATGTGATTGCCGACGCGTTTTTGCAGCAGATCCTCACCCGCCCCGCGGAATACGGCGTCATCGCTACGATGAACCTGAACGGCGACTATATCTCCGACGCGCTGGCAGCGCAGGTGGGCGGCATCGGCATCGCGCCGGGCGCCAACATCAACTACGACACGGGCCTCGCCATCTTCGAAGCCACGCATGGCACCGCACCGAAATATGCTGGGCTCGACAAGGTGAATCCCTCGTCGGTGATCCTTTCGGGGGAGATGATGTTCCGCTACATGGGCTGGCACGAAGCCGCCGACCTCATCATCCATGCCGTCGAAAAAACCATCACGCAGAAGCGCGTCACCTACGACTTCGAGCGGCTGATGGACGGCGCGACGCTGCTCAAGTGCAGCGAGTTCGGCGAAGCGCTCGTTGAGAACATGGGGTAGCGCTAGAGCAGCGCCATCGTGGAGGCGGGAATAGCCATCAGGTATTGCGGCTCGAAGACATCTTCGTGAACGCCAAACGTTCCGGTGCCCCGAAAATCGACGGCCACATATTCGCCCACCACGCGCTTGACCTCGCCAATGCCGTAATATGCCGGCATGGGTCCGTAATAGACCAACTGTCCCTTTTCGAGCCGCCCTTTTTTGCGGGCGCGCCGGTGAAAGGCAGGCACCACGGGCAAAAGTTCGAGGCGGTAGGGACTACGTTCGTATGTGGCTCGCTTTGGATGCATCGCGCCTTTTTTGTTCGGTGCCCTCTGTACGCCACAGTATAAAACGAGTTCACCCGCCCTCTTTCTTTGTGGCGATTCCTATAGTTGTGTAAAGAAAGCATTTGCTTCGGAACAAATAAGGTCCTCTGATCTTCTGACCTTTCTTTGGATGCAAGAGGACCTTCCTTGTCTTCCCGCCACCTCTTCCATTCGACACTTCTGCCCCACTACATCCTATCTCCACCGTAGTATTCATGGCGTACCACGTCTACGACACAAAAATCGCCGACCGACAAGTCGGGCGAAATGCCCAGTTGTTTGCCAACGCAATTGCCACGCTCGACACCCCGGCGGCACGGTATCCGTATCTCCGCATTCTCATCAGCATCATTGAACTGGCCCATCCCGAATGGAACCAGGCTCCGCACAAAGACAAGCAAATGGCCTACCTCATCGGCCAGCTTTGCAACAATGCCCTCGACGCGGATGAAATCGCGGAAGTGGTGCGGGTGCGTGACGAAGAACGGGGCTATTATTACGACTAATCCGGCTCCCCACTTTCCCTTCGATGTGCCGCCACCGTGTTCGCCCGTTCAAATGAACGGGGCGATGAGCTATTTTTTGTCTTTTTAGCGAAGTATAAAATAACAAAGGGATTTACTGGCGCTTTCGCCGAGCGTTTAGTATATAATTAATGGCTGAAATACGTCCTAACGTGGCCGAGCCCGACCGCTCCCACATTTTTTATTCGGCACAAGGACAATCCGATGGGACAGCAGCAATTGCTCTTGCTGATCTTTGTCACCGTCGCTGTTGGCACCGCAGTGGCGGTTGGCATTGACCTGTTCAGCAATGCCAAAACGAACATGCAACACGATGCCCTCGTCGCCGAGGGTACCCGCATCATCACGGATATTCAGATGTGGAAAAGCAAGCCGTCGACGTTTGGTGGCGGCTCCGACACCCCGGGCTTCTACGATGTCTCGTTTGACGACATGGGATTTAGCCAACATGCTGCCCTTTCCGCCGCCCAACTCTCGTTCCACCAAACCATAACCGGCTGCTTCGTCCTTGCCACTTCGGGCGTCACGGTACCGCCCAAAGGTTTTCTGCTCGGAGCCTACACCAATGAGGTGACCTGTGAGCCGGTGGGCACCCTCGAAGGTACCTTGTTCTCGAACGCCGATGCCGTAGCGGTGGTTACGGGCCTTCGGGCTGACCAGATCGTGTGGTATACGTCGCAACAATATCTCACCTCAGGGAAAACGTCCCCGTGATGGCTGCTAGCCCAGACGATCTGGGTTGGCACGCAGAAAGCTTTCCCAGTCGCGGTACGACGTTGTCTTTCCCCCACGGCTCTGCCGATGGGCATGGCATAACCCCACCGCCAGCGCATCGGCGGCATCCAACCCCAGCGTGGGGTCCGCGTCGGTGATGTTGAGGATGGAACGGATCATGTACCACACCTGCTCCTTCGACGCATTGCCGTTGCCGGTCACCGACTTTTTGACTTCTTTGGGCGTGTACTCCGTCACGGGGATCTCGCGGTTGAGCGCCACTAGCATCGCGGCGGCTTGCGCCCGTCCCAGCTTCAACATCGACTGCGGATTGCGTCCGTAAACCGGCATCTCAATGGCGCACTGATCCGGCAGGCACCGTTCCACCACCTGGCTGAGGCGCTCGTAGATATGCCGGAGCCGCAACACATGGGTCTCCAGTTTGTCGAGGTTCAACACGCCGTACTCCACCACTGTCTCCCGCCCGCCGTCTATTTCCAGAACGCCGTAGCCCGTAAACCGCGAGCCGGGATCAATGCCGAGAACGATCATGGAGGGAAAAGGAAAAGGGGTTGTGGGAAGCTTAGGATTCCTCTACGGCGAGGATGTCTTCCTCGTCGAGGGTGGTATAGACTTCTTGCACGTCCTGATGGTCGTCTACCTTTTCGATGAAGGCCAGCACCTTGCGCACATCGTCGGGATCAAGTTTGGTGGTGATGGTGGGCATCCGCACGAGTCCCGAGGAAGCAGGCGTGACACCTGCCTGGTGCAGGGCCGCCTCCACACTGCCAAAAGCTTCGACGGGCGTGGTGACGATAAAGGCCTCGTCTTCCTGCACGAGGTCTTCCGCCCCAGCTTCCGCGACGAGTTCAAACAGTTCGAGTTCATCGTGCCCTTCGGCAGGGATTTCGATGACGCCTTTGCGCTCGAAAAGAAACGCCACGGAGCCGTTTTTGCCCAGGCTGCCGCCGTTCTTGCTGAACAGGTGCCGCAGGTCAGCCACGGTGCGGTTGGTGTTGTCGGTGAGGGTTTCCACAAATACGGCCACCCCACCGAGCGCGTAGCCTTCGTAGGTCACTTCTTCGTAGTCGGCTCCGTCTTCCAGTTCACCCGTGCCGCGCTTGATGGCGCGTTCGATGTTGTCCTTGGGCATGTTCTCGGCCTTGGCCTTGTCCACCACCAACGCCAACGGCGCATTCATGCTGGGATCACCACCACCGCTACGCGCAGCTACCGTAATATCACGGCTGATGCGTGCCCAGATTTTTGATCTTTTTTTGTCTGTAACGGCCTTTTGTCGCTTAATCTTCGACCATTTATTATGTCCTGCCATACCTGAAATAATAGCGTGGGTGGATACAATACCGGCGTCCGCGCCCATGCGGTGCCTTGCCCATTAACGCGATGAGGTTTCGGTGTGTTCTTTCGCGGGTAGATGCTACCTTAAACATCCTCACCGTCTACGTTTTCCCTCTTTCGCCGAACCCGCCGTTTTTATGCCGTCTGATGCCACGGTCACGGTGCATCGCTGGACCGATGTGCCCCTCGAAACAATGTCACCCACCATCACCCGCCGCCTCGTCACGGGCGAGCGCACGATGCTGGCGCACGTCTACCTGAAAAAAGGAGCTGTGGTGCCGCTGCACCACCACGACAACGAGCAGTTTGCCTACGTCCTGGAGGGCGCGTTGCGGTTTTGGATCGGCAGCGAAGACGGCGAGGAAGTCATCGTCCGCACGGGCGAGGTGTTGCACATCCCCTCCAATGTACCACACAAGGCCGAAGCGCTAGAAGACACCCTCGACCTTGATATTTTCACGCCGCCGCGTCAGGATTGGCTGGACAAGGACGACGCGTATCTGCGGGGATAAAGGCTGCAGGTCGTTCAGGCACGCGACGCGCCGTGGCGCTACCGACCATGCCGATTGGCAATCGATTCATTCTCCTTCATACACCAATCCCCATTGGGCCCGGCAGGCGTCCATCGTCTTGATGATACGTAAGGTTTCGTCCAGCGGCATGACATCGCTTTCGGTCTTTCCTGCGCGCAGACATTCCATGACGTGGCTGGCCTCGAAGCGCAGGCCGTGCCCTTCATACGGAAATTTAACAACCTTGGCTGGCTTGCCGCTCATCTCGATGCTGAGGTGTTTGGAGAACCACCACGGTTCGAGCAGCCGGAGCCGTCCTTTGGAGCCCGCCACGAGGGCTTCGAGCGGCCCGCTGGCCCGCGCCGAAGACGCCGCCACCGCCAGTGCACCGTTCGCATACCGCATCACATAGGCCGACTGCTCGTCGACGCCGGTTTGGCCCAGCGTGGCAGTGGTGAATAACTCTTCGTGCTGGCCCAGCACCCACGACGCAAACGAAATCGGATAAATGCCAAGGTCCAGCATCACGCCTCCGGCGGCTTCGTACTTAAAGAGCCGGTGGTCGGGGTCAAAGTCGCGGTAGATGCAGAAGTCGGCCTGCACGTACTGCACCGGCCCAATGGCGTCGGCGTCGAGGAGCCGCCGCAATTCCACCGCCGCCGGAATGAAGCGCGTCCACATGGCTTCCATTAAAAATAGCCTGCGGTCCCGCGCCAGATTGATCAACTCCTGCGCCTGCGCCGCGTTGAGCGTAAACGGCTTCTCGCATAGCACCGGCTTGCCCGCTTCCAGACACATCTTTGTATCGGCGTAGTGCGCCGGGTTCAGCGTGCCGACATAGATCACGTCCACGTCCGGGTCGCTGATGAGGGCTTCGTAGCTGCCGTAGCAACGGGGGATGTCGTGCGCTGCGCCAAACGCCTCGGCGCGTGCCTGCGAGCGCGAGCCAACGGCCAACACCTGGGCGTCGGGCAGCAGATGTAAGTCCTCGGTGAACTTGCGGGTGATGTTTCCGGTGCCAAGGATGCCCCAGCGGGTTACAGCGGTCATGGGTTGTCGTTTTTAACGGTCTTTGAGGCGATACACAAATTTCAGCGCGGACCAATCGGCATCCACGGCGCAGACTTTCACATCCACCAATCCGTGCCCCAGACCCATTTCGCGGATGCGATCCCGGTTGAGATCCGTAGACAAGGGCGACGATTTCTTCGGCCAGCTAATCCACAGCATGCCGGCCGGAGCCAAGCGTGATTTCAGCGTTGGAAACTGCGTGTCGAGCGCGGCAGCAGCGCGGGCAAAGTAGTGAATGAAGTCAAGTCCTGCTTCGGGCTTCTGCAAAAAGTGGATGCCAGCAGGAAGATCGCCCAGCAACGCAGGATATGAAGGCGGTGCCTCCAGCACATACGCCCGCATGCCGTCTTTCAGGCCCAGTTTTTTAACCAGCGGCGTGCTCATACAGCGGCTTCGGCCTGACGCTTGACGTGTTTGAGCACGCGCAGATGGATACGATGCAGGATCCAATCCGACCACAAGCGCCAGTAGCCGTTGGGCCAGATGCGGTGGCGGTACCACGTCGTGCCCTCAAGCTGCGTCTTGCCGCCGGGCAGTGCCGTCAGCAGAAACTGCCCCCGCTCCGAGCCGAAGTAGCCGTCGAGGTGCGCGGGGTCGAGGTCCTGAAAAAACGTCCATTCCTGCATCGGGTGGGGCTGCGAACTCACATCAAAAGCAAGCAGGTTGGGTTCGTCCCACACCGTGATGGGTTCGACAAACTGCCCCGTGGTGAACTCGCAGTAGCGGATTGCGCCGACGCCGTGCCCGTCGATGCGGGCGCGGTTGGGATAGGCGATGCCCGTCTTGAACAGCCAGTCCTCCGGCGGTGGCAACTCCGAAAACGCGACGACGTTCGGCCACACGGTTTCGGGCGGCGCGTCTACGACGATGGAGGTGCGCACCGCGATGAGCGGAGCCTCGGGCTGATGGATTTGCTCCAGTCCAAACACCAGCGGCAACACGATCCACACCGCCACCGTCACCCGCGACGTGTCGGCGTGGGCGTTCGGGCGTTTTTGCACCCAGTAGCCCACGATCCCGCCCAGCGTCGCCAGCATCGACCCGAGCGGAGCCGCCATAATCAGGCAAATTGCCCCCTCCGCAGCAACAATCAACAACCCCACTGCCAGCATCACCAGCCCCGCATTCGCTACGCCGATACATCTTCCCAGGTCGCGCTCCTCGTGATAGCCGTACAACATCGCCGCAATCATCCCCAGCGCAAAAGGCATCCCGACGAACAAGCTCCAGCCGTACGACGAAAACACCTTCACGCTCAGCACCGACCCGATCAGGGCAATCGGTACCGTAATCAGCAAAGCAATGAGGGCACTGCCGAACGCATCACGGGGCAGCAGGCGATGGAAAAAGGGGGCGCGCTCTTCCGTGAGAGGAGCAGGTTCAACAGGCTCGTCCGTGCGCGAAGGCAGGGCGCACAGAATCGCAAAAAAGAGCAGATTAACGAGCGGGATAAAAAATAGCATTACGAGCCAGACGGGCAGCTTCGTCGCTCGCAGCCGCTTCGCCGTAAGCGCCGTGCCCATCCAGATGAACGGCAGCGCCAGCAACAGCAGCACGGCGGCATAGGTGGCATCTTGTTCGGCCAGATCCAGCAGGTTGTCCACACCCGGCAGGTTCAGGTAGTTCACCGGCGACCAGGGGCGGTCGAAGCCCAACAGACTCACGGCCCGGTCCAGCCCGTATTTGGCGATCATGAGCAACACGCCCAGGCCGAGGTACGGCAAGCGGTGGATGGTGCCGTGCCATTGCCAGAGGTCGGCGAAGCGCAGGCGGGGAGCAGCGTCGTTTTCCATGGATTGATCTCGTCAGGCGTCTACAGCAAACGTATCCACCACCTCATCATCGTCCACCACATAGAGTTGATCTTGCGTGTGAGCCACCACGCAGGCATGGTTCGGCACGATCCGTACGCGGTCGCCCACACTGAACGTCGCACCGCCGAGCACCGACACCCAGCCGTGTTCTTCAGAAAGCCCGGTGAGCCGGGCATGCGGCTGGGGCACCATGTCGGACGGGTTGTAGAGGATGATGCCGTAGCCATCTGTCTGGTAGCCGGTGTCCGTGGTAAACACCTTTTTGCCTGCGTCGATGAACAGCCGCTCGCGCCCCATGCTGTCGCGGTGTTTACTCACCACGGTGGCCTGCACCGTGAGCGCACAGTCATGCAGCGTCGCCACGCCGAGGGCCACCTGAATCGCATCGTTGAAGACGTAGTTACCAGGGCGAATCTCGGTGATGGAAAAGCCGTGGCGGCTGTTGTTCTCGAACACCGCCATCGTGGGCGTGGAGCCGATGCTGATTTCAAAGGTGTCGGGCGAAGCCAGTCCTGCTTCGTGCAAACGTCCAGCGAAGTCGAGCATGCGGTCGCGCTCTTCGGTCGCAATGCGGTGTAGCGTCTCGGCCTGCGACTCGCCGTCTGCCGGGCCGCGATAGGCATGGCCCGCGTGCGTGAGGATGCCCACGAGGTTCAGCCCCGGCAGCGCGGCGATTTTTTGCGCCAGCCGCACGCTCGACGCCGCGTTCCACAGCACCCCACAGCGTCCGTAACCCGCGTCTACTTCCAGCAACACCTCTGCGGGGTTACTCGCCGCCGCGTACACCGCTGAGGCGGCCTGGGCCCCTTCAAGCGTATCGACGCAGAACGAGATCCGTGCCCGGTCGCGGAGCGTTTGCAACCGCTCGTGTTTACCGCGCCCCACGATGGTGTACGCCAGCCGTATATCCTCGAACCCGGCATCCACAAACGCTTCGGCTTCGGCGACCTTGGCAACGGTGATGCCCTGGGCACCCTGCGCCCGCTGCCGCTTGGCGAGGGCGGTGGACTTGTGCGTTTTGACGTGCGGACGTAGCGCCACCCGGTTGGCCGTGGCTTTGGCCTGCATCTGCTCCAGGTTGTGCCGCAGACGACGGCGCTCGATAAGCACGCACGGCGTGGCAAGATTCTCGATGAGCATGTATCAGCGAAGGCGATTGAAACAGCGGAACCGCAAGATAGGCGACGCCGCTCAAAACCTCGAACGCCATGTGCCTAGCAACACAGAAAATCGGGGCATTGGGTGGCGAGTTGCTCCCCTACTTCCATCGCTTTCTCCATCCACTGGTCGTCCCAGTCAATCTCCTCAAGGGGAAAATCAACCTGATCGCCCTCGATGTGGAGGTCGAGTTGAATATCCACATCGTCAAAAAACTCCGCGCCGTTCTGGCACGTCACCCGCACGGTGCCCCGGATCGTCAGCACGCCCTTGCGGTTGCGCACGCCGTTGTCAAACCAGCGGCGTTCCAGGTCCCATTCATAATCATCCCACTCGGCCTCGATGATGTTGGCCGTTTCGGCACCGTGATTGATGATTTCACACTGGCAGTTGGGATGCGGACGCACAGGCTCTTCGTCATAAAACCCTTCCATTGCATCGCAACGCTCGCAGCCGCCGCTACTGATCCACTCGTACATGGTTATCTATCGCTAAGCTCGGTTTTTCGTTGTGTCAGCAGCACCGAAACGCCTCGTTGCACTGCTCTGCCAGCCGCTCTCCAACGGCCACGGCATCCCGATACCACGGGTCGCTCCACCCGTCTACGCCAGAGGGGTAGAAGTCGGGCTGGTCGGCATCCAGCTTCCAGTCGTAGTCTTTGCTAAACGTGTCCATCAACTGGGTGCCATTGGCGCACTGCACCCGGATGTCACCCGTGATAGAAAAGAACCCTTCCCAGTGCCACATGCCGTCTTCAAACCAGTGGCGGCGCTCGGTCCAATCGATGTCGGTCACCTCGGCAACGATGGAGTGGGTCGTGTGGGTTTCGTGGTGGATGATGTCGCACTGGCAGTTGGGATGCGGGCGGACGGGTTCTTCATCGTAGAACCCTTCCATGGCGTCGCAGCGCTCGCAGCCGCCGTGGCTGATCCATTCGTACATGTCAGACCCTCCGCGTAGCGTTGAAGAACTCGTGCTGCTTCAGAAACGCCGCCTGCGCCTTCAGTTGATCGATGAAGGCATCGACGGTTGTCGGCTTCGGTGCGCCGTCAAACGAGCGGGCGAGGCGGCGCTTAATTTTGTATCGCCGCACGCCATCGCTGTTGATGGCGATGGGCACCAGCGCTCTGTCACGCACCCGAAAGTGGTCGCCGTTTTTAATCGGATCGGGCAGGTGTGCGGCGGGCATCTTGTGCGCGTACACCTGAATTTCGCCGTTCACATAGGCTTTGAGTTTGGAAACCAGCCGCACGGTGTCGTCACCAGGTTCATGAGCGCGCACCATCAGCAGATCGTGTTCGCGCAACGCCGTGGGCTCCAGCCACACGGTTCGTACGGGCAGCCCGGCGGTGGGCGGCAGCGTGTCGCCGTCTATTTCCGACTGAATGCGAGCAGGCATTGGCTCGGCGGTGGCGGCTTCCAGCCGGATCACCCGCACGCTCACCGCACCCATGTCGCGCAGCAGCGTGGGCCGTTCGATGGTTTTCGATGCATGGTCGGGATGTGTGATGAGCAGCGGCGTGGCTGTGCCCAGCGGCAGACGCAGCAGGTCGAAGCGCCCGTGTGCATCCGTCGTAGTGCGTCGGGTGCCGAGGCGAACCTGCGCGTCGGCGACGGGCGTGCCATCGGCAGTCTGCACCGTACCGCGCAGATAACCCGTGTGTTGCAAAATGGCAGCATCGCGCATCATGTCGGCGCACTGGGCAGGCGTCGGCACGTCAGGAATCAGGCCCTGTGCTTCGGCTTCGGTGAACAGGCTGAGGAGGTTTTCCAAGCCCTGTCGGGCCAGCCGCTCAATGGTTTCTACGCCCGCATGAACGAGCGCTTCGGCGGCTTGCGACGTGACGCCGTCTACTTGCAGCAGCGCGGCGGCATTGCGCCACGCGGTCACCTCGGCGAGCGAGGCCAGCGTTTTCACTTCGGGGTGCAGCCGCTGTGGTGACACCCGCAGCAGGTCGAACGCACCGACAATGCCTACGGCTTCGAGCAAGGCGGCGGTCTTCGGGCCAATGCCTTCGATGGCAGTGACCGGCAAGGAACGGTCCATGAGATCAGGGGGGAGTATGAGAAAAGCAAGCACCAACGCCACAATGTTCCAACGCGACGTTCACCTTAACAGTACATCAAAACGGTATAAAGAGGAACATGAGATGCCGGAGAAAGCCTGGAAGTGACCACCCAAACTCCCGGCAGGTAGGCACCTACACGAACAAGCGCATAACCCTCGGTTGCTTCTTTCTTTATCTACACAATGCATAACCAAGGGCTGCTCTTTTGCCTTGATGAACGTACTTCCTTACGTCACCTTGACCCTGTGAAGCTATCGGTTCTCACTATTGCGTAGCAGCCATGTTGCATCATCGGTTAGGGTTCCTCCTACTTCTTGTCACCCTTGGCTTCGGCTTATCGGCCAGCCTTGCCTCTGCGCAAGTACGCCTAGACTCCTCCTTTGCCTTCCTCAATGACCCGGCGAAAAAGTTTGCGGTGTATGTGCCCTCCGGGTATTCGCCCGACGTTGCGACAAAAGCGATGGTCGCCTTTCATCCACTGCATGCAAACTGGGGTAATTCCACGACGTGGTGTGACATCCTAACGCCTTTTGCTGAAGAAAATAACCTGTTGCTTTTTTGTCCAGATGGGGGCAATGACGGACGCGTAGACGACGCGATTGACAAAGCATTTACCACCGCCTTAATCGACTCCGTAGCGTCCTGGTATTCCATTAATCCCCACAAACTGTTTGCGCTTGGCTTTTCTTGGGGTGCCCGGGCCACCTACACCTATGGCCTGGATAATGCCGAGAAGTTCGCTGGGTTTATTACCATCGGTGCTTTTATAAACGGCACCGCACAGGTGGGCATGAACTTGCTCAGTCGTGCCCAAGACAAACCGTTCTTCATCATGCATGGCGACCGGGACAATACCGTAAATCTCGCCACCGGCTTTTTCCCCATTCGAGATGCCTTAATTGATGCAGGAGCCCAGGTAAATTCCTTAATCTTGCAAGGCGTCGGCCATACCATTCATTTTCCTGACCGGGATCAGCGCCTAACCCGTGCTTTTCGCTGGGTCGATTCGACAAGTACCGCCCTTAGCGTGAACATTGAGGACACGCCCCCGCTCTTGCCGAAACCAAGTTTTCTGCTTTCCAACCTACCCAACCCTTTCCATCGCTCGACGCAAATCCGTTATGTGCTAGATCAGCCTGCCGCCGTGCGCTTGACTGTCTACGACATACAAGGGCGGCGTCTGGCCGTTCTCGTTGATGCCACCAAGGGACCAGGAAGGTATGAGGTTCCTTTTGACGCAGCCTTGCTCTCGCCTGGCCTCTACTTCTATCAACTCTCCGCAGGGCGTTTCCATGAAACAAAAGCCATGCTTTTAGCCAGGTAGCTGACGGCTGCTACCGCAAAATCATAGCAGGGCGTCGCGCGCGTTTCTCCTCCACATAGGTGTCCACTTCATTACTGACAAAACAGTTGGTGTACTATTAAGGATTTGTCCTCTTTCTCCTTCGGTACCATGAGACGAATTCTTTCTGTGCTTTCCCTTGTGCTCTTGCCCCTGCTTGGCGGGATGCAAACCGCTTCGGCGTGTGTCTGCGCCCCAGCACGAACTCCGGCCCAATGGAGCAACGACGCCTCGCGGGTTTTTCTGGGGACGGTCTTGGAAATCGGGGAGCGACGGCTGGTTGATCATGATTTAGGCCGTGGGTACTCGCAACCGGTTTCGTTTTCGGTGATCCAAGCCTGGAAAGGGGTGGAAAGCGCGACCATAGAAATAGAGAATCGCCAAACGTCCTGCGCCGCGTATTATGACGTGGGGACGACGTATTTGGTCTACACCTATTATGACGCCACGGGCGATTATCATGGGAGCGGCGGCTGTTGGGCCATCGAAATGGAAAGGGCCGGGCAACACCTTGCCTTTCTGGATAGCGCGACGTGCCCCTGCAATGCCATGCCCACCCCAGAAATTGCGCTTCGCTCGGCTTCGGCGGTGTTCTCGGGAACTGTAACCGCCCTTTACGATGACCCCGACACCACCGACTATGTCATTTCGGTCGCCTTTGATGCACACACGCTCTGGAAGAACAGATATCCCTTCTTCGAGGGCACGGTAAACACTCCCGGCGTTGCGGTGCCTACCTCTGCTGCCTGTGGCTATCCGTTTGCGGTGGGCGAAACCTATCTCATTTATGCCTTCGAAAGTTATGAGTTTGGAGGCAATTCGAGTGTCCCATTTGTTACGTCCCTGTGCAGCCGCACCAAACCCCTCGCCCAGGCCGCCGAAGACCTCGCGTTCCTCGGCGCAGGCACAACGTCTACAGTTCCCCAAGCTCCGCTGCCTCCTCACGCCAAGTTGTCGAACTACCCGAATCCGTTCGCCGAAACCACCACGGTTTCCTATGCCCTGACCGAAGCGGCAGTGGTAACACTGACGGTGTACGACCTGACGGGGAGGAAAATCGCCTTACGTTCGCTGGGTGTTCAGGCGGCGGGGACGCATGCGGAAACGTTTGATCTCACCGGGAAACCCGCCGGGATGTATTTCTACGAAGTGCAGGCGGGAGAATTAGTGCAGCGCCAAGTGGCGGTGCTGGCGCGATAAACGCGCTCTTCAGGCCATGCCGGTGTCGTCGCCGTTGGCGTTGGACACGATGCGGTATTTGGTGAGCAGCACCTCGTTGGTCTGCCCCCGCGTGCGGTATTCCACCCGGTCCATCAGGCGGCGCATGATATGTACGCCGAAGCCGCCGCTTTTGCCCCGTTTGGCAAACTCCAGCAGGTTCGGCTCTGTGTAGGTGGTGCGGTTAAACGGTGTCCCTTTGTCGCGGATGCGCACCGTGAAACGGTCGTTGTCGATGATGACAGCCAGGTCCACCTTCTTGGTTTCATCGCCTCCGTAGGCGTGTTCGATGACGTTGGTGCACGCTTCGTCTACGGCCAGCTTAAACTGTTCTACGATGGCCTCGGGCAGGTCGGCTTCCACCGCATGCATCTCCACAAACCGCCGCACGTCTTCGAGGAAGCGCGTCGAGCTTGGAATGGAGAAGGTATGGATGGAACGAGCCACGAGGTGGAGCGCTGGTTCAGGGGTTATCGGATGTCAGGACGCACCGTCGGTAAACTTCTGTAGTGCTTCGGCCTCGGTTTCCATGATGTCGAACAGCATCGGGAAGCCGAGCAGGTCGAACACGTTGTATACCTTCGGCCGCAGCGCCGCGATTTTGATGTCGCCGCCTTCGTCACGCACTTCTTCGATATAGGCCATAAACACACCGAGCCCTGCGCTGGAAATGTATTGCAGGTTCTCGCCGTTGACGATGATGTGGTACTGTTTGTCGCTTTGACATTTTTGTATCGCGGCCTCAAGCTCGGAGGCCGTATGGGCGTCGAGTTCGCCGTTTAGCTCTAGAATCTGCACAACGCCAGAGGAGCGAAATCCCACAGAGAAACTGCTCATGGAATATAAATTGGTATCATTGGGGATGCGGGTGGGTGGACGGCCCTATGTTACGGAAGTTTCATGCCTTAGTCGAGGCTGGAACGGCAGGGACAGAATTTTCTTGACTTTCGGATCCGTCGCCTCTGGATCCAGCGACCGGGTTTTCGGCCCCATTGGCCCGCTGTTCTTTCGCGGAGGGCAGGGTGATGCCATGCCATTTCAGTACCAGCAGGGTCATGTCATCACCGTAGTCGCCTTCTACAATAAACCCGTTCAGGTGGGCCAGCACCGCATCGTGGAGCGTGTCGGCGTCTTCGTGCCGGTTCTCACGAAGGGCGTCGAGCAACCGCTCATAGCCATATTCTTCGCCTTGTGGCGAGCGGCTTTCGACCACCCCGTCGGTATAAAGGACAAACACATCGCCCGGTTGCAGGCGGTGCCGCTCTACGGCCAGCGTCTTGCGGAATAACGGGCCATTGTCGAGCCCCAGCCCCAGGCCCCGCGTGCGCAGGAACCGGGCCGAGCCGTTTAAGTCGATGGTGGCCGCCGGGCAGTGCCCCGCCCGAGCGAGGACCAGTTCTTCTTTCTGCGTATCGAGCACGCCGTAGAGCACAGAGATAAAAACGTTCTTTTCGAGCGTCTCGGAGAGGGCACGGTTGGCGTGGCTGAGAAAGTCCTTCGGGTCAGGCGCAATGGGCGCAATGGCTTTAAACACCCCTTGCAACTCGGCCATATAAAACGCCGCCGAGGCCCCTTTCCCCGAGACATCGGCGACAATAAACGCCAACCGGTGCGGCCCGAGGTGAACGTAGTCATAATAGTCGCCGCCCACTTCTTGCGCGGGCACGCTGGAGGCACAGATCGACGCCCCTTCGATCACAGGGAGGCATTGGGGCAACAGTTTCTGCTGCACCTCGCGGGCGATGCTCAGTTCGCGTTCCAGCCGTTCCTTCTCCACCTGCTCCTCAAAGAGCCGTGCGTTGTCGAGCGCCAGGGCGGCTTGCGCCGCAAATACCCCCATCGCCCGCACATCGTCCTTCTCGAAGCCGTGGGCCACCTCGCTGGTGACGAACAACGCGCCCAGCATCTCATCACGGGCCACCAGCGGAATCACCAACAAGCTCCCGATGCCCTCGCCGGGCCCCGCACTGATGCGATGATCGGCCGGGGCTTGTTCTAGCAGCAAGGGCTCGCGCGATGGACTCAGTTCATCATAAAACGCTTGTACATCCACCAATTCCATGACGCGCACGGGATCCATGTTGTGGGTGGCCACGATCTGTGGACGCAGGGATCCACTTCCCAGATCACGCACCGCCAACCACGTGGCACTCGCCGCACCTGCCTCCACCGGCGACGCAGCGATGGTGGCCAACAAACGCTCAAGATCGAAGACCTGGCTGACGAGGTTGGTTAGCGAGTGCATCGCGGCCAGTTCATCTTCCTTGCGCTGAAAATCACCCGTGGTGGGCAGGTGAAAGAGCAGCGACAGAAACGCCGTGGTGCAGTACAGAATGCCAAAGATGAGCGCCAGGGTGGAAAAAACGATCAGCGGCTGGCTGTAGTAGGCAAAGTAGGTGATGTCGATCACTCCCATCGCCATAGCGTCATCCATGCTTGCCAGCTTAAAAGCCAGCAGGACCAGCAAGAGCAACGAGAGCCCAATCGATGCAATTTTTTCCCGGAACGAAAGAAAAACGATCCACGAAAGCCGGAACGAGTTGATGACCATAAAGAGGACCGCGGGCACCATCACCACCCCATCCAGCCAGTGTGTTTCGGATTGCGGGGGGCGCATAAAGACGAGCAGGCTGGCAAAAACCATCAGGCCCAGCATCAGGTACCAGTTGCGCTGGCTACTCCGCGAGCGCTTAAAGAGCACCAGGTCGCGGAAGCGCAGCAACAAGACAAACGCAAACGTCACCTCGAGCAGGCTCAGCAGGTTCATCTTCAGCACCGTGGCCAGCGTCAGCGGCACGCCGGTCTCATAATCGAACCCAGCGGTATAGGCCATGGCCGCACTCGGACGCCCGATAAGCGAAACCAGCCAACTGCTGCCCAACACCACCCCTCCCACAAAAAGCGTCGACCAGAACAGCCGGGCGGTGGAGGCGGGACGCCGCTGAAACAGCAACGACAACAGCAGCCACAGCGCGGCCGCTGCCAACAACACCACGACGTTGTAGCTGATGGCAAGCCCCATGGCGGCGGGTTTGCCGCTGAGAAAAACAATGCCGTGGTAAACAAATCCGAGTACAAACCCGGTCACCCCCATTACCCACAATGCAACGCGTCCGGCCCGCGTATCCAGCGCGGCCAGTCGAGATTTGGCAGGCAATTTGGCGAACCACGCGGCACGCATGCCGGGCAATGGAAGCGGGTGATTGGTGATAAACGGTTAAAATCCCTGGCGGGGACCAACCAGCGAAGGTTCTACTCAGACCGAAACCGAATTGTTACAAAAACCCAGACGGGCATTACGTTCCAAGCAGTATTCGTAGGGACACACATAATTTGCGGTGTTTGTTTTTGTTGTTCCGATGTGCTGGTACCCTCCTCCCGCCGCTTCACCGCTGTCCTGCGCGTGCGCGAACGACACTTCTACACCCGCTGCCTGCCTGGGGTAACTTTACACATATTGCTCCGTAACACCTAGGGTTGTTCTCTCACCTTTCCGATTATCTCCTTTCCACAATGCGACGTCGCCTCGTTCGTGTGCAACTGGTGCTGCTGGCACTTCTGGTGGTTCTTGTGTTTGTGCGCTGGGTGACAGGCCCACCCGCCCCGTCTGGCCTCGTGGTGTTCCATGATCTCAAATCACACCAACTCTATCACCACGCCTTTGAGGTAGAACAACCCACCCAACTTGCGATCAGTGCCACGGGGTCCTTTGAACGAACCCCAAGCGAGGGCGGCGCCCTTCCTCCGCTCGATGTCTATGGGTGGATTGTCCGCCGCAGTGACCGTGAACCGATGTGGCAAATGCAAAGCTCTTACGTCACCGCAGACCGCGGCACCGTGGCCAAAGTCGCCGACACCCTCCTTCTCGATGTGGGCGTTTACGATGCCTATTTTTCTTCGATTGGCAATGGGCATGACACCTGGGGACGCGATCGCACCCGGTGGCAGATGATTATCCGCTCGATATCGGGCGGCCCTGCACATCACCTCCACGAAAGTATTGCCGACGCCGCCCCTGCTGGCCCTGATGTGGTTTGGACCTCGGCACCCGCACGCGGTTATACCACTGCTACCTTTCCCTTTGAAGTGCGCGAAACAGCCACAGTGCACCTCTATGCCGTGGGTGAGTTGGACGAACAACACCCTATGGATTTTGGCTGGATTGAGAATGCCAGCACGGGTGAACAGGTATGGACCATGACCTATGCCGAAACCGAACCGGCGGGCGGCGAAGATGAAAACCGTCGTTTTAATGGCAGCATCACCCTGGCCCCGGGCTTTTACCGGGCAGGCTATCAAACGGATGCCGGACACCATGCCTACCGGTGGCGCTTCAGTCCGCCCCTCGATCCGGCAGGCTGGGGCCTTACCCTCCGCTCCGATACGCCGGACGCCATTGCTGCTTTTGATCCCTGGGAAAACAACACCCCCGTCCTTCAATTTAGCGAAGTGCGAGACCATGCCCACCTGACCCAAAAATTTACGGTGGTGCGCCCCGTCCATGTCGTCATCTACAGCATGGGCGAAATCACCGGTTCGGACAACGTCTGGGACTATGGCTGGCTCAAACGCGGCGAAGAAACCGTATGGAAGATGAGCGCCGAGCAGTCGCATTCGGCGGGCGGAGGGCGCAAAAATCGGGCAGAGACGGCCTTCCTCACCCTTGAGCCCGGCACCTATACCCTCGGCTACCAGACCGATGGCTCCCATTCGTTTGGCGACTGGAATGAAGATGCGCCCGACCATCCCGAACGCTGGGGCGTTACGTTGTTTGCCCTTGACGACAACGATGCGATCCGGCCCGGCCTGCGTCTTGACCGCGCTGGTCATGAAGACGCGCAAACCCCGGAAGAAAGCCAGACGATGGTGTGGGTGAACCAGCAGCCGGATGGCGAAATCCTGGCGTGGAGCCGCGTCAAGGAAGATTTTTCCGGCACCTTTTCGTTTACCCTCACCGAAACCACCGCCTTGCACATCACAGCGTTGGGAGAACAAACCATGCAAGGCTGGCATGACTATGGGTGGATTGAAAATGCCACGACGGGCGAGCAGGTGTGGATGATGACCGTAGACAACACCCTCCCTGCTGGAGGTGATGAGCGCAACCGCCGCTTCGACGATGTGATCGAGTTGGAACCGGGTGCCTACACTGCCCACTACAAAACCGACTTCTCCCACAATTTCAACGACTTCGGCCTTGATGCGCCCGATGCGCCTGAGCAATGGGGAATGACCATCCGCAAAGCCAGCCATTAGGCCTTGCCCTCAATGGCCGATTTTCTCGTAGACCCACCCGTAGGTCGCTTCTCCGTTGATTCCTGACGTGGCTTTCTTCAAACCCCTCGTCGTACTACTGGCTTTGGGAGTAGGCGTGGGTTGTGCTTCCTCGACCAATCTGCAACCCTCCGCTCCGGTGCAAATCACCCAGAGCCCCCTCGAAGAATGGGAACCGCAATGGTCCCCCGATGGCAAATGGCTGTCGTATGGCAGTGGGGAAGACGGCAACCAGAACGTTGCGGTGTTTCATATGGACACCCAGGAAGAAACCCTCCTCACCACGGGACTGCCGTTTGTCCATGCCACCTCGTGGTCACCCGGTGGAACCCAACTTGCGTATGTGACGAGTGCGCCCACTGAAAATGGTTTTGTGAGCCATATCTACGTGGTGGAGGTGAACCAGCGCACGATCCGGCAAGTCACGCATGAGGAAAGCATCGATGGAAGCCCGTCGTGGTCACCGGATGGAACCCAGCTTGCTTTTCCGTCCACGCGCAGTGGAGCGTTCAACCTCTGGATTCAGCCATTGGATGGTGAAGCGGCGGTTATGGTGACGGACCACCCGGAACGCGACCATGCCCCGGAGTGGTCGCCCGATGGGCGACACCTTGCGTTTCAGTCAGACCGAGGGGAAACCACCAGCATCTGGGTGCTTGACGTAGACGACGGCACCCTCACCCCAGTGACGGATGACGAGGGCTATGAATCGTATCCCGACTGGTCGCCCAACGGGAGGTATCTGACCTACGACTCAGACCGGGCGGGCAGCTCCGACATTTGGATTCAACCGGCTGATGGCGGTGAAGCCATCCCAATTACCAGCGGCCCTGCCAACGACATGCGTCCTTCGTGGTCGCCGGATGGATAACACATCGCGTTTACCTCAGACCGCTCGGGCAGCCTGGATATCTGGGTGGTGGAAGTGCCTCCGCTCCCCTAACCATCAGGCGGCCATCTGCACCATCGCATCCGGGTCGAACAGCGCCCGCAACTCCCCTCGACCAGGACGCAAAACAGGCGTTTCGATCACGGCGAGGGAACCGGGACGCATGCCCACACGCACACCGGTAAACTGATAGATCAAATAGCTCAGGTCGGGCTGGTGGCCTACCATCATCGCGTGCGCCTCGTTCGGCACCCGGTGCAGCAGTTCTGCGATGTCATCGAACCCGGCGCCACACGCAAGCAGTGTGTCTACGTCCACCGCTACCTGCAACGCCTCGCCCAGCAGCGCCGCCGTCTCGTGCGCCCGTTGGAGCGGACTCGAAAAAAGATGCGTGAGGGGAAACGCCCCTGACGCCAGCACCTGGCCTTGCAGCTTGATACGAGCGATGCCTTGTGCCGTAAGGGCACGGTCGGCATCACGCTGGCCCGGTGCCGCGCTTTCGGCAATACCATGACGAACAAAGTAGAGACGCATCGTTTGAGTGTGGGTGTTTGGGGGTGTCGGTGAGAGGTCGGCTGGTCTGTCAGGTCACAGGTCTTTTTCAGGGAAGGAGGATTTTATTTGTCGCGCCAGGCTATCCTTATCAGCGCTTGACTTCGAGCAAGATCGCTTCGGTTCGTCGGATCATCGGTTCTTCCATTCACCAACCCTGTCCCCAAACAACGGCTTCTCTCCTCAACATCGCCGCTTTGGCCCGCAACAACAAGTCTTTTTTGCCAAATATTGGCAGATGAATCGTGTGCGCGTATGTTAGTTGGAGGCACTCGCATTTTTACACATCGCTCATCATCATACACCCATGAAAGTCACCGTTATCGGGGCAGGCAACGTCGGCGCGACCGTCGCCGAGTGTGTCGCCCGCAAAGATATGGCTAACGAGGTCGTCCTGATTGACATCGTGGAAGGCCTGCCACAGGGCAAAGCCCTCGACCTCGCCGAAGCCGCCCCCATCCATGGCTTCGACACCACCGTTGTTGGCACCAACGACTACGCCGACACCGCGAACTCCGACATCTGCGTCATCACCGCTGGGCTGGCTCGCAAGCCCGGCATGAGCCGCGACGACCTGCTCGCCAAAAACGCTGCCATCGTCAAGTCGGTGACGGAGCAGTTTGTAGCCCACAGCCCCAATTCCATCATCATTGTCGTTTCGAACCCGCTCGACGTGATGACCTACGTGGCCTACATGGCAAGCGGCTTCCCCAGCAACCGTGTCATGGGCATGGCCGGTGTGCTAGACACCGCCCGCTACCGCGCCTTCCTGTCGATGGAACTGGGCGTATCGGTGCGCGACATCCAGGCCCTGCTCATGGGCGGCCACGGCGACACGATGGTGCCGCTGCCGCGCTACACCACCATCGGCGGCATTGCCGTGACCGAGCTCATCGACAGCGAAACGCTGGATAGCATCGTTGCCCGCACCAAAACCGGCGGCGGCGAAATCGTCAAGCTGATGGGCACCTCGGCATGGTACGCACCCGGTGCGGCGGCTGCCGAAATGGTGGAAGCCATCATCAAGAATTCGGGTCGTGTGCTGCCGTGCGCCGCGTGGTGCACCGGGCAGTACGGCCTCAATGACCTGTTCATCGGTGTGCCGTGCAAGCTGGGCACCACCGGCATCGAAGAAATTATCGAGGTAGACCTCGACGACGACGAAATCGCCCAGATGAACGTTTCTGCGGAGCATGTCCGCACCAACCTCGCCAACCTGGAACGCCTCCAGGCTGCGGGCTGATCAGCGCGGATTTTTTGTTCAAAAGCCGCTTCTCGAACCACCGGGGAGCGGCTTTTTTGGCTTTCGGCTATCAGCTTTCGGCTATCAGCTTTCGGCTATCAGCTTTCGGCTATCAGCAGCACGTAGGTCTTTTGTATCATCGCTACGCTCCAAAATCCACTTTCCCCAAACCTCTTCCCGCTTCCCTCTCCATGTCCGACCGTCTCCTCCGCCGCAAACTCACGCTTCGCGCCCACGGACAGCAGGTGGTGTTTGTCAAAAAGCCCCAGGAGCGGTTGGAGCATGTGCTGATGAAGGCGTTTTTGTGGGCGCTGTATCTGCCGAGGTATCCCGCCTTGTCGGTGGAGGTCAAGATTGGTGACCGCTACAAGCCCGATGTGGTGCAACTCGATGAACGCGGGCAGCCCCTGTTCTGGGGCGAGGCAGGCAAGGTGGGTGTGGATAAGATCGAAGCGCTGACGAAACGCTACCGCAACACCCATTTTGCGATGGGCAAGTGGGCCACCCGACTCGATCCGTACGCTGAGATCGTCGAAGCCGCCGTCTCTGACCGGCAACGTACCGCACCCTTCGACCTCCTGCAGTTCCCCGCCGACAGCGCTGAGCGTTTCATCACTGACAACGGCGAAGTCACCCTCACGCACGACAACGTGGAGTGGATACAAATCGGATCTTTCCAGATTTGAAACTCCGCTGCAATGACTGTCTGTGTTTCATGTCTTCCGCAAAGCGGGACAGGTTCAGCAGATCACCTCCCTGATTAATGCTCTTGCATTCTTCAGAAGTGATATGAAGCTTGAACAAACGTCCGTCATTGGCATACACCGCTTAACTGCTACTCACTGCCTGTTTAATGCGGTCTGCCCATCTTATACCGCTGCTTGCCCTGCTGGTGATTGCTGCCTGCGACACCACCGATCCTGCCCCTATGGTGGCAGTCGAAGATGTGGTGGAAGGAACGGGCGACACGGCAGCACAAGGCGACCAACTGACGGTGCATTATCGCGGAAGCCTGCGCACAGGCAAAGAGTTTCTGACCACCTGCGGTGATGCCAATACCCCATTTACCTTCACACTCGGCGCGACGACGCTGATTGACGGCTGGAACCGGGGCATCCTCGGCGATGACGGTGCCTCGAGGATGCGGGAGGCAGGCATTCGCCTGATGTCCGTGCCCTCGGCGCTGGCCTGGGGTGCCCGTGGTGGTGGCTGCGACGAAAATGGCGAAAACTGTGACGTGCCACCCAACGAAGATGTCATCTTCCTCGTTCAGTTGCTCGAAGTGCTCAAGCCGGGCGAAACCAGCACGCTCCCGCCGGATGTCCCCTGCGCACCTGCTCTGCTTGACGGCCCTGGTCCGTTTTAGTCAGCGACGTCGTGCAGGCTGTTGGCTTCTGAATGCTTCATACCCTTCCCAAATGTGGATAACCGTTGAACTTGGTAGGCGGAGTAGATGACGGTACGTGTTTGCCCTATCTTTCGGATCCTTTTTCGACAGCGTGTCGTGAAAAGGCCACTTAACCACCTCGGGGTGTAGCGCAGCCCGGTAGCGCGCTTCGTTCGGGACGAAGAGGTCGTGGGTTCAAATCCCGCCACCCCGACTTTTACAAAAAGCGCCTTTTTGATTCAAAAGGGCGCTTTTTGTATCTACATCCCTTCTTAGCCTCTTCGCCCCCAAATGGTAGGTGTACATCCTACCCTACACGGCCCTTTCGTATTCACCCTGTCTATTTCACTCCAAAGGCCCCTTTTGAATACGAATCACAATAACGGCTCCTTCCTTTCAAACTACGCGCTTCGCCCTCACAAAGCCGTGTACCCCTCTGGCTAATCCAAGAGTCTGCTTGGCTGTTATCGCTGGCGGTTATCTTGATTCTCACGACATATCCCGAACTTCCTTGTACAATATTTGTATTTGTACAACTATATTGAACTTTTTCTATTCTTGTACAAGCGATGCGATGAATGAACAAGAAATGCTCCTCCTGGCGAGCAAAAGCCTTGCTGCTGTTTCACCGAGCCACCAACTGAAACTGGAAGTGCCCCAACCAAACTCCAAGGGACAGCTTGGTGATGACCGCGTGGTGCTCATTCTTGGTGAACAGCGGTACCCGTTTACAGTGCAAGTGAAGCGTCATGTCAATGTAGCAGGAGCCGTGCACCTCGCTAACAGCATGAAAGATGAAAGCGGTCCGCCGCCGCTGCTTTTAACAACGTATGTACAACCAGCGGTGGCCGAAGCCCTTCAGATGCGCGGCGTAAACTACACAGACCTTGCCGGGAATTGCCACATTGTGCACCCCCCACTGTTCTTACATATTGAAGGACGCAAACGAACGACTTCGAATAAAAAAACCTACATCCGTGCGTTTAAGGGAGAAGGGCTCAAGGTTATTTTTGTCCTGCTGCTTCTACCCCAATGGGTAACGCGTTCGTACCGAGACGTGGCTGACCTTTCTGGCGTCTCTCATGGCGTGGTTCAGTACACCATCAAGGACCTGGAGCAACTCGGGTATATCATCCGAAAAGGACGCACCAAGCGAAGCCTAGAGAACCTGCCGGGCTTGCTCGACCGATGGGTAAGGGCCTACACGGAACACCTGCGCCCGAAACAATCCATGGGCCTGTTTCGGTTCATGCCCGCTGACCGCGCTTCGAACTGGAAGCACCTCCCCCTAGAACCTATGCATGAGCACTGGGGCGGCGAATCGGCTGCCGCCCTGCTGACAGGGTACCTCAAACCCGCCCAGCTTACACTATACACCCATGATACCCGGCCCGGTGTCATGAAACGACTACATATCGTCCCTGACGAGGCAGGCACCGTTGAGATTATTCGTACGTTCTGGACCACCCGCTTTGAAGAAGCATGCGCCACCTGTTTCCTCAAGAAAACAGTCCCGCCTCTGCTTGCCTATGCCGACCTGATCACTTCAGGCGATCCGCGCAATGCTGAGGTCGCCGCCTTGTTGCGGGAAAAAATCGAGGAGGCACCGCATGACTGAACGCTTCCGGGTGAGCCGACAAGCCATTGGCTACCTGGCCCCCGCTCTTGATGTGCTGCATGATGCCTGCGACGCGCTCGGCATTGCGTTTTTTATTATGGGTGCTGCCGCTCGCGACCTGCTCCTCGAATATGTCTACGGGGTTCAGTCTCTTCGTGCGACCAAAGATGTAGACGTTGCCATTGCTGTACAAGGGTGGGAAGACTACGAAACCCTTATCGAGCGCCTGTGCCACAAGCATAGCTTTGCCCGTGACCGTGAGCCACACCGTCTCCGGCGTGAGGACCTCATGCTTGATGTGATACCTTTTGGACCCATTGCAACGGATCAAAATCAGGTCGTGTGGCCCCAAGAAACCACCGCCCTGTCAGTGCTGGGGTATCAAGAGGTTTTTGATGCCTCCGTGCATCTTGTCATAGGCGATGCTCCAACGGTCCGTATTGCCTCACTTCCAGGCATCGGGATACTCAAACTTATTGCATGGAGCGAGTCTCCTCACCAACGACCGCAAGATCCCATAGATCTCTGCACGATAATGATGGCCTACCAAGAGGTTGTCGGCGAACGTCTTTTCACGGAGCATGCCGACCTACTGGAAGATGACAGCTTCGATGTGCGGGTGGCCGCGGCCCAAATCTACGGACGCGACATGGCTTCCCTTCTTCATCAGGTCCGCCTGAAAGAACGCATCCTCGCTATATTGCACCAACACACGGTGGATGAAAATGACAGCAAGCTGACCCAAGCCATGGGAACGGCCTGCCATTTTGATTACGCTTTTCGTTTTCGTTGTCTGCAAGCCCTCATACAGGGAATTCTAGACTCCTTGCGTTGACGCACATACGCTCCCCCTGTCAAACGCGATGGATCCATGAGTATCATGCACCTCATCGCTGGAAAAAACATTTTACGATTCGGCGTTAAAATGAAGCGTGTCTCAAGGTGTACATCGAAGTGTACACGCATCGTGCGGAAACGTCCGATAACAGACGGTTTTCAGGAATAAGGCAACCGCCCCCAATTGCCCTTTTCGACCCAAAAACGGACGATCTGGCAGTGTCCGGAAAACCCTTTCCTGCCTTCGGGACCAAGAGGTCGTGGGTTCAAATCCCGCCACCCCGACAACCCAAAACCGGCCTAAACGCTCTTGTTTAGGCCGGTTTTTATTTATCACAGAACAACACACTTCATCTTTCTGCAAAAAATACGTTCGACTCATTTGTGCATTTTTATAATCAATAATAGCGAATTACTGCATGTGGATACTACCTTGCTATTGACTCGCTTCGCCCAACAGCTCCATTATTTCGCTCCTTTGCTCATTAATCGCTGCGCGGACCTGCTTCGCCCGAACTTGATCCTGCTGTTGTTAGTCCATCAAATCGATTAGGCGAAGATCTATTGACTTTTGCTGCCATCGCCGGACCGCTCGAAGCAGGCACCTGAGAGCCCTTGCCCACATTCTTCGTGAAGTAGGCGTTCTTGTCTGAGGCTTGTACCTGACCATTGAGGTCGAAATCGGCCTCCCGATAGCCACTCTGCCCAACCTGCACGCTGAAGTAGGCGTTCTTGTCCGACGCCTGTACCTGACCGTTCTGATCCGCATCGCCCGTCACGAGCGCATACGACCCGCTGCCATCACCAGCGAGGTCGATCATCGCACCCGTGCCGTAGGCTTGTGTCATCGCGGTGCGGAAGTCGTACGTGCAGCTGCCGCTCGTGCAATCCACTGCGCTGGCGCTCATCACCGCGAGCGTGGTGCGGTGCCCAACGACGAGGTAATAGCTGCCGGGGGCGACGCCATCAAAGCGGACGTCGCTGGCAGCATCGGAGGCTTTGACGGAGCCATTGTACATGAGCAGCGCAGCCGTGGAAGCGACCACGGTGGTTTCATCGGAGCGGAGTTGGAGCCACACCCAATCGACGACGAGCGTTCCAAGATCGAAAGTGGTGAAGAAATCGCTTGCCACGACGGACTGTCCCAAACCGTAGGGATCTGCCTGCGGTAACATCTCCGTCAGATTCACATCCATGTCGGTGCCATTCCAAGGGCCTTCGAGCCAAAGGCTTGCAGCGATAGAAAGCGAGAACGCACTGGGCGTGAACGTCGGCGAGAACTCACTCGTGTTGCCATTGGCATCGGTGGCGGTGGCTAGGATCTCGTCGCCTTCGCTGAGCGCGACGGTGGTCGTCACGGTCGCCTCGATGATGGTCTGTGCATCGGCGGCCTCGTACGTCGTCGTGCCGAGGTAGGTCTGGCCTTCCTCCCCATCGGCGTCGGCCCGGTAGAAGTCGATGGTGAGGGGGTAGATAGCGTTGGCCGTCGCCGTCGGGACGCGGTAGCTGACGGTGAGGCTCATCATGCCGAAGCTCGCCGCGCTGATCTCGGGATGGTTCTGGAGGTTGTTTGCGCCGCTATCATCATCGCCGCTGTCGTTGCCCGTCGCGCCGTCACCGCCCAGATCAATGCCGAGGCCGTTGTTCGAGAAGATCGCGTTGCCACGCACCACGTTGCCAGTGCCTGCCTTCACGTCGGTGATGCCGACGGTGCCGTTGTAAGCTATCGTGTTGCCGGCACCCGCCTCCGTTCCACCCACCGTGTTGCCGGACGCGTTGCCGTCGATATAGATGCCTGCGCCTCCGTTAGCAAGAGCGGCGCTGCCCGTCTTGTCCGTGCCGACGAAGTTGCCCTGGATCGCGTTGCCCGTCGCCTGTGCGGTCAGCATGAAGATGCCGTGGCCGAGTGCGTCCAAGTCGTTTCCAGCAACCAGGTTGCCTGCACTGGCTTCGGTGCCGCCTACCGTGTTGCCCCCCGAGGCCACGAGGCCGATGCCCGATTCGTTGCCGTCAGCGCTCAGGCCCGTCTCATCGGTGCCGATGAAGTTGCATGTGATCGTGTGCCCGTTGCTATCGCCGCCAAAGCCAAGGACAAGGAGCCCGTAGCCACCGAATCCGCGCACGTTCAGCCCCCGGACGGCCGAGCCGCTGGAGCCATCGCTCAGCAACAACCCGTCGAAGTCGCCCCCCGCACCGTCGAGCACAATCTGGTAGTCAGATCGATCTGCAATGGCAGCAGTGCACACATCCTCGTTGCCCGGCTGCGTCGCGCCGTCGATGATCACCGGATCTATGATCTCGGGCAAGGCCGTCTGCGGCGTGATCACATGCGGCCCGTCGCCTGAGATAAAGAACGTGATCGTGTCGAGGCCGGGCTGGTTGTTGGCACAGGTGATCGCTTCACGCAGCGAGCCAGTGCCCGCGTCCGCTGTCGTGGTGACCGCGAGACAATCTGCCCCCGTCGTCACCGCCGCTGAGAACTCGGACGTTTGCGCCGTCGGCGTGGCGGCGGTGGTGGCTGTCGCAACCACCATCACTACGTCGGCCAGCCCCTCGGGTGCCACGCCTGCGAGCATCACGTCTTTTGTGCAGGGCGCGCTGCCGCAACTGTCGTAGTCGCCGCCTGTGCCCGTGTAGACATCGGAGCCGAGGTAGGTCTTCCCTTCCTCGCCATCGGCGTCCGCTTTAAAAAAGTCGATGCGGAGCGGATACGTGGCGTTGGCCGGGTCGGTGGAGACCAGATAGGAGATCGTAAGATCGGAGCCGTTCAACACGGAAGACGAAAGCACCGGGTAATTCTGGAGGCCATTGGGACCAGCATCCGCGTCGCCTGCGTCGTTGGCCGTCGCGCCGTCCCCACCGAGGTCGATGCCCAGGCTGCCGTTCTCGTAGATGAGGTTGCCCACGACGCTGGCAGACGTGTTGTCGCCGAGGATCGTGATGCCGTTGCCACTGTTCGAGGCAATCGTGTTGCCCACGCCGTCCGCCGTGCCACCAACAGTCACCGCGCTCTCACCCCGTATCAGCACGCCGACGCCAGTGTTGCCCACCGGCACCGAGGCGCCCCCGTCTAGGCCAACGATGTTGCGCTGCACGAGCGCCATCGCATTGTTGAGTTCAATGCCGTGCCCGTCGTTGCCCGAGATGAGGTTGTCGAGGATGTCGATGTCGCTCTCGGTCGTACCATCGAGGTCCGTCGCAACACCGATGCCACCGCCGTTGGGTAGCGCCGTGCTGCCGCCCTTGTTGGTGCCGACGAAGTTGTGCTGGATGCGCGTGGTGCTGGTACCGAAGCCGAGATAGACGCCGAAGCTCGATGCACCGGCGAGCAGATTGCCTTGCCCGGCATCGGTGCCACCGACGGTCGTTCCGGAGGCGCTGCGAATGGTCACGAGGCTCGGCGCGCCGAAGATCGGCGTACCGCTGGCGTCGAGGGTGCCGGTCTCATCAGTGCCGAGAAAGTTGCATGCGATGGTAGCGTTGTTGCTTCCGTCGAGGTAGATCGGCACGCCATTGCCGCGAAGGTTGAGTCCGCGAATCGTGGATCCGTCGGAGCCAGCGGCGAGGTAGAGGAGGGCGAGTTGATCGCCGCCGTCGATAGCAACCTGATAGGCAGGCCGGTCGGGGATGGCGGTGGTGCAGAGATCCTCGTTGCCCGGCTGCGTGGTGCCGTCGAGGACGACGGGCGCGCTGAGGGTCGGTAACGGTGAAGCCAGGGTGATGATGTGCGGCCCGTCGCCCGTAATGTCGAAGGCGATGGTGTCGGCCTCGGCGGTGGCGTTGGCGCATGCGAGGGCTGCGCGGAGCGAGCCTGGCCCGGCATCCTCTGCCGTCAGCACGGTCAGGCAATCCAACGGCGATGCTACGGTGACAGGGGCGGAGAACTCGCTTGTGTTGCCATCGGCGTCGGTGGCCGTCGCCACGATCCGGTCGCCCAGGCCCAGCGAGGCGAGCGTCATCGTGAAGGTGACTTCGTCCTGCGCATTGGCTTCTTCGTAGGTGGTCGCGCCGAGGACGGTCATGCCCTCTGGATTGGTGGCATCAGCGTCGGCGAGGTAGAAGACCACCGAAAGCGGGTAGGCCTGGTTGGCCGGGGCCGAGTCCACGGCGTAGCGCAGCAGCAGTTCGCTTTCGTAGAGCGAGGCGAAGGCAAGCTCCGGCGTGTTCTGTCCCCGGTTTACGCCCCCGTCGGGGTCATCCTCGTCATTGGCTGTCACGCCATTCAGGTCGATGCCAAGCTCGTCGTTCGAGAAAATATTGTTGCCCTCGAACGAGTTGCCGCTCCCCCCGGTCACAAAAATTCCATTCTTACCGTTGAAGGCAATCGTGTTGCCTGCGCCCGCAGCCAGTCCACCGACCGTATTGCCACCTACTTCGATTTGTAAACCGTTATTCGCATTGCCGAGGTTAACGGTCCCGGTGACATCGGTCCCGATGTAGTTACCCTGGATGAAGTTATCCGTCGGTCCAGGCGCCTCGAATGACACGCCATTCCCACCGTTGCCTGAAATCACGTTCCCAGCGCCTACTTCGGTGCCACCAATCATAATGTCCTTGCCGCCTCCCCAGATCCGTATGCCGCCATTGTCGTTGCCAAGGGCCGTCTCCCCGGTCTTGTCTGTGCCGATGTAGTTGCCCTGGATAATCGCATTCCGCGTATTGAAAAAGCTCACGATGCCAAATTGATTTGCCGATATAAGGTTGCCGTCTCCGGGATCGGTCCCACCGATAACGTTCGGGGCTCCGGACGCATTGGCCTGAGGCAAATAGATGCCGAACTGTCTATTGCCCTGATCGACTAGGCCGGTCTCGTCGGTACCGATGAAGTTGCACGCGATATGGACGCCCGAAATATTGTCATCGATAGAGATGCCTTGGCTAAGCATGTTCCGAACGTTGAGACCGCGAATGGTGACATCGTTCGACTGGGCTTGAAGGCCCCTACCGAACTGGCCCGGTAAATGGGTGCCGTCCAGCACGACCTGGTAGGTGGGGCGGTCGGGGATAGCCGTCGTACAGACCGCCTCATTGCCGGGCTGCGTCGATCCGTCGATCGTGGCGGGGTCGGTAATGCCCGGCAGTTCCTTCAGCAGTGCAATGACGTGTGGACCATCGCCGGGGATATTGAACGAGATCGTGTCGGCACCCGGGAAGGTATTGGCACAGGTGATTGCCTCACGCAGCGAGCCAGCCCCGTCGTCCGCCGTTGTCGTGACGACCAGGCAGTCGCCCACCGTCACCGGCGCAGAGAATTCGCTCGTGTTGCCGTCGGCGTCCGTCGCTGTTGCTACGATCCGGTCGCCCACACTCACCGGCGTGGCGGGCGTCATGGTAAGGGTGAGGGTGCTTTGCGCATCGGCTTCTTCGTAGGTGGTTGCGCCGAGGACGGCCATGCCTTCTTCGCCATCTGCGTCGGCGAGGTAGAAGACGACCGAGATCGGGTAGGCCTGGTTGGCCGGGGCCGAGTCCACGGCGTAGCGCAGCAGCAGTTCGCTTTCGTAGAGCGAGGCGAAGGCAAGCTCCGGCGTGTTCTGCCCACGGTTCGCTCCTTCGTCCACGTCGTTCTCGTCATTGGCATCCACCTGGAAGATGTCAATGCCAAGCTCCACGTTCGAGTAGATGCGGTTGCCCTCGATCGCATTGCCGGTGCCTGTGACCGCCCGAATCCCGCTCCTGCTATTATAGGCGATCGTGTTGGCCGCACCTGCGGCCAGTCCGCCAACCGTGTTGTCACTCGACTCGATCCGTACACCGCTCAGGCCATTGTGCAGATCGGCAGTTCCGTTGGCGTCGGTGCCGATATAGTTGCCCTGGACCGTGTTTCCCGTCGAGGTACTTTCATCGATATTGACGCCATTCTCACCGTTCCCCGAAATCACGTTTCTCGCCCCCGGCTCCGTTCCCCCGATCAGGTTGCCGGTTGCTCCTCGCCAGATCTGTACACCATCGTAGGTGTTGCCGAGAGCCGTCTCGCCGGTCTTATCGGTGCCGATGTAGTTGCCCTGGACAACCGTATTCGTCGACCAGTTCGAAATGTAGACGCCGTAACCATTTCCCGAGATCAGGTTAGCCTGTGCGGGATCTGTCCCGCCGATCACATTCGCTCCGCCCGAGGAGGCATCTCTGAAATAGACGCCGATTGAACTGCCCTGTGCAACCAGTCCGGTTTCATTGGTTCCGATAAAGTTGCACTCGCTGCGAAAGCCCGATACCTCCCCTTCGACTGAGATGCCAAAGTGGGGTACGTTGCGAATATTCAATCCTCGGATGGTGACGTCGCTCGATTGGACACGAAAGCCGTCGTCTAGATTACGAGTCATGAGCGACCCGTCAACGATAATCTTGTAGGCAGGCCGGTCGGGAATGGCCGTCGTACAGACGGTCTCACCACCGGGTTGCGTTGCACCGTCGATCACGACCGGGTCCGTAATCTCTGGAAGCTGGGTCAGCGGTGCGATGACGTGCGGGCCATCGCCGGGAATGTCGAACGTGATGGTGCCCGCACTCGCCAGGTCATTGGCACAGGTGATCGCCTCGCGCAGCGAGCCTGCCCCCTCGTCCGCTGTCGTCGTAACGATCAGGCAGTTGTCAAGCACGGCGACGGGCGCGGAGAACTCGCTCGTGTAGCCGTCGGCATCCGTCGCCGTCGCCACGATCTGGTCGCCCACGCTCACCGAGGTGATCCCGGAGAGGGTGGTGGTGACCTCGTTCGTCGCATCGGTCTGCGCATAGCTCGCCGTGCCCACGTAGGTCATGCCTTCCTGATCGTCGCTGTCGGTTAGAAAAAAGTCGACCGTCAGCGGGTAGCTCGCGTTGGCCGAGCCCGTATTGACCAGAAAGGTCACCAGCAGGTCCGATCCGTCGAGCCTCGCCCCGCTCAATGCGGGGAAATTCTGGAGCTTGTTCGCGCCATCGTCGCCGTCGCCGTCGTCGTTGGCCGTCACGCCGTCGGCATCCTCGGTGCCGCCTACGAGGTCGATCCCGATCCCCTCGTTCGAGAACACCACGTTGCGCCGCACTGGCACCGCCGCTGCCCCTGCCGCCGTGGTCACCGCGATGCCACTGCCGCCGTTGTAGGCGATGATGTTGGGATGATTGGCCCCGGTCCCGCCGATGGTATTGCCGCCCTCGGCCACACGAACGCCGTCGCTGGCATTGCCCAGATCGAGCGTCGCCCCGGCATCGGTCCCGATGACGTTGTCCC
>JAUIDY010000181.1 GCA_030428385.1 Rhodothermia bacterium | reverse complement strand
AGATCGCAACGTCCGCATAGGTAAATCGGCCAATAATATTCCCGTATTTTCCAGGATTGTAAAAGCCGATGGTATTGTTCGAGGCAGAACCCGAGATCACCACGCCATACTCCCCCTTGATGTTTGGTGTGTTCGCCTTCAAACTCAGGTCGGTTCCGATTCCATTTCGATGCACCATGTTGCCATTAGCAGGGGCCGAGGAATCTTCAGAGAAAATGAGCACTTCTCCCCGCGTATTGCCCGTCACAAAATTCGAAATGTCCTTCTGCGACGAACCTTCCTGACCCAGAATATTTCCGGACGCCGACTCGATGACCACCCCCCAATCATTCCCTTCCGTTCCGATTTCAGGGAAAGCACCGATACTACTTTCATCGATCTGGTTACTGGTTGCGTCCGCCCCCCTGATGTGAACACCCACGCCTGTGTTTCCGGCGATCACACAGCCTAATACCTTATTTGATGCGGACTGATCGATTAGAATGCCTGTCCCGTTCGGTCCACTCCCTACTATCTCTGGATGCTTGCCAATGATGCTGCATCTTACTTCGTTGCCTGACGACCCCGCTTGAATCTCGACCCCGGCCTCGCTGTTACCAAAGATGACGTTAGACCAGCACAAAAGCTGGCTTTCATTCTCATCCGCATTTTCTTGGCTACCAAGGATACTCCCTGAACCACCCGACACACGAATCCCAACCCCATTATTTCCAACCCAACTTCTTTCGATTCGGACTCCACCTCCTTCTATTTCAATACCAACCCCCGTGAACGCATTAACCTGAAACCCTTTGACCACGACCTGTTCTGCCTCAATTTGCAGCCCCACCTCTACGCCGCCGTTTCCCGTTAGCGTAATGACCGGAATTTGCAACGGATCGTCTGCATCATAGCCTCGCTGCGTGGTCGCGTCGATGTCGGCGCTGCATTCAATCGGCGGCAGGGCTTTCTCCACAATGATGGCACACCCGAAATTGGCGTTACAGTTCTCATCGGATTCGGGGATGTCAAACTTGATCGTGGTGCGACCCAAACTTTCAATGGCATTTACAGCCATCAGGGCCGCACGCAACGTGCATTCGGGTTTCTCTGTCCCATCATCCATTGTCACCATTTCTCCCGTGGTGCATCCATCTGACTTCGGGTCGATGCCCTCCTTCAGATCCGCATCGCCCGTCGAATTGACGATGATGGGAGCCTCATTGATGGCGATACGAGCACACCCCAGGTTTTCCTGATCGTCTTGAAACGTCTTGTTCCCAATGGCACAGGAACCCGAAGATTCGTCGTATTCCCGGCGATTGCCATCCTGACTCACTGCCTGGGCAACAATACGACCTACCGCCACAAGCAATGCACTTACTGCACCCGCCGCCTCGTATTCATAAGAAAGGCTTTCCGTTCGTCCCTTCTCTAACAGTGGGATAAGGTTTTTCCTTGCCTCGATGAGTACGAAGGCATCGTCCCGCTCCGACTCAATGTCGATTCCTTCCGCATCGCCCGGAAGTTGAATGTTTTCGAGTGGGAAATCGCCCGTGTTCGTCACTTCTATTTCCACAAGTACGCGGTCGCCGATTTCGAACACCGACCCGTCGTCCTGCTGGACTTTGTTGCCTTCCTCGGAAAGGCGTTCTAGTTTCAATGCGAATTGTAGATCCGCTGCTTCCGCTTTCACCTCGCTGCTATAGGGTCCGCTTTGCTCCGCGTCGTTGTCCGTAACCGTCAGCGTTACCGTGTACGTGCCCCTCTCCGTGTACCTATGACTCGGCGTAACACCACCGCCCATCGACCCATCGCCAAAGTCCCACGCATACTGCACAATATCTCCGTCTGGATCGTCTGACCCTGAGCCGTCAAACCGGATCAGCAGCGCATCCGCCTCATCTGCCTCGTGCGTAAAAAACGCCGTCGGCCCCTGGTTCGGTGGGGGCGTAAAATAGGCGTTTAAGTCATCACTCCCCTCTCCGTTCGGGGGAATTAGCGTCGGGAAATCGCACGTCGCCGTACCATCTCCATTGGGCGCTGAGCCTGCTACCCACGACGAGAGAAACGTAATGCGCTCGCCAGGAAGGTCCTCGGCCATACCCGTCCACTCGGCAGGATCCGGCGCCACATACCCATCGAAGTAGGTTGAGCCGGGGTCCCAGTTAAAGGGATAGCTATAGTCTCCATCCTCTCCGTTTCCCACGGGATCAGCGTGGATGCCCACGAGTTGGGATTTACAGTTGAGCCAAATGCCGGATGTCGTCTGCTGGTTGAACTGCTGGAAGGTGACCGGTACGCTTTCCTCTTCTTGCGCAGTGGCAGTTTGGGGAAGGAGTAGAGCTAGCAGGAGAAAGAGTGACAGGTAGCGCATGGCTCCAGAAATGGTCAATCTAAGAATGCATGGTTTGCGAGCTTCCGCATCCTCCCAGACGGATTTTCTCCGATGAGTGGCTCATTGGGTCTCAATTAAGTTTCTCGCACCGGTTCTCAACCTCTTTGGTCCTCCTGTTTTGGTTCAAACAAAGACTACTCCAAATACAGCATCAAGGGCGGTCATCTTCGCCTTGTGCTTTCCACAAGGCTATTTCAACAGTAGCATCTGCCGCACGATGCTGACGGTGCCCGCCTCAATCCGGTAGAGGTACACCCCGCTGGGCAAGTTATCTGCCTCAAAGACTACTTCGTGTCTGCCCGCTGGCTGTGTCCCCTCCACGAGCACGGCGACCTCGCGGCCCAGCACATCATAGACGGTCAGGCGGGCTTCGCTTGTCACGGGCAAGACATACGGGATGACGGTCTGCGGGTTGAACGGGTTCGGGTAGTTGGCCTCCAGCACAAATTCCCCTGGCACCTCCCCCACGTCCTCCGTGTCTACCGGCGTCGCCCCGGTGGCAAAGACCAACACCCGCGACCACGCACCCGGCATCCCGTCACTTCCCAGGTTCGAGGCGCGCATTCGCCAGTAGTAATCCTGGTGCGCAGCCAACGCGCCCGGCTCGAATACCAACTCGGTGAGGCCTTCTGCCTCCGCCACAATGTCCGTGAACAGGCTGTCGGTGGCGAGCTCCAAGTCGTACGAGACTACAAACGATTGCGGACGCGGCATCCACGCCAGTTCAGGGTGAAACGACACCGCGCCCGTCTCATCGGTCGGCGGAATCAGCAGCGGCGGCGCAGGCGGCCCGGCCGTGCCTTCGGCGATGCGCACTAGCAGCGCCCCCTCGGCATGGTCGTGGCTCAGCGGCGCAGCCAGCATCAGCGCTCGGCCCTCCACCGCAATGAGTTGGTTTGTCTCCGCCGTCTCTGTGTCAAAACCTACCACCACCAGGTCGCCCGGCAGGAACGAAGCAGTGGAAGTCTTATTCTTGGCGATGCCGTCCGCACTACCTCCGGGGCCACCCATCATCACCTCGGTGTCGCCTGCTTGCGCCCGCTCGATCACGTCGTTCAAGAACCGATCTCGCGGTGGCAGCAGCCACGTCTCGGGGTTGTACGTTCCCTCGGTCATCAGTTGCTTGTACTCGAACGCACTCCTGCCCGGCGGGGTGACGGTCATGGTGTAGTAAAGCGCCCGCGTGAGCGGTGTCGAGATGGCGTTGCGGTCGAGGTAGCTCATCTCAAAGAAGGTGACCTCTATCTGAGAGCCGGGCATTACAGAAGTGGTTCCACCTACGGCACCAAGGTTTACAGCCTGGGCAAAACCCTCGTTGAGCACCGCCAGAAAGTCATTCTCGACATCAATGAATTGTGGCGGCGGACGGAAACCTACGTTGATGATGCCCGGCGCGTCGATTCCGAAACGGTCGAAGTACCAACTCCACTGCCCTACCTCGGAGACCCGCTTGATGATGCCTGCTGGCCCTTCGATGGGCTGTGTGGGCACGAGGGCACACAGAAACTCGACGGCAGTGGACGCTGCGCTGTTGATCGTGGGGTCGGAGAAAGTGCCCCCACCTGTGCTGACGGGCCCGGCGATGGCGTTGAGCATCGCCTTGCATGACTCACCTACAATCGAGACACTGAGCGCTGCAAGTGCGGTCGTGCTGACGCCGCTGAGCAAGATCGCCTCGTCGCGGGAGATTATAGCGCTGGCCTGATGCACAATGTTTGCCGCGATGGTTAGCGCTGCCTCATCGGTTTCTTGCCCTCCGTCGGTTTGGGCCACCGCCGTGATTTGTGTGACAGTGTCCTCGGTAACCCCTGGTACGGCGTAGTAGGCGTTGACCTTGCCTTCGTCGTCGGTCTCTAACATCAGCGGATTGCCGCAATCAGCCCGCCCGCCAAACGATTTCGGGCGCTCGCAGAAATACCCACCGCTGCCAGGCGGTGTGATGACGGCCTCGCCAGTGACGCCTGGTGTGCTCAGCGTAACGCTCACCTCGCTGGCGGGCTCGCCGTTTTCGGGATCGGCCACGAACACCTCGACATCGACGCAGGTGGAACGGCAGAGGAAGTTGATGGACGCGAGCGATCCGCCCGCTTCGATCTGCTCCATCGGGCGGATGGGGAAGCCGGGCTCATAGATCAAGCCCGCCTTCACCTGAAGGTCTTCGCCTTCGCCCTGCGTGGTGCGGAGGGTGATCTCCACCGCCGGAGCCACGATGCCCACGGTAACTCGGCACCGCAAGCCTTCACACCACTCCGTCCCATCTCCTTCCCCCAGAACCTCATCTCCGGCTTCATTAAAGCCCACGATGTCGGGCAAAGCAATCGTTGCCTCACCGGGCGTTGTCGCTTTGAGGAAGTAGAAGAAGGTCCGTGATTGGTCGGGCGCAAGCACTGGCACGCGGTCGGGCTCGACGGTCGTGACGAGACTAAGTGAACCTTCGCCCGTAACCTCGATGACACCTGCAGGGACAACGTCCGTGATAGGCGTTGTCCCTACGTTGCGTACCCGCGCCTGAACAAGCAAGGTATCACCTAGAATCATAGGTTCATTCGGCGGAACCGGATTGGGCAGTAGGTCGAGCGAGATTAACAGGGGCGACACCACCGACAAGGTAGCACAGCCATTGCTAGCCTCATCATCCTGATTTCCCTTGTTATTGATCGGACACGTTGTTGTCGCTTCGACGATGCGCCGACGATTGGCGGCTTCGAGCAGCGCTTCTGCTTCTACTTGAGTGGCAATAATGGTGGCTAAGCCCGTGGTCTCTTTCGCCTCTAGGAGGTACGACAGCACAGCCGCTTGCCCTTCCTCTAAACGCTGAATCTCTGCCTGATCCGCTTGGATGATTTCAATGGCACTGTCGGTATCTGCCTGTATTTCAAGGCTGAAATCCCCTTCAGGTAGCCGAATATTCTCCAACGGAAAGTCGCCCGTGTTCTCCACCCGAATACGCGCCCAGATCTGGTCGCCCACAACAAACACAGGTGGTTCATCATCCTGGGCGGCCTTGTTGCCGGTCTGAGATGCCCGTTCAAGGGATAGGTCATAGCGCATGGCAGGGGCTTTCACCTCCACCTCACGGCTAAAGGGGGCACTCTGCTCATTGTCATCGTCCGTCACCGTCAGCGTCACCGTGTACGTCCCGCGCTTCTCGAACGTGTGGCTTGGTGTCGCCCCGCTGCCAGACGCTCCATTGGGGAAGTCCCACTCGTAGGACACAATATCGCCATCTTCATCCTCCGAGCCCGATCCGTCAAAGTGTATCAAGAGCGGATTCTCTGCGTCGGCCTCGTACGTGAAAAACGCCACCGGCGGCTCGTTCGCCTGCTTCGGGAAATGAACATACACCGTGAAACCCGCCCACGCCGCCGCGTGATTCGAAAACGTCGGTCCGCAGTCCCCTCCCGGCCCCGACGACGTGGTTACGCCCCCAAGGAACGTGATGATTACTCCTGCCGTGTCCTGCGGGGGGTTCTCCCAGTCCAAGGGATGGCGCTGCTGATACCCATCGGAGATCGTAGAGCCCACATCGAAGAAGTAGGTGTAGTCGAGGTCGTTGCCATTGCCAACCGGGTCGGCGTGGCTGCCGACAAACTGGCTGAGGCAGTTGGTAAAGATCCCGGCTTGCGTGATTTCGGTGTACTGCGTGAAGGTGATCAGCAGGCTGTCGAGTTCTTGCGCAGCCGCGCTTTGGGGTAGGAGAACGACGAGGACGATGAATATATGTAAGTAGCGCATGGCAGCAGGAAGGACGGTCAATTGGGGTTGGCGAAGTACGTAAGTGATCCCGCACCTTCCCAGACGGATTTCCATTGCAGACTGGCTCATGGCTGCTATATTTTTTGATCGCAGCCCGCCAAAAAGTCAAAAGACCACCCCGCACAGGACGTGCAGGGTGGTCATTCTGGCCTTGTGTTTGAATCTTGCCTACTTCAACAAAAGCATCTGTCGCACGGTGCTAAAGCTACCCGCTTCGACGCGGTAGAGGTACACCCCGCTCGGCAAGTTGCCCGCCTCGAAGATGACCTCATGCCGCCCCGCCGCCTTGCTACCATCCACTAGAACAGCGACTTCGCGGCCCAGCACATCGTACACAGCCAAGCGTACTTCGCTAAATTCCGGCAAGACGAAAGGAATCACCGTCTGTGGGTTAAACGGATTGGGATAGTTCGCCTCTAAAACGAACGTGCCAGGCACTTCGGCATCCTCCGTATTGACCGGCGTGCCGCCCGTGCGGAACGACCAAGGCAGCGACCAAGGCCCCGCCTCACCCGACGCATCCACGCCGCGCACGCGCCAGTAGTGTAGCAGTCCTGGCCCGTCGGTCTCGGCCTGCACCGAAGATGTCGGCACGCCAGTCGCCTCAAACACGGATTCGTCGAAAATGTGACTGCGGGAAACCTGCACGTCGTACGTTGCCGCACCATCGATCACTTCCCAGACCAGCAGCGGCATCTCGTTCACGTCGGCGGCTTCATCCTCGGGATCCACCAGCATCGGGGCCGTAAACGCCGTCGCGTTGACAAGCCCAAAGCCAAACTCGCCTAGGCCCGTCACACCTTCCGCGCAGGCAAAGGTGGTCCCGCCATTGGTCTCGATGCGGGTGTCGTGGGGTGTCCAGATGTAGTCGGTCGCATTGTTGCGCTGGAGCAGCAGCAAGCGACGCATGAAGGAATCGCTCGTCAGTCCCGTGGCATTGAGACACACGTCATAGGTGAGCGTAAGCGGGTTGCCATCTAAATCGACTAGAGAGGTAGTAGATAGCGCATAGTAGCGAAAAGCCGTGCTGGATGCCGCGCCGAAGGTACCATCGTCGGTGGCAGCTGCACCCGCGAAGAAGTTGGCAATGGGATGGGAATTGTGACGAGAGACGTAGAGCGTGGCCGTATCCTGGGTGGTCTTGCCACCTGACACGATGTCGGTGATTGTCACACGCGCCTGTTCGTTGTCCACCACTGGTCCCGGGAAATTAGGATCGAAGGGCTGGCTGGTATATCCATCTATAGCCGTGATCTCAGTGCAACGGCTGAACTCGCTTGTCATCCCATTTTCGGTGGTTGCAGTTGCCGTGACATACGCATAGCGTGATCCAAGCGAGGTGCGAAATTCATAGGGGTCACCCGACCCTACAACCGTGATAGTTCCCAGGTAGAGCTCTCCTTCGCCGAAGCCGGTGATATGGCATCCTTCCGATCCAGGCCCACTTCCGGTAAATGGGACTCCATAGAAATCGACGCTGAATTCATCGGAGGAAAAAACTCCTCCGTCATCCACCTGCACCTGGATGCGAACCTCGTCACCCTCTAATATGCCAATAACGTACGGCTTGGGCGGCCAGACTTTACTGGCAATAGTTACTCCGTCATCACCGAGGTCGATGCCGAGGCCAACGTTGCCCCACCATGAATTTTGGCGCATTGAGATGCTGTGGTTAACGCCCTCCCACACAGTGATACCGGCGAGTCCGTTCTTGAAGATGCGG
>JAUIDY010000180.1 GCA_030428385.1 Rhodothermia bacterium | reverse complement strand
ACGGCATTCGAGACGGCGCCGATGGCTTCAGGCTGGCCCACCACCTGTGCGGCGAGTACGTCTTCCATGCGCACCAGCTTGGCGCGTTCGCTCTCCAGCATGCGGCTCACCGGGATGCCCGTCCACCGGCTCACGATGTCGGCGATGTCTTCGTCGTCGATCTCTTCCTTGAGGAGTGCGCCGTTCTGCTGAATCTCGCTCAGCTTGTCCTGCGCGGCTTTAATCTTGCCGTCTAGCCGGGGCAACCGCCCGTAGCGGATCTCGGCCACCTGCCCATATTCGCCGCGCCGTTCCAGGTCTTCGGCTTCGATCTTCGCCTGGTCGATTTCTTCTTTGGCTTCCTGGATGTCCTGAATCAGGTCTTTTTCCTGCTGCCAGCGGGCGTGCAACTCGTCGCGGTCGGCTTCGAGGTTGGCGAGTTGTTCGTTGAGCCGTTCGAGCTTGGCCTGGTCGTTCTCGCGTTTGATGGCTTCGCGCTCAATCTCCAACTGCCGGATCTGCCGTTCGAGGGCGTCGAGGTCTTCCGGCATTGAGTCGATTTCGATGCGTAGGCGCGAGGCCGACTCGTCGATCAGGTCGATGGCTTTGTCGGGCAAAAAACGATCGCTGATGTAGCGGTGCGAGAGTTCGGCGGCGGCGATGATGGCGCTGTCCTGGATACGCACGCCGTGGTGCACCTCATACTTCTCCTTGATGCCGCGCAAGATCGAAATCGTGTCCTCCACGGTCGGCTCGCTGACGAGCACTTTCTGGAAGCGACGCGCCAGCGCCTTGTCTTTTTCGAGGTGCTTGCGGTATTCGTCGAGCGTCGTTGCGCCCACAGCCCGCAGTTCGCCGCGTGCCAGCGCCGGTTTCAGGATGTTGGCGGCGTCCATCGCGCCCTCGGCGGCCCCGGCACCCACCAGCGTGTGGATTTCGTCGATGAACATGATGATCTGGCCGTCCGACTCCGCCACTTCTTTCACCACGGCTTTCAGGCGGTCCTCAAACTCGCCCCGGTATTTGGCCCCGGCGATGAGTGCGCCCATGTCCAGCGCCACGATGCGCTTCTCTTTCAGCCCTTCGGGCACGTCGCCCTGCACAATACGGATGGCGATGCCCTCAGCGATAGCGGTTTTCCCGACACCGGGTTCGCCCACCAGCACCGGGTTGTTTTTGGTGCGGCGGCTCAGGATTTGCAGCACGCGCCGGATCTCTTCGTCGCGCCCGATGACCGGGTCGATCTTGCCTTTGCGGGCGAGGCGGTTCAGGTCGCGCGTGTAGCGTTCGAGCGCCTGGTAGCGGTCTTCGGCGTGTTTGTCGGTGACGCGCTGCCCGCCGCGTACGTCTTGCAGGATGTCGATGATGGCCTGCTTGGTGACGCTCTGGTCGCGCAGGGCCTGTCCGGTGGCGTCTTTGGCTTCCGAAAGCGCAATCAGCAGGTGTTCGCTGGAGACGTACTCATCCTTGAGCAGTTCGGCCTCAGCCAGGGCACGGTCGAACACTTTTTTGAGTTCATTGCCGAGGTACTGCCCCGACACACTCGCGCCCGTCACCGTCGGCAGCTTGTCGAGGGCCTGGTTGGTTTTGGTGGTCAGGAAGTCGAGGTTGGCGTTTAGCTTTTGCAAGATCGACACAACAATGCTGCTGGGATCGGCCAGAAACGCCTGGAGCAGATGGGGCGCTTCGATGCCCTGGTGGCTGCGTCCGGCAGCCATCTCCATGGCCTTCTGCACGGCCTCCTGCGCCTTCACGGTAAACTTTTGCAGATTCATATCTCAAACGGTCGGGGTTCATCTCTGGGAAACAAGACGGAAAAACTGGCAGATTGTTTTGCCGCCCTGCGTAAAGAGAGCAGGTTCTAAAAGCGTACCGAACGGCGCGGCGGTGACAGGATGGCAGGGAGGGAAGAGGTTTGGGGGGAGGGGGAAGAGGGAATTTTGTAGGGGATGGGGTGTGGGGAATAGCGAATAGGGAATCATCTGTTGAAAGAGCCGCCGTAGCGACGCGCCATGGCGCGTCGCCACAGGTGCCACGGCGGATGAAAAAGGGAAAACCGTTAACAAAAAACCGCCCGCCCCAGCAGGATGCCAGGACGGGCGGTTGACCTCAGGGGGGAATAAGGCCGGGTGTAATGGTCTGCTTACTTCACGAACAGCATTTCGCGGTAGGTGGGCAGCGGCCACAGCTTGAAGGGTACGCAACCTTCCAGCTTGTCGGCTGCGGCACGGACTTCCAGCATGGCAGGAATTACCTCGTCTTTCATGTGGTCGACGTTGGCTTCCAGCGTCTCCTTCGCGTCCTGGTTTTCCTTGTTCAGGTGATCGATGCCTTCGCACAAGTCATTGATCAACCCTGCTACTTTTTCAGCCGTCTTCTTGATGCCGGTTAGCTTAATGTCGCCCGCATCGTCGAGGGCGCTGAGCAGGTCGTTGAGGTACGTCACGGCAGCAGGCAGCACCATCGTGCGTGCCATCATCTCCAGCGTTTCCGCCTCGATGTTGATCGCCGTGAAGTACTGCTCCATCATCACCTCGTGGCGGCTTTCCAACTCGCGCTCGGAGAGGACCTTGTAGGCTTCGAACAGCTTGACGTTTTTCTCGCTGATAAAGCTGGCGAGGGCGTCGGGCGTTGTTTTCAGGTTCAGCAGCCCGCGCTTTTCGGCTTCTTCGTGCCATTCGTCGGAGTAGCCGTCGCCGTTGAAGATGATCGGTTGTACTTCTTTCGAGATGGTGGTGAGGACAGCGCCGACGGCGTCTTCAAAGCCTTTCTTCGACTTCTTCTTGCCCGCCAGCTCTTCTTCCAGCATCGTCGCCATCACGTCCAGCGATTCGGCGACGATAAGGGCGAGGATGGTGTTCGGCAGTGCCACCGACTGGTTGGAGGCCACGGCGCGGAACTCAAACTTGTTGCCGGTGAAGGCAAACGGGCTGGTGCGGTTGCGGTCGCCGGCGTGGCGGGGCAGATGCGGGAGCGTGGTCACGCCCAGGCCCAGGAGGCCGCCCTGCTTGCTGCTGTTGGCTGAGCCTTCTGCCAACTGGCTGAACACATCCTGAAGCTGTTCGCCGAGGAAGACACTGAGGATGGCGGGAGGTGCTTCGTTGGCACCGAGGCGGTGGTCGTTGCCCGCCGAGGCCACCGAGAGGCGCAGCAGGTCCTGATGCTTGTACACGGCCCGCAGTACGGCTGCGCAGAAGAACAAGAACTGCATGTTGTCATGCGGGTTGTCGCTGGGGTCGAGCAGGTTCATGCTGTCGGTGCCCATCGACCAGTTGTTGTGCTTCCCAGAGCCATTAACGCCAGCGAACGGCTTTTCGTGCAGCAGGCAGACGAGGCCGTAGCGGCGAGCCACCTGCTGGAGCGTCAGCATCACGAGCTGCTGGTGATCGACGGCGACGTTTGCTTCTTCGTAGATCGGCGCGATTTCGTACTGGCCTGGGGCCACTTCGTTGTGGCGCGTTTTGATTGGGATGCCGAGGCGGTACAGTTCGCGTTCGGCTTCGAGCATGCAGGCCAGCACCCGCTCGGGGATAGAGCCGAAGTAGTGGTCATCCAGTTCCTGCCCTTTCGGCGGCTTGGCCCCGATGAGCGTGCGCCCGCAGGTGGCGAGGTCAGGGCGGCGGTAGTAAAACTCTTCGTCGATGAGGAAATATTCCTGCTCCGTTCCTACGGTTGCTGCCACCCGCGTCGCGCCTTTGACGCCGAAAAGCTTCAGCACACGCACGCCCTGTTCGTTGAGCGCATCGATGGCGCGGAGCAGCGGAATTTTGGTGTCGAGGGCTTCCCCCGTCCACGATGCAAACGCGGTGGGGATGGAGAGGTAGGAGCCGTTTTCATTTTCGACGATGAACGCTGGGGAGGTGGGGTCCCAGGCCGTGTAGCCACGGGCTTCGAACGTCGCCCGGAGGCCGCCACTGGGGAACGACGAGGCGTCCGGCTCGCCCTGGATCAGTTCTTTGCCGCTAAACTCGGCGATGGCGCCGCCGCCTTTGTTCGGCGTGATGAAGCTGTCGTGCTTTTCTGCTGTCGAGCCGGTTAGGGGCTGGAACCAGTGGGTGTAGTGCGAGGCTCCTTTTTCGATGGCCCATTCTTTCATCGCCAGCGCCACCGAGTCGGCAATCTCTGGCTTCAGCGGTTCGCCTTTCTGGATGGTGGCGAGCAGGCTTTTGTAGGCAGACTTCGGGAGGCGGGCCTTCATTTCGTCGAGCCCAAAGGTGTTTTCGCCGAAGATCTGTTCGATGTCCATGGATACCGGCGAGGCTTTGGCCTTGCCGTTGGCGCGCGGCGAATACTTCGTTGCCGCAAGCAGGTGGTAATCTTGAGAGACGTTACTCATGATGATGCCAGCGTGATGGGTAGGTTATAGGGTGGATTTTTGAGGCAGAAAAGAAGCGCGGAGGCGTTCACCGCTCAGGCAGCTTCATCGTTTTCGTATTTGTAGATAGCCGTTGGTTCGACCGCCACGGACCGGGTTTCTTTGTAGGTGCTCAGCACGATGCTGGTGGAGGTGCTGATGACCCCGGGCCATGATTGCACCCGCGACAGCAGCCGCTCCAGCGACGTGGTATTTTTGGTGCGTACTTTCAGGATATGCGAGCCTTCGCCCGTGATGGAGTGCAGCTCCAGCACCTCCGCCGAGGCACCAGCTTCTTCGCGGAAGGCGGGGTAGTTCACCGAGCCATCGGTGACAACCCGGATGAAGGCCGTGATGTCGTAATGAAGGCGCTTGGCATCCACCAAGGCACAGTAGCCCATCAAGACGCCGCGCTCCTCCAGTTTGCGCATGCGTTCGCTGACAGAGGGGACCGAGAGCCCCACTTCTTCGGCGATGGCGTTGCGTTTCATGCGCCCGCGTGCCTGTAGCAGGGTCAGAATTTTTGCGTCAATCTCATCAACACGTTCCATAGAAAGCGATGCTCCTTATAAAGCCGAACGACTTAAAATACTTCAATAAAATGCGACTCTTTGTGCAGAACTGCAAAAGATATGCAGTCATTTAGGGCGTCATTGTTAAATAATTAATGTTTTCTGCAAAAATCCTAATGATTCAGGAATGGAAAAGGGGGCTTTGAAGAAGGAGGAACAGCCCACTCCGTCATCGCGTTGAGCAGCATCGCGTTTGAACAGGCAGCAGGCAGGTGATGGCATCGGGCCGGTTCATGCTTTAGGGGGTCATAGCTCAAGGGTTAGAGCAGACGGCTCATAACCGTCCGGTTGGGGGTTCAAATCCCTCTGGCCCCACACAAATTCTGTATAAGTCGTTATAAAATAATGACATTCGAATTTGTTGGTACAACATAGGTAAAACAAAGTCTCTATTTCACTCTGAAATAGGGGCTTCGTCTTTGGTAAGAGGACGGGGCGAAGACGTTGTTATCGAGTAATTATTATCAATCCTGATCTTCTTTAATTCGACGTATTGATCTAGGTGAGATCCTCTATTGGTTATTCCTAGTCGGTTGTACAGGCTATTACCATCAGTTCAGTATCTGCTCTGGCTTCAATGGCTAGTTTGCCTCGGCCACCTGGGGAATCATCCAGACGAAAATGTTTACCTCTAAAATGGGCAACACTTCCTGTGTGAAGGCTTTCTGGAAAAGATTTTCCTCCAATCCGTCGTTTGGCCATTAATTTCACCTCCCCACTCTGAACAATAATACTCAGGTATCGAATCTGAAGGCAGTAAGGTAGTAGATGGTGACTCAACCCAGTTGGTTCAACCAGTTCGTTAAACGTATGTGGCTGGGTTGACGTGTCTTCCCATTCAAGTGTTTGATGTTTGCAATACCATGAGGACTGTTTGATGAGAGCTTCGATTGGGATATGGAGAACACTCGCGATATGGATCAGCGTAGCTAAATTAACATTCGTTGTTCCGTTCTCTATGCGTGACATCTGCGAACTGTTTATCCCACATAATTGTCCTAACTGCATAGATGAAAGTCCGGCACGTAGACGATGCGTTCTAATGTGCTCTAGTAACCCCCAAGCTCGTAAAGCATAGTCACCGTAGTCTTTGATATTTTCCAATCGAACACTTGTGATTCGAGAATTTCCATGTGACCGTGCACCCGTTTTCATTTCTGGGCTCACGCTAAAAGTAGCAGGAGAATTGTTGCCGTCTCGGACAATCAGCCACGCTTCGCTTGAGTCTCCTTTTCCACTCCACACCCGGTGGGGGATTTGTGGGTTAATGCGAATAATACTACGCGACGTGAAGTCCTCTCTAGTTAGAAGTTGCGGATTGCCGGAAGGTGGCGACCAGATGACTTGAAAAGAGATTGCGCCTTGGATTGGGCGAAGGATTCCTTCGCCTGTGTGATGTACAAAATCGTCGTTGTTAGATTTTCCAATGCGAATCTTGAAGAGGGAGTAAGGAGCACCCCAAAGAGGTGGCGGATTATAGCTTGTGTAATTGATGGCTAAATGGCCGGCTAATAGCTCCCCCCGGTCCACGATTTCACCTTGATACGGTTGCTTAATGGCATAAAGAGAGAAACTTTCTGGTTCAGTATATCCCTTCAGTGCCGCTTTGGCCTTTTCCCACACAGGGTTCACATCGTCACTATTCACTGACAAGGAATCCTTGTCTGCATAGGCTTGCTCGCTAAGCCAAGAAATGGTACCCGTTCGGGAGTTGCTGCCAAAAGATCCATTTTTATCCTGTTTTTGCATCTAGTCCTATAGTACATGGATGGTTTGCATACAGAACAACTAAAATACAAAAAGGACCTTCGGTCGCAATAGTTAGACAATAGTCTAAAATATTTCCATTATGCAAGAAAAGAGATTCGACGCACAACCCTTGCGTTGAAAGGTAAATATTGCTTTATTAAGAGGGCGTGAACTCAATAGGGGGGATAGCACCATGAGCATCAGACGGAACCCTCAAAAAGCAGCACTCATTCTCATCATTGTTGGATTGATTGGGTTGAGCCTTTTCCGTTCAGCTTTTGCCCAATCTCCTCCCATCGCGCCTGCAACAAGTACATCTCAGCAGGCTGGGCAGGCATTTTGGATCGACATTATGGTCGGCAGTCAGAGTGAGCCGGTGAGCGATCTTTTTGGTGTCAGTTTCGAACTTGGCTACAATGACACAGTCCTCAGCGTCACTGGAGATGTGAGAGGTAGCTTCTTGGGTAGCGATGTTGTCTACTTTGCCAGTGATGATGGGGACGGTACGGTAGGCGTAGGGATAAGCCGCAAAGCAGGAGCGGGGGGAGTGGGTGGTCATGGCTCGGTAGCCCGTGTGCAGTTTGTTGCTAACGCAGACACACCAGATCCAACGGAGGTCGACTTCACGCTCTCAAACATCCAGGCCACAGATCCTGATGGAAGTTCTTTATCTCTAAATCCACAAGTGTTGCAGGTGACGATAAGCGGGGGACCAAAGTCTGAGTATGACTTGACTGTCAGATCAGCGGATCCGTCCAGTGGCATTGCCATCGAGGTAGGTGTGGAGGACAACAACGGCGAACGAGACGGCACCACGGAGTTTACACGCACCTATGATACCGGTACGCAGGTGACGCTTACTGCGCCTGAGGTAGCCCCCAACAATAACCAGTTCAAGCATTGGCTCCTGGACGGACAAGTCCAAACGACGAACCGGACCATGACTTTGACGCTCAACATTGACCGAAGCATAGTAGCTGTTTATGTCGTTCCTCCTCCCGTAGAGTTCAGACTGACGGTTAGTTCGGAGGAGCCCAGCAGAAACGTTGTGATGGATATCAGCCCGGATGACAACGACGGTGATAGCGAGGGTACCACGACCTTCACGCGTACCTACAATGAAGGCACCACGGTTACATTGAGAGCACCTGAGGTAGCCCCAAACGGAAACCAGTTCAAACACTGGCTTGTGAGTGGAAAGGTAGAGACGGTGGGTTTGAGTCTGGTCGTGAAAATGGATGGTGACTATAGGATCACGGCTATCTACGAAGAATTGAGTTTATCGGAATGCTCAAGGA
>JAUIDY010000179.1 GCA_030428385.1 Rhodothermia bacterium | reverse complement strand
TATTTCTTCAGGTGGGCGTGGAAGTCGACGTACATCCGCTGCACCTGTGCCAGCAGTTGCGGGGCCGTGGGCGGTTTCCCTTCCCGGTAAAAAAGAATGGCATCACCCTCGATTTCAGAGACGTCGCGGTCAATCTCGTTGGCGTCGATGAGGATCTCCAGGAGCTCCTCGATGATATGCTGGCTGTGGGTGATCTCGGTGTCATTCACAAACTGCGTAAAGCCACTGATATCGGGGATAAAGAGCAGCGTGGGTTGAGCGGAGCGCGAAGCGGGGGAGTTCATAGCGTAGGCGTTTGGTGTGGAAAGCCTGCGGGCGGGGCTTATGAGGGTGCTTCACACAGAGGGAGCTTTCTGCAAAGCTATGGCGCTTCTCCAGAATCGGCGCATCGGGGCACAAAAGCAACCACCTTCAAGGTCGCGGGACGCCGCACATGTTCGATATGGCTTTGCTGACCTTCAGGTACGGAAGTCGTCGGGTGGTTGGGTGTGTTGCCCAGGCCAACAACCTTACCAGCTTAAGGTGACCAGGGACACCGACTGCCTGGGCAGGGAAATGTCCAAAGAGAGAGGTCCCGTAGAAGTTGATTGCTGTCCAAGTGGACGCTCCGCTATCTCAGCGGCGGCGTGCAAGTTCTTAATCTGTTCTTCCGTGGGTTCTTGCGGTGACCCCATCTCCAGCCATGCCGTGTAGGCGTTGCTGTGGCCTTCGTCGATGCGCTGTTCGGTGATGTGGATCTGCTCGCCTACGGGTAGCCCCTGCAACTGCAAAGAAACCGTGGCCGACGGTTGATAACCAGCCACGTCGTGATAGTGCCACAGCAAAACCTGAATGCGATTCGCGCCTTTGGTAGCCACCGCGTGCACGTCCCCATGCGCGCCGCGCACACCCTCTGCAAGGATCGTATCGGTGTCGTAGTCAGACGTACTCGATACGGCAATGCGCTGACGGTCCAGCCGGGAGAAGAGCTTAAACGTGTTGAAGACCGGAAGGGCAACCTCATTGGTCGTTAAGGCCCGTAAGCCGTTGAACCAAGGCTGGTCGTGAAAAGTGAAGGCCCACGAGACGGCCCCCTGAAGGTTCAAACCGTGGCGGGCCATCAGGTCTTGCTTGCGCATGAAGGCTGCCGCCGTGTACGCGGCAAATTGGGACGTTAGCCGGTAGCCACGCTCTGGGTCATGCGTCGCGGGGCAGCCTGCGCATCCTTCGGGGTCCGACTCGCCGATATAAATGGGCAGGGCTGAAAACTCGGGGAAGTCAGCGATGATCTCGCTGTAGGTTTGAATCGTCGTCAGTTGATTGCGCAGATTCATTTCAACCCGACCTTGCTCGTCGATCCGTGTGGTGCCCTTCGCGTGGAAGGCGATAAAGTCGAGCGGGGCTCCGGTGCCGCCCGTCGCGGCATTCGTTCCACTCCGGCAATGCTCTAAAAAGGCACGCATAAAAACGTCGCCGTTTCGCCAGCCAGGATCGGTCACATGCGGGCCGCCGACGCGGGCATTCGGGAGGACGCGCTTAACGGCGGCTGCAAAGTGATCGTACAGCATGAAGAATTCTTCCGGCGTTCCTTTCCAGTACGGCGACTCAGGTTCATTCCAGGGTTCCCAGAGCCAGGACGAGGCCCGCTCTTCGCCATAGCGCTCTGCGCTGTGTCGCACCCAGGCTTCGATCAACTGCTCCCATTTTTTATAATCTTTGGGCGGATAGAACGCGCCGCCCGACACCATGTCACGCGGCAGCCCCCGTTGAACCAGCGTGGGGGTATAGGGATCGGGCGCGGAGGACAGATCTTGTGGCATAAAGCCCGCCTGCACAAACGGCTCCAGCCCGGGCTCGGTAAGCGCATCGATAACCTGGTCCATCATCGTCCAATCGTAGACCGGATTCCCTTCCTCATCTTCCGTATACACGTTGGTGCTCGACCATTTAAGGGCCAAGGAGCCATCGCCGCTGGTCAGTAAATGATGCACGCGCACCTGAATCGGTTCGGGCGCACTCATCTGTTTCAAGGCATTTAACAGATGCTGTCCTTCCGGGGTCAACGTTGTTAGTGCTTCATCGTAACCGAAATAATTCCAGATGGGGCGCAACTCCGAAACCGTTGTTCCAGCATCTACATCAACCGTAACGCGGAAATCTGTTTGGGCGCGGACGGCCGGAACGAACAAGGTGAACGCGGCGAGCAGGGCGATCACGGCAACTACATTTCCACCATGCAGAAAGGCTGTTGTCAGTGAGCGTATGCGTTTTTGGCCTCGGGCGCAATCGGTTTTCTTCATTGAAGAGACCTTGCTGTATGATGGTAGGTGGGATAGCTGCGCCCAAGATACAAGCGAAAACGTTGCCCCGCATGGCCTCTGCGGGAACGCGCTGATAAGCCGCTTTTCTATGGCTGCTTAATCCCAAGACCTTATAGCATCAGCTTGTCTTGCGCCAGCCAATACCTATAACGACACGATGCGGTAGCCCATGATGGGCTCGCCGTAATTGGCATCCATATATTGTCTCATGTAGCGATACATTTCCTGCGCGTCATTGGAGGTGTACAAGCCGTGGTTGGCATCGAACCATTCGTACACGGTTCCGGTGGCCGGTTGGGCCCGCTGCCGCCGCATGGCGCCCCAGGGCGTGTTTCCAAGCGCCAGTTTGCCAACGGTGGGGACGCCCACCCGGTAGCCCATCGTGTGGAAGCTATTCCAGAAAATGCCAATCTGCGAGGCACTGGCACCAATGCGCCGTTGCATGGTGCGGACACTGCCTGTATTCGAGTCGCCCCCGGGCGCATTAAGGCCCATCGCCCGCGTCTGTTCATGCGGCGAGTTGTCGTATTTCCGCCACACCGCCATCAGGCCATTGAGCATGTGATCCGTAAAGATCAACTCGTTTTGGCTTCCGATACCGCGATGGAGTTGCAAGCATCGCTTGGCCCATTGCAACGAAATGATGGTGCAAATGCCTTCATCCTTTCCCTGTGCCTGGGCGACGTTTACGCGCCGGTTAACATCGCCATTGGCAAACCGCGTCCTCACCCGCACATTGCCGTTTTGGGAATAGTTGTTTTGCATGGGAAAAACACACGTGACAGGCATAAGGACCTCTTTGGTTTTAGCGCATGGTTGGTTCGGGCATTGCCGCCGTACATCGAATGGTTTCGCGGGAGAGACATGGTATCACATCTACGCTTATTAAGCAATCTATGAACTATCAGGCCGGTGCGTCAACGTTGTTGGCTGGCGATGCGTCTCACTGGGTGAGAAAGGTCATCGAGCAGTTTTCACCAGCTGGCTTCATTAGCCCCCTACGCAAGATCAAACACAAAAGGGCCATCAGGAGGGGAAGCCTTTCTGTATCGGCACGAAGGTGTGCTTCTACCGATCTAGCCCGCCCCGCCGCATAAACGCGAGAACCAGCTTGAGGTGGGTCAGCAGGATCTCGGCGACGTTGAGGCGTTCGAGTCGCTGCATGGGTGATTCAGGGAGCTTGGGCGGGCTGATGCGGCCCATCCACAGCGGCAGCTTGTCTTGCAACATCCGCTCGCCGGGGAACTGATGCGGCGGCAGGTGGACGCGGTAGAAGTCGCACGCCCGTTGCAGCCGCGGATACACGGCGTTGCTGCTGTTGAGCACCGTCGGATCATTCTCGATGATCATGGTGCCGCCGATGAGGTAGTCGTGGTAGGTGAACGGCAGGTCGAACAGCGTAGGAACGAGCAGGTCGGCCACGTCGGGCATATTGCGGAGGCCCACCTCGGCGGCGCGGGCGGTGGCCACGGCGGTGAGGCAGAGCGTTTCCTCGGCGATGAGTTCCGGGTTGGGGTCGGCGTCGGCGAGGCTTCCGAGCGCCGTGCGCGCCAGGTCTTGCGTCGTCCCCATCACGCCCAGCGTCGCAAACGTCGTGAGCCGCCCGAGGCGGTCGATCATGGTGAGCGGGTCGGGCATGGGGGAGGGGGTGTGGTTGGGTAGGGGTGTTTGGGAGTGGTTGAGTAGGAGCCAAGGACGCGAAGGCGTAAAACATCCTCCCACACCCTCAAACTCCCACACGCCCAGCCCCTACACTTCGTCGCCGGGCATTTCGGTGTCAGTGCCGCTGATGGAGTCGCGCATGCGAGTGTCGGCCTGAATGTTGCGCAGGTTGTAGTAGTCCATGATGCCGAGGTTGCCCGCGCGGAAGGCGTCGGCGATGGCCTGCGGCACTTCGGCTTCGGCGGCGACGACGCGGGCGCGTTGCTCCTGCACCATCGCGCGCATCTCCTGCTCGTGGGCCACGGCAGCAGCGCGGCGCTCTTCAGCCTTGGCCTGCGCCACCTTCAGGTCGGCTTCGGCCTGGTCGGTTTGCAGCTTCGCCCCGATGTTGTCGCCCACGTCCACGTCGGCGATATCGATGGAGAGGATCTCGAACGCAGTGCCGGAGTCCAGCCCTTTCGCCAGCACGACCTTGGAGATCGAGTCCGGGTTTTCGAGCACCAGCTTGTGCGTCTCCGCCGAGCCAATCGTCGTCACGATGCCTTCGCCCACGCGGGCCAGGATGGTTTCTTCCCCCGCGCCCCCAACAAGCCGCTCGATGTTGGCGCGCACCGTCACGCGGGCGATGGCGCGCACCTGAATCCCGTCTTTGGCCATCGCGGTCACAGCGGGCGTCTCGATGACTTTTGGGTTCACCGACACCTGCACGGCCTCGAACACATCGCGCCCGGCGAGGTCGATGGCGGCGGCCCGCTCAAAGCCGAGGTCGATGTTGGCCTTGTCCGCCGAGATCAGGGCGCTGATGACCTGCTGCACATGTCCGCCTGCCAGAAAATGCGCTTCGAGCTGGGGCGTGTGGACATCAATCCCTGCTTTGTGCGCCGTGATCAGCGGGTTGACGATCTGCGTGGGCGGCACGCGGCGCAGGCGCATCCCCACGAGGTCCCGAAACAGCTTGAGCCGTACCCCGGAGAAGATGGCTGTAATCCAGAGGCGCACCGGGATCATATAGAAAAAGATGACCAGGAAGAGCCCGATGAGAATCAGGATCAGGAAGCTGGAAGCACCGAGGAGTTCGTCAATCATGGCACGGTATGGGTTTGGGAGTATGGGGGTTTGGGAGTATGGGGGTTAAAGGGCAGAAAAACAACATGCTCCCACACACCCACACGCTATCACGCCCACACACAAAAGTCAGTCCTGCCCTTTGCGGTAGTCGCCGCTTTGGCCGCCGGTTTTGGCGAGCAGGTGAATGTCGGTGATGCGGATGGCTTTGGAAACGGACTTGCACATGTCGTACACGGTCAGCGCGGCAACGGAAACTGCTGTCAGCGCCTCCATTTCCACGCCCGTCGGGCCGATGGTTTTGGTCAGGGCCTTAATCTCGACGGCAAAATCATCGGGGTTCATCTCAAACTCCAGGTCCACGCCTTTGAGCGCCACGTCGTGGCAGAGCGGGATGAGTTTGCTGGTTTGTTTGGCGCCCATAATGCCTGCAATCTGGGCGACGCCCAGCACGTCGCCTTTGCGTACTTTGTTGGCGGTAATGAGGGCAAAGGCTTCTTCGCCCACCACCACGCGCCCGGAAGCTACCGCCGTGCGGGTGGAGTCGTGCTTGGCAGAAACATCGACCATTTGCACACCGCCTTGGGGGTTGACGTGGGTGAGCGTAGGGAGATCGGTCGCCGTCATGGGTTTGAGCATGGGTTTGGTACAACTGGGACGTCCCGAAGATAGCCCGGCAACGTCCGAACGGCAAGGTAGGCGTTGCACAGATTTACGTTCGGTTTCGTTTTGTACGCCGCCTCTTTTTTTTTGATGCTTGTTGTTGGGTGCCCGCGGAGCCATTTTGGCCACGATCGTGTAACCCTTCCTTTGTCTTAACGAGTCGGCCCATGCCTCACACCACGCTGATTAGTGCTTCCGAACTCCACGCGCACCGGGACGACCCCGCGTGGGTCATCGTGGACTGCCGCTTTTTGTTAAGCGATACGGCTTTCGGACGGACCGCGTATCAGAAAGCGCATATTCCCGGCGCGGTCTATGCGCACCTTGACGAGGATTTGTCGGGGCCGATTCTGCCCGGCAAAACAGGTCGCCACCCGTTGCCCACGGCAGAAACGTTTGCAGCGAGGCTTTCAGCGTGGGGCATTGATGAAACGGTGCAGGTGGTGGCGTACGATCAACTCGGTGGGGCCATCGCGGCGCGGCTGTGGTGGATGCTGCGCTGGCTGGGTCACGACGCGGTGGCGGTGCTGGATGGTGGCTGGCAGGCGTGGCAACAGGCAGGCTACGCCGCCCGAAGCGGAACAGAAACCCGCGCGTCCCGCTCGTTTGTCGCCCAGCCCTACCCGGAGCGGCTCGTAGACGCCGCCGACCTGGAAGCCCGCGTCGGCGATGCAACCTACTGCCTGCTAGACGCCCGCGCCGGAGCCCGCTATCGCGGCGAAGAGGAACGCATCGACCCCATTGCCGGGCACATCCCAGGCGCTGTTTCCGTCCCGCTCGCCGACAACCTGACTCCCGACGGTTTTTTCCACCCGCCCGAAGCACTGCACGCCCGCTTTGCGCCCTTCGTCGAGGACAAAACGCCGGAAAACGTGACAGTCTACTGCGGTTCCGGCGTCACGGCGGCCCATAATGCCCTCGCGATGGTGCACGCAGGTCTTCCCGAACCCCGCCTCTACGCCGGATCGTGGAGCGAGTGGATTACGGACCCGGCACGTCCGGTGGAGGTAGGGGAAGATGGGGCACAGGGTGTGGGGTTTAGGGAATAGAGGAAAAATGTTGGAAGAGGGCACCGTAGCGACGTGCCATCGGCGCGTCGCCTGCTAGGAAATCCCACCGCCGGATGAAAACCGCCCCAATGACAATCCATAACACGGGCGCAGCCCGTAAATGACCTAATGACGCAAGCGAAGCGATCCTCTGGCCGCTGATAGCCTGCTGACCTGCGACCTGCCGACCAAACCAGTTGCGAAAGTCGCCGCGCCGCCTGATACTGTCTCCCCAATTCCACCATACTGGCCGCGAAGACAATGCTACAAATGGTCCCGAGTCTGCTGCTGAAGCAATTGTACACGTTTGGCAGCCTGGAAAATACCGCCGAGGGCGTGCGCTTTGCCCTCAAAAACCGCCTCAGCGACGCCGAGGTCACCGAGTTGCTGCATGTCAAAATCGGCGACCGGGAGGTGCCTCGTGCCGCGCTGCGGTTGGTCGTAAACGGCGAAACGCTCGCTCCCGACGACATCTCGAAGAAAAGCCCCGTCGCGTTTCCGCTGCGGCAGGTGCTGGAGGTACACGCCGCCATTGGGGCGCTGGAGCCTGGGAAATACGACATCGAGGTGGTGTTTCGGAGCAAGCCGTTCGGCAAGCTGAAACTGGAGGTGGACGACAGCATCAAGGCCAAGAAAGAGACCGCGCATCGCATTCCCCGCGTGGACGCTGACGATTATGGCGAGGACGCCATCGGGCAGCGGCAGGCGTTTGTGGAATCGTTTACCGGCAAAAAGTTGGAGCATTTGCCGCACTACTCTTTCGATCCGCACACCACGCAGGGCAACGTCGAGCATTTTACGGGCGTGGCGCAGATTCCGGTGGGGCTGGCGGGGCCACTCACTGTGCACGGCGAACACGCGCAGGGCGACTTCGTCATTCCGCTTGCCACCACCGAAGGCACGCTGGTGGCGTCGTACAACCGGGGCATGAAGGTGCTCAACCTCAGCGGTGGCGTCAAGTGCACGGTCGTGGGCGATTATATGCAGCGCGCACCCGTTTTTGTCTTCGAGGATGCCCGGCAGGGGCGCATCTTCTCCGATTGGGTGGACGACCACTTCACGAAGATCGCTGCCGAAGCGGAGGCGACCTCCAGCGTGGCGAAGCTGCAATACATCGACACGTTTCTTTCCAACAAGTTTGTCTTCCTGCGCTTCAACTACTCCACGGGCGATGCGGCGGGGCAGAACATGGTGGGGCGTGCCACCTTTGCGGCCTGCTCGTGGATCCTCGACCATT
>JAUIDY010000031.1 GCA_030428385.1 Rhodothermia bacterium | reverse complement strand
CGTCCGGGGCTTCTTCACTTCTAACAATGCCAATTAAGGGTTGGAAAAACCATGTTGCCGCAGACGGTTTGAAGAAGGTGCTACCAACACATTCTTACACAAACCGCCCTTGGCAACATGGAAACGCCATCTCTGGCTTGGCAACTTACGCTCATTCGTATTTACCTGTTCGTCTGCACCTGCTATCGGCAACAACTCTGGACCCTCGCTCAGCGCCTGAGCAACAACCACCAGCCCCGATTCACCGACCAAGAAGTGCTCACGATCTACCTCTTCGGCATCATCCAAAAACGACGTACGATCCGCGAGATCTACGACTACACAGGCGATCATCTAGCCGACTGGTTTCCTGAAATGCCTTCCTACGGTGGTTACATCCAGCGACTCAACCGGCTTAGTGCCCTCTTCGCCCCGCTGATCGCAGAGGCCTTGGTGAGGGTGCCTCGCAAGGAAGCGTCCCGGTGTGTAGGCCTGGTCGATTCCATGCCCATCATCGTGGCCCATGAAAAGCGTTCGTCCCACGCCAAAGTGGCCCCTGAACTGGCTGACAAGGGCTACTGTGCCTCGAAGCAGAGCTTTTTCTACGGCGTGAAGTTGCACATTATCGGCCAGCGACGACGTGCAGCGATGCCTGTTCCTGCATGGATTGGGCTGACGTCGGGCAGCGAAAATGACTTGATGGCGCTCCGTCAGGTGTTGCCTCGCCTCAAAGGGGGGCAGCTTTATGGGGACAAGGCCTACGCCGATGGCCCCATGCAAGCACGTCTTGCCCGAGAGCAAGATCTCGAGATGTTGACGCCTGCCAAAAAGAAAAGGGGACAGCCGTACTTGTCGGCAGCACAGCAGCTATGGTCTGAGGCGGTCAGTCGAGTGCGCCAGCCCATAGAGTCGCTCTTCAGTTGGATCAATGAGAAGACGGGTATTCAGTGCGCCTCGAAGGTACGTTCCTATCGGGGGTTGCTCGTGCATGTCTTCGGTCGCCTCGCTGCTGCCATGCTCTTGCTCACCTTCAACTCTTAATTCGCATTAATAGCGATAATATATTATTATTCTGTAATAAGTGATAATTGACTAAAAATAATAGGAATAAATACGTGTTATATTAAGAAAAAAAGGGTATTGTAGAAATTGAACCATCTGCTTATCCATTGACCCTTTAGTGCCGAGACCCTATACTATAGGTGTCATCACGTTATCTTCACAAACTGAGGGGAGATTGATGGACGGATTACGGATCGAACACTTCATCTGTGCGGGGGACGATCTGGAGCGTGCCCAGTATCAGGTGTTGGCGCGTTTGCAGGACGTTCGGCAGGCGTTTTCACGTAACATCGTGTATCCGTTTTTGTCGGACCTGATCCAACTCTTTGGCACCCTTCGGCAAATGGTAGACAACCTCGACCAGATCCATCAGGCCGCGCCCGGAAGCATCGAGGGCATTGATTGGAATACCGCCCAACTCATCCGGCAGCAACCCCAATGGGGCGACGACCTGATGAACACGCTCGAAGAGTTGATTCGGTGGGCATTGCCGCTCGTACAAGACGCCATCGAGGAAGGACGCACCATCTTTGAATTTGTGGACGACAACCTACACCTGGAAGAAGTAGGGATTGTGCCTTCGTATGTGGAAGAAGGCTATCTGATTGTGCCGGATCGTATGACGAGCCAACTGCATGTATTGCAGTACTCACTTTCCGTTTTTACGCGCGCCGACGAGCGGTACCGTAGCCTCCGGACGACCTATGTGCGCAGCGTCTCCCGAAGGAATGTGTATCCGTCGCCCCGGAGCATCAAAATGGAACTAGTAAACGAGATCCCGGAATTGCCGAACCCGGCGACGTACTTCGCCGCGACCGAGTTGGACTTTCCCTTCGAGGCCACCACGTTGCCCGTGGCCAAACGCAAGCTGATGCGGTATTTGTCTTCGCCACAGGGGATGGCGTAGCAGATGTACGTTTTTTTGCTATCTTGACGGCGTTCTGTTGATCAAGACTGCACCCTTAAATGAAACGCTCCCACTTTTTTATGCTTGCCGCGCTGCTTGTTTGGGCAGCTTGTGCGAATCCGCAGGAAGAGACCGCCGTTGAACCAACACCACCGACGGAAACTGTCCCTGCTGAACCGATGGAGATTTCCCTTTTTGATGGCTCCTACTCCAGCCTCGAAGCCAACTGGCGTGGATACCGCAGCGATAGCCTGCCTGCCAAGTGGGGGGTAGACGAAGAAGGGCTGTTCTTCAACCCCGACGCCGAAGGCACGGGTGGTGACATCATCACGAAGCAGATGTTTGCCAACTTCGAGTTTTCGCTGGAATGGAAGATCAGCGAATGTGGCAACAGCGGCATCTTTTACCTGGTGCAAGAAAGCGAGCAGTACGCGAACACCTACCATACCGGCCCCGAATTTCAGGTGCTGGATGATAGCTGCCACCCCGACGCCGCTAACGGGCGTGACCGCACCACCGGTGCCAACTATGCCTTGCACCCACCGTCCGACTCCAGCGCTGTAAACCCAGCAGGCGAATGGAACCAGACCCGCATTGTGGTTAACAACCGGAACGTGGAGCACTGGCTCAATGGGGTGCAGGTGGTGGCGTATGAACTAGGCAGCGCCGACTGGAACGAGCGGGTACAAAACAGCAAGTTCACCGAGTGGCCCGACTACGGGTTGGCCACGGAAGGCCATCTCGCGCTTCAAGACCACGGCGATCCGGTGTGGTTCAGAAATATTCGGGTGCGGGAGTTGTAGGTAGCGTTCCCTCGCTCCATGCGATGGCCCACGAGTGCACAAACAGACTGCGAAGCGGAAGCACGAGCCCGTCGGGACCCGTCACGTCAAGTTCGAGCGCCAAGTTGTAAAGAATCTGTTCGAAGGCTTCAGAAATCAGCGTTCGAGGATAGCTCGGTGCTCTCCAGTGGAAACCTAAACGGTAGCAGTTGGGGTAATAGGCGTCTGTCTGAAAGAGTCCAACCACCTTGCGTCACATGAAAACGCATTCTCATTTTAAAGCGGTGCTCCGACGCACCCATCCGTGGTTGGGTATGCTGCAGGTCCATGAACGCCGGTGCCCCTGCGCGCCGCTCCTGCGATTGACCTAGCCGACTGCACATCGGGCTGATCATCGCCCCAGGTACTTCTACAAAGCGGATGCGCATCCCCCTCTTGCGCTCTTCACCTTCTTGTTATCCACGAAGGCTTCCGTTCCGTTTTTGTATCTGGTACGCTCATGGAATTCTCTATTCTGAATCTTCTTTTTGTGCTCCTCGCGGCGTGGGGAGCCGGTATCCTGGCATCCCGCATCGGCTATCCGTCGGTGTTGGGCGAACTGCTTGTGGGCATTATTCTGGGGCCGCCCTTGTTGGGTTGGCTCGAAGGCAGTGAGGCCCTTGCTGTTTTGGCAGAGGTAGGCATCCTACTGATGATGGTATACATCGGCATGGAGATCGACCCGAAAGAGTTGGGCCGGGCTTCGAAGGCGGGTTTCTTGGCCGCCATTGGCGGATTTATAACCCCTTTTGTGGGAGCCTATCTGGTGGTGGTTTGGGCCGGCGGGACCACCATGGCCGGTATTTTTGTTGGGATCGCGGCGGGTGTCACGTCGCTCGCTACCAAGTCGCGCATTTTGGTCGACCTGAAGCTGCTCGACACCCGCATTGCCCATGTGATGATGGCGGGGGCCCTCATTGCGGATACGCTCTCGCTGGTGATGTTTGCGGGGGTGATTGGGGTAGCAGAAGCGGCAGAGCTAGATGCGGTTGGTTTGGTTTGGGTTGCGGGTAAGGCGGTGTTGTTCTTTGGCGTGGCGGCGCTGCTGGGAATAAAGGTGTTTCCTGTGGTGGGGCGGTGGCTCGGGCAGGTTAAAAGTTTGCAACGGACGGCCTTGTTTACGCTGGTACTCGTTATCTCCTTGCTGTACGCCGAGATGGCCGAACTGGCTGGGATGCACGGGATTCTAGGGGCTTTCTTGGCCGGGTTGTTTCTAAGAGAAAACGTGTTTGGGAGGACGCGCTCCCACGAACTCATGGGGCTGGTCCGCGACGCCTCCCTCGGCTTTCTAGCGCCCATCTTTTTCGTCACAGCGGGCTTTGCCGTTTCGCTCGATGTTTTTTCTACCGACCTCGGGTTGCTGATTGCTGTAGTGGGGGTGGCAACAGTTGGTAAGATTGTAGGTACGGCTTTGTTTTATCTCCCCACGGGCTACGGTTGGCGGGAAGGGTTGACCATTGGCGCAGGCATGAACGGACGAGGTGCCGTCGAAATTATTGTGGCGCAGATTGGCCTGAGCATGGGGCTTATTTCGCCGACCATTTTTTCCATCCTGGTGTTCATGGCCATCTTCACCACGGCAACCGTGCCGCTATTCTTAAAATGGGGCACCGATTGGCTACAGCGTCGGGGAGAACTCATTCGCTCCGATGAAGAGCGGGAAGGGGTTGTTATCGTTGGGGCAGGTCCTACGGCACGGGCCGTAGGGCGTTTGTTGGCACGGTCGCAGCCCGTGTGGATGGTGGACCGCAACAAGGAACGCTGTGCCTTCGCGGAGGCGGATGGGCTTCAGGTGGTGAATGGCAACGCGCTCGATGAACAGGTGCTCAGCGATGCGCAGGCAGCCAAGGCCAAACGCCTGCTTGCGTTTACGGCCAATGCCGAGGTGAACGCACTGGTCGCACAGGTCGCCCGCACCGTGTATTACGTGCCCGAGGTTCACCTGGTCAACCTGGGAGACGACGAAGGCCATTCGGCCCTGACGCAATACCTCCATGCTACCACCCTTTTTGGGCGTTCCCTGGACCTAGCTTCGTGGGATTTTCGCATCAGCCACGAAGACGTGGAACGGTCCCGGCTGTTGATAGAGGAAAAAGTGTCGGCGCAGGTTCTGTTTGATGCCTTGCAACGCGAGGAAGCGAGCCTGCCGCTCGGGGTGGAGCGTCAGGGTGCGTATCTGCCGTTTTTTGCTGACCTGGATCTGGAAGTGCAGGACCGGGTGGTGCTGTTGCGCGCCGCCTCGCAGACCGGGCGCAAAGACGTGTTTGATCGGCTCGTGGAGACGTGTCCGGTGTTGGATTTAGAACGCGCCACCAGCCTCGACGCATTTTTTGGGATGACGGCGGGACTGCTTGCGCCCCGGTTGGACATGGCAGTGGATCATCTGGCCAACAAGTTCCAGAGCCGGGAAGCGGTTCGCACCTCCGTGCTGTTTCCGGGCATGGCCATTCCCCACGTCCGCCTCGAAGGAGAAGGGAAGTTTGAGATGATGATAGTCCGGTGCCGCGAAGGCATTGCGTTTCCCGATGATCCCGAGCACGTGCACATGCTGTTTATCCTGGTGGGCTCCGACGACATGCGCAACCGTCATCTCCGCACCCTCTCCGCCATTGCCCAGGTGGTACAGCGCCCCGACTTCGAGCGCGATTGGCTGCTGGCTCCCGACGCCGATGCACTGCGCGAACTCGTGCTGTCGGCGGAGCGGCGACGGCTGCCAGAAACCGCCCCCCCGCCCCCCCCTCCCTTCGCCCGGCAAGAAGGGTAGAGGGGCTCCCAAACGCATAGGCTGCAAAGCGAACGATCGCTTTAAACGAGGTACTTGTAATGCAGCACAGCACCTGGCCAAGGAACGGCTTAACTTGAACCATTTTGAACGATCCATAACCCATGAAAACCACCGACACCCAATCCACAGCGACCCTGTTACGCCCTTTTACCTCGTTTTTTAAGCTAGAGGCAGCGGGCGGGATATTGCTGCTTATTTGCGCCGTCGTTGCGCTGATCTGGGCCAACACGCCGTTTGCCTCCGCCTATTATGCGCTCTGGGAAACTACCGTTACGATGGGAGCGGGCAGCCTGGTGATTAGCAAGCCGCTGTTGCTGTGGATCAACGACGGGCTGATGGCCATCTTTTTCTTTCTCGTTGGGCTAGAAATCAAGCGGGAAGTGCTGACGGGGGAATTGGCGTCGCCCAAAAAAGCGGCCCTGGCTTTGGCAGGGGCGCTCGGTGGCATGGTGGCTCCGGCATTGATCTACGTTGCGTTTAACGCAGGCACACCCACCATCAGCGGATGGGGCATTCCCATGGCGACCGACATCGCCTTTGCGTTGGGGGTGCTGGCCTTGATGGGCAAACGTGCCCCATTGGCACTCAAAGTCTTTCTGACGGCTCTTGCCATCGTGGATGACCTGGGAGCCGTGCTCGTGATCGCTTTTTTCTACACGTCCAAGCTGTCATTTGTGGCTCTTGGAATAGGCGGCGTGTTTTTGCTCGCGCTTATCATTGCCAACCGAACGGGGGTGTATCGTCCGGCCGTGTATGTCATTCTGGGAATTGGGCTCTGGGTGGCGTTTCTCAAGTCGGGTGTCCATGCCACCATCGCAGGCGTTTTGCTGGCGATGACCATTCCCGCACGGCGCCGGATTGACGCGCCCGACTTCTTGGAAGACAGCAAACACTTCCTGGATATTTTTTCGCGAGACGTAAAACCAGGAAAAACGGAGCCGACGGCTGATCAGCGGGCGGCGGTGCATTCGCTGGAGGAGGCATGTGAACATATCGAAACGCCTCTCTTGCGCATGGAGCATGCGTTGCATGGCTGGGTCGCTTTTCTCATTATGCCACTCTTCGCCCTTGCGAATGCGGGTGTGGCGTTAGGAGGAAATCTTGGCGATGCGTTTACGAATTCTGTCACCCTGGGCATTATCTTTGGGTTGTTTTTTGGCAAGCAGATCGGCGTGACAGGCTTTGCGTGGGTGGCTGTCAAGCTGGGGTGGGCGGAATTGCCCGAAGGCATGACATGGCGGCACATCTATAGCGTTAGCTTTCTGTGCGGCATAGGATTTACGATGTCGTTGTTTATTGCCAACCTCGCCTTTGTGGATGCAGCCGTGTTGGACAGCGCAAAAGTTGGTATCCTGGTCGCGTCGGTCATTGCGGGGGTTGCGGGCTGGTTGATGCTGTCGCGTACCACCCCGTCCTCTTCCTAATTTCTCACCTGTTGTCATTTATGGTCACTCCCTTTCTCGCTGGTGTCGCCCTGCCTTTCTTAGGAGAAGTGGTAGCACTCCTCGTCGGAAGTGTGCTCATTGCCTATCTGTGTTACCGCATCCGGCTGGTGCCCATCGTGGGGTTTTTGATAACGGGGGTGGTGATTGGGCCCACCGCCTTGGGGTTGGTCAAGGACCAGGCCCTGATTGATGGCATGGCGGAGGTGGGTGTCATTTTGCTCCTCTTCACCATCGGTGTCGAGTTCAGCCTGGAAAAGCTGGCTCGGATTCGCCGGTTGATAGTGGGTGGGGGCGGATTACAGGTAGGACTCACCATCGGCTTGCTGGGGGTTGGGATGGCCGTGGCGGGAATAGCATGGCCGGTGGCGGTCTTTACCGGTTGCCTGGTGGCATTGAGTAGCACAACCATTGTCCTGATGCTGCTCACCGACCGGATGGAGACCGACACGCCTGCCGGGCGGTTTGCACTGGCCATCTTGATCTTTCAAGACCTCGCCATTATCGGTATGGTGTTGCTGGTGCCCGTGCTGGGAGGAGAAGGTGGATCGACGGGGGCCGTCTTGCTGGCGCTGGGCGAGGCGGTGCTGATCATCGGAGTGGTTCTTGTCGGCGCACGCAAATTGTTGCCGCCGTTGCTCGAACGCATCGCCCGCACCCAGCGCTCGGAGTTGTTTCTGCTAACGGTGGTGACGATCTGTTTTGGGACGGCCTGGCTGACAAGTCTGGCAGGCGTGAGCCTCGCACTGGGGGCGTTCCTGGCCGGGTTGGTGGTGAGCGAAAGCCAATACAGCGAGCACGCCCTCAGCGAAGTGTTACCCCTGCGTACCCTGTTTAACGCCGTGTTTTTTGTCTCCGTGGGTATGTTGTTGGACCTGGGCTTCCTGTTCGACAACCTGCTGCTGGTGCTGGGAGTGGCTGGGGCGGTGTTGCTGATCAAGTTCATCGTGACGGCAGGAAGCGTCCGTGCCCTCGGCTATCCGGCACGGATTGGCGTGGTGGTTGGGTTTGCGTTGGCTCAGATTGGGGAGTTTTCATTTGTGTTGGCACGCGCCGGCGAAGAGGTGGGGCTTACCCCCGCAGGCATGGGCGAAGCCGGGGTCCAGACCTTTATCGCGGTCACCGTGCTGCTCATGGCGGGCACGCCGCTACTGATGCAACTGGGGCATCGCCTGGGTACGCGTATGCTTCAACGTGAACAACCCAAAGAGGAACCAACCCACGAAACGTCGACGACGGGGCATGCAGCATTGGAAGATCATGTGATTGTGGTGGGGTATGGACCCGCCGGGCAGCGGCTCGTACAGGTTTTGCACGACACCGGTCTTCCCTTTACCATCATCGAACTAAACCCGAGCCTGGCTAAACAAGCGGAAGAAGCCGGTTTTCCCGTGATACGGGGTGATGCAAGCCGCCCTCACATTCTGGAGCATGCCGCCTTGGGCCGAGCCAAACTGTGTGTGGTTGTTATCGGGGATGAGGCGGCCACGCAGCGTATTGTGGAAGTGGCGCACTACCTCAATCCCACTGTGCAAATTATTGCCCGCACCCGTTTTCTGGCCAATGTAGAGCGGCTGCATGAGGCGGGAGGCGACATCGTGGTGCCTGAGGAGTTGGAAACCTCGGTGCGCATTTTTACCAACGTGCTGGGTGCCTACATGATACCGCCCGACGAAATCAACCGGCAGGTGACGGCGCTCCGTTCAGGGGATTATCAACTGTTTCGGGGAAGCATCCACGAAGCCCACCTGATGGTGTTGCAGGGGCTGGATGAGGAAGGGTTGCACACGCGTGCGGTGGCGGTGCGGGTCGGGGCTCCGGCGGTGGGCAAGACCCTCAGCGAGTTAGCCCTGCGCCGGACCCACAACCTGACGGTGTTGGCCGTGCGACGGGACGGGCGGACCATCGGAAACCCGGCCGGCGATTTTCAGATCGAGCCCAACGACCGGCTGGTGCTGGTGGGCGAAGCCACCCAATTTGCGGACAGCGCCGACCTGTTCCGGCATGCGCCGCCTCCTCACCTGGAGGGCGTTGGCCCGTAAGGTTTTGTCCAGGATGAGGCCATGGAGCCACACGATGCCTCACCTCCAACGGATGACTCCTTCATGAACAGGTTGTATCTTTAAAAAAGCCACCGCCACGGCGTCTTTCCCAACCCCATCAGGAGCATTCCTATGACTCCTGACAGGGGGCCCCTTTCCCCAACCCCCATACCTTCTATGAAACGCCTTCCTTTTGCCCTGCTAGTACTTGCCTTCGTGCTCGTTGCATTCGTGAGTCAACCGGCTCCTGTTGTGGTGGCTCCTGCACAAGATGACTGGATTTCCCTATTTGATGGTGAGACGATGGAGGGCTGGCAGGTAAGCGAAAATCCCGAATCGTTTTGGATCGAAGACGGGGCCATCGTGGCCAATGGTTCGCGGGCACACCTGTTTTATATGGGGCCCGTGAACGACCATTCCTTCACCAACTTCGAGTTTAAAGCCGACGTGATGACGATGGACAACTCGAACGCGGGCATTTATTTCCACACCACGTTTCAGGAAGAAGGCTGGCCTTCGCAGGGTTATGAGGCGCAGGTCAACAACACCTACCGCGTCGATCCGCGCAAGACGGGCAGCATCTATGCCGTGATGGACGTGGAAGAAGCACCCGCTGCCGACTCGGTTTGGTTCACGCAACACATTATCGTGCAAGACAAAACCATCACGGTAAAAATCAACGACGAAACGGTAGCGACCTACACCGAAACCGAAGACGCGGCTCATTTTCAGAATAATCCAGGGCGCAAGTTGGGCAGTGGCACGTTTGCGCTGCAAGCCCACGATCCCGGAAGCAAGGTGCTGTTCCGCAACATCATGGTTAAGGTGCTGGACTAGCGGCAGCGATGTGCTGGTCGGTTGATGTTGAGCCTTAAAGCAGCAATTCCGCCAGCAGGTAGTCCACGAACAGGATCATGACGCAGCTTAGCACGACGGCTTCGGTGGTGCAGCGGCCCACGCCTTCTGCACCGCCCGTGGCCGTCAGGCCCTTCCAGCACGCGATAGAGGTGATCACAAAGCCAAACGCGCCGGTTTTGATGAGCCCAAAGAAGACATCGAATACCAGGAAATACTGCTGCGCGCCGCTGATAAAAGTCTGTGCGGTGAGGTAACCCAGCAACTCCCCGGCAAATGCGCCACACGCGATGCCCGAGGTGCACGCGACGATGTAGAGGAGGGGAAACATAAGCGTTCCGGCGATCACACGCGGTACAATCAGATAGGCAGCCGCATTCAGTCCCATTGCTTCGAGGGCATCGACCTGCTCCGTGACTTTCATCGTTCCCAACTCGGCGGCGATGCTGGCCCCGGCCCGCGAGGCCATAACGAGGGCTGCCACCAGCGCGCTTAACTCCAGCATCAGCGAGGGAACGACGATAGCCCCGATGGCATCATTGGTGAGGATGGAACTGGCGAGCATGTATGCCGTCTGCACCGTCAGCACCACCCCTGAAAAAGCGCCGGAGAGGATAATGACCGGGATGGCGTCCACCCCGATCTGAGCCATCATGGGGAGAATGTTTTGCTTGTGAAGCCGAAACTCACTGCCCGAGCGGAAAGCATGAACCAGCAAGAGGCAGTAATTGCCCACCGAGCGGGTGGAATTGAGCAGGGTATGGGGGAGAGCAAAACGCATGCAGCAGAGACCAACCAGGAGACGCCTCGTAGGAGATACTGGACAAAAAGGCGTTGCATCAAGGTAGGGGTGTCATACGCAAGAAAGAGAAAACCGATGCAGAGGGGATGTGATCATTTAATGAGCGGGCGCGGAGGGAGGAGGTTGGGACCAAGAGAGGAGGATGCAGGCGGAGAAAGCAGGCACCTAGGGGTGCATTAAACGCCGCCTCAGCCCTCCTGCTATCATTCAACGTCTAGTCTAAAATAAAGCAGCGGTCGCCCAACTCGGTGCAAGTGTAGTCCAGCGCATCCAACTGGGCCAGGTAACTTTCCAGCATGATGGCGAGCGTGTTGCGCAGGAATTCCTGGTCGTCGCTTTTGCCTTCTAGGCAGTTTAGCCGACGGCGGAAGCGGCTCAGGATTTCGTTAAACATGGCTGGCGTGGCCGTTCCAGCGTAAACAGTATCGGTAGATCGGGCAGAAAGATCAGGGTCGGAATTCGGGTTCATGACGGTCCTCCAAAACAAGCGAGAGCAGGGGATGGTCGGGGAAGAGGTTTTAGGAAAACCCTTCAATCTCCTATGCGAAAGGAGGACCGTGGAGGGATCGCGCCTTTAAAAATAATGGACGCTATCCGCGCATGAGCCCTAGGAACTGCACGAGATAGTCGCGCAGGTTGCGGCGGTCCACGATGGCGTCCACGAAGCCGTGGTCCTGGAGGAATTCGGAACTTTGAAAGTCCTTGGGCAGGTCTTGGCCGATGGTTTCACGGATCACGCGGGGGCCTGCAAAGCCGATGAGCGCCCCTGGCTCGGCAATGTTGATGTCGCCCAGCATGGCGAACGAGGCGGTGACACCGCCGGTGGTGGGGTTGGTGAGCAGCGAAATGTAAGGCAGCCCTGCTTCGGCGAGGCGGGCGAGGTGGGCGCTGGTTTTGGCCATCTGCATCAGGCTGAGCGCGCCTTCCATCATGCGTGCCCCGCCACTCTGCGAGATGACGAGCACGGGCATGTGTTCCGTATACCCCCGCTTGATGGCGCGTGCCACGGTTTCGCCCACCACCGATCCCATTGAACCGCCGATAAACGAGAAGTCGAGCGCAGCGATGGAGAGCGGATGCCCGCCGACGTTGCCGGTGGCAGCCCGGACGGCGTCGTTCATGCTGGTTTTTTTGATCGTGGCTTCGAGCCGCGCGGGGTACGGCTTGCGATCAACAAATGACAACGGGTCTTTCGAGCGCAGGTCTTGGTCGTGAAGGGTATAGGCTCCGTCGTCTAAGAGCAGCTTAAAATAGCCGAGGCTGCCCATCCGAAAGTGATACCCGCTTTTGGGGCTTACCCAGGCGTTGTCTTCCAACTCCCTCAAGTTGAGGATATCGCCTGTTTCGGGGTCTTTTACCCACTGACCTTCGGGGACCTCATTTTGGTCGGCACGTTCCGTGAGGATGCCTTTTTGCTGTCGCTGAAACCAGGCCATGGGTGAATATGGGAAGGGTGGGAGGAAGAGGCGAAGAAGCTATACTCCAAATCAGGTTCTAAACTACGGCAACCGCGCAAGTTTCAAAATGGAAGTTTCTCGAAAGCGGTGGCCTGTGGTCGTTTGGCGACGAAAGCTTTGTGGTAGTGCGGTTCAAAAGCAGCGACGTCCTCCACCAAGCCCGCCTCCAGCCGTTTTGTGCCAAGCTGGGCCACTGCCTGCGCCGACGGGGTGAGGCCGAGCAGCCGAAGCGGAAGCGGCAGGGATGCCAACAACGGCTGCACCCGAGCCGCGCCTTCGCCCACCAGCCACAACTGTGGTCCCTGCGGATTCCCGAGCCAGTCTGCTACGTCATCGAGCGCCAGCGCAGCAGCCGGGCGTGTTTGTTCCAATCCCTGCGCGGTGCAGACAAAGGCCGCTGCATACACTTCGTTGCGTCGCGAGTTAAAAAATGCAGCCACGCCCTCACCCGGTTGCATCACCGGCAGCGCCGCTGTAGCCAGCGCTTCGAGCGAGGGTACGGCCACCAGCGGTACCTGGAGCGCCAGGGCCAACCCTTTTGCTGTGCTGACGCCGATCCTTAGGCCGGTGTACGAGCCCGGTCCCGCAGAAACGGCGACGGCGTCAATGGCGGTGCGTTGGGCATGGGCATACCGCAACGCGTCCTGGATTAACGAGACGAGGTGTTCGGCGTGGGCACGGGGACGGTGCAGCGACAACTCCACCACGAGCCGGGAGCCGTCGGTGAAGGCAACGCTACATGCATCGGTGGCGGTTTCGAGGGCCAGCAGCACAAGCTCAGCGATAAATGCAGGGATCAAACAGCCCTTAAAAGAGAAGCAGAAGAAACAGTTCTAGCAAGAAGAAAAATGCGTAGGTGGCAAGCGGTCCGGGCTCCATAAAACCGCTTCCAAAACACTCGTTGTCATGTCTTGATTATTATTTCATCCGGTGTATTTTATGACCCCGGTTCGCCCTGCCCACGCGGGCGAGCCGTTTGTTTGACAACTTGTCTATGGGTGCCATCCGTCCTAGAGCGGTGGTGCTTTTGCACTTAGCGTTGGGTTGTATGATGTGCGGCGGTTATGAAGATAAGATCCTGCTGTGTCTACCCGGCGTCCTGTTTCATCTGTTTGATCACGCACGAGAGGAGAAGCGTGCAGCATCGACACAAATTGGGGGGAAGGTTAAATGAACGTTTATGATGCAGACCATATTCGCAACGTGGTGTTGGTAGGCCATCAGGGAAGTGGAAAGACCATGCTTTCAGAAGCCATGTTGTTTACCGCCGGTAGTCTCAATCGCATGGGTTCCATCGAAGAAGGGTCTACCGTAAGCGACTACCACGAAAGCGAAAAAGAGCGGCAGATGTCGATCTTTACCTCGCTGGTTCACGCCGAGTGGAAAAAATACAAAATCAACATCCTTGATACGCCCGGTTATCCTGACTTCGTCGGGGAGATGATTACGGCGATGAAGGTGGCCGACACCGCGATTTACGTGATGAACGCCGCGGAAGGTGTGCAGGTGGGTACCGAACTGGCCTGGAAATACGGCGAATCCACCAACAAGCCGTCCATGTTTGTCATTAACCACCTCGACAAGAGCGATTCCGACTTTCGCGCCCTCGTAACGCAGATCAAAGAGCGTTTCGGGCGCGGCGCCACGGTGGTGCAGATTCCGGGCGGTGCGGGCTCGCGGTCTATCATTGACGTGCTGCTGATGAAGCAATTGGTGTTTCCAGTGGGCGGTACTGGTCATCCCGAAATTAAAGACATCGATCCCGCCTTCCGCGACGAAGCCGAAGAACTGCACAACGCCCTCATCGAAGACATCGCCGAGAACGATGAAAGCCTCATGGAGCTTTACTTCGACAAAGGCGAACTCAGCGAAGACGAGATGCGCAAAGGCCTGCACGAGGCCATGCTCCGGCGTCAGCTTTTCCCCATCTTTATCACCAGTGCCAAGGAAAACATCGGCGTGGCGCGGCTCATGAGCTTTATCGACAACGTGTGCCCGTCGCCCGCCGAGATGCCTCCTGCCGAGACAGAGGCCGGCGATCCGGTGCCCGCCGATCCCAATGGTCCGCCGGTCCTGTTTATCTACCGCACGATGGCCGAGCAACACGTGGGCGACTACTCGTTCTTTCGGCTTTACTCGGGCACCATTGAGCCGGGCATGGACCTCGAAAACGCGCAGCACAGCTCCTCCGAACGGCTCGGGCAGATCTTTGCCATCGACGGTCACAAACGCGACAGCACCAACAAGATGGTGGCGGGCGATATCGGAGCGCTGGTGAAACTCAAAAGCACCAACACCAATGACACGCTGTGCCCGAAAGGAGCGGACATCATCATCACCCCTATTGCCTATCCCGAGCCCCGCTACCGCGAGGCCGTTCGTTCCGTCCGTGAGGGCGAAGAGGACAAAATGGCGCAGGGGCTGTCGCAGATCATGGGCGAAGACCCGTCGCTGCACATCGTCCACGATCCGCATCTGAGCCAGATCACCCTCGGCGGACAAGGCGAGTTGCACCTCCGGGTGGCGCAGTATCGCCTCAAAAACCGCGTCGGCGTAGACATCGAATACTACAAGCCCCGGGTGGCGTACCGCGAGACGGTACAAGGGCGCTCGCGGGCGTCCTACCGCCATAAGAAGCAGTCGGGCGGGGCTGGGCAGTTTGCCGACATCTCGCTGCTGGTGGAGCCGTACACGGAGATGTTCAAGGCCCCGGACGATATCAACGTGCGCAATGAGCATGAGGTGGAAACAGACTGGGGCTCCAAGATTCACTTTATCGATGCCATCGTGGGTGGCGTGATCGATATGCGGCGGTTCTTCGGGGCGATCCAGAAAGGCATCCTCGAAGCCGCCCCGAATGGCCCCATCGCCGGGTATCCCATTGGCGACGTGCGGGTGGTGATTTACGACGGTGGGATGCACTCGGTGGACTCCAACGAGGCGGCGTTTAAGACAGCGGCGCGCATGGGCTTCCGCGAGGCGTTCCGTTCCGCCAGCCCCGCCATCCTCGAACCGATCTACGACGTGGCGATCACCATGCCCGATTCGTACACGGGTGATGTGATGGGCGACCTGAATACCCGCCGCGCCCGAATCTCAGGCATGGAGGCCGAGGGCGTCTTCCAGAAAATCCTCGCTCAGGCACCGGAAGCCGAACTGTACCACTATTCCACGGTGCTCCGCTCCATCACGCAGGGACGCGGGATCCATACGGCGTCCTTCAGCCACTACGAGACGATGCCGCGCCACGTGCAGGATCAGGTCGTGGCCGAAATGGAAGCGATGCAGGAAGCGTAGGAGGGAAGAGGTTCGAGGGAAGTGGGGAGAGAGAGAAGTTATTCAATCGGCAGCGGCATGCTTTGGTGTCGCTGCCGGTTGTGTTTTGTGTGCCGAACCGAAGAAACGACGAATCAATGAGGACACACGCTGGGAAGATGTGTCAGCCTGTTGAGAAGCGCAGGCCAAAAAAGACCTGCGACCTGCTGACCTGAAAGATCTGCTTACCCAAACGCCTACTCAAACCGCACGAGGCGCACGTTCACCTTGCGGGTCTGCGATTCAGACTTGTCCCACTGCACGAGGATGGGGCTCTGGTACATACCTTCCACGATGGAGCCGCGCCCGTATTCGTCGGTGTTGTTCACCAGCAGGCTGACGCCCCGTTTCATGCGCAGCCGTCGCGAGGCCGTCACGGCCATAAACTTGTCGATGAGGCGTTCGGCGATGGATTCGTTGAGATGCAGCGCGTCGATGACCTGGTTGACGAAGTGCACGAGATCGTACTTGGCGTAGTTTTTCGCCTTGTCGCGGATGGCACCGGGGTCGCGGAGCATGTTGCGGCCTTTTTCGGCCATAAACCGCATCGGATTGCGCAGGACCTCCATGAGGTCGTGCTTCATCAGCAGCGTTTCGTACTCGTTCACGGTCAGCCCCGCGTGCTTCTCACCCGGCATCAGGCTCAGGTCGATGCGGCCCTTGCCCACTTCGTATTGCGCGAGGAGTTCGTTCAGCCACGGATAATAGCCGAAGCGCGGGTCTTTCAGGTTCACCGAGTCCACGCGGTGCGACGAAACCGGCACGTCGATCTGAAGCTCAGCCACGACGGTGTCTTTGTCATAGCCTACGATGGTGGCCTTACGCTGGCGCGGTTGGTGGTTGTCCCGCCCATTGACGCCGTCGAGGTCGATGAAATACACCGGACGCCCTGGCACATTGTCATACGTCACGCAGTTTTCCAACCCCAGCCCGATAAACGTGAGGTGCGAATCGGCGTTCTGCGGTTCCACCTTGCGCTGCTCCTCCGACAGTTCGGTGCGAAGGTGCATTTGGTCGTGGCGGTAAGGGCCACCTTCGGGAAAAAGCGTCTGGGCCGTGTCGATGAAGGCCTGGACGGACTCCTGGTTGTGGTTGAGCCGGGAGCAGAGGCTTTGCTCCAGGAATCCCGCAGTCGTATGATATGAACAATACAGCGCCTTGCGATAGGGCGCAAGCTGATCGTTGGCCTCTTCACTCACATGATCGGAAAGGTCAATGACGTCCCGGCGCGAAGAAGGCGAAAGCTCGAGGGTAACCTCTTGGGTAGTTGCGGCCATAAGCAGGCGAAAAGAAGACGAAACGTGACGGAGTCTACGAAATCTATCGCTTAAGGATAGTGAAAAACTGATTACCGATGAAGAACGGTAAAGAAGGGCAGCGGGTTGCACTACGCTCGGTGAACAACCGTGATCCCTACAGCGGTAGCCTTCAAGAAACGTTCCAGATCATTCCTCCATGATTCGTGCGGTTCGGGTGCCGTCGTGGAAGCGCAAAACCACCACATCGCCCGGAGATAAGACCGCGGCGTCCTGAATCCGTTGCTCGTCTTTTTCCACCCGGGCATAGCCTTGATGGAGGGGGCGTGAGGGATTCAGCAGAACCAGTTGCTGCTGCAAGGCCTCCAGACGCTGGCGCTGAAGCAACAGGCGGTGAGCCGGAGCCCGGTGCAGCCGTTCCACCAGCCCATCCACGCGCTGCGTGTATTGCCGCAGCCGATCTACCGGGCGGTGAAACCGCTGCGATTGGGTGAGGGCTTGGATTTGCTGGCGGTGGGTCTGGATCTGTTGTTCGACGTTATCGCGCAGGTAGGCATAATAGCCCCGCACCAAGGCCGCCACATCGCGACGGTCGGGCGTGACAACCTCGGCGGCCATACTGGGCGTGGCGGCGCGTACATCGGCCACATAGTCGGAAATCGACACATCCGTTTCATGGCCCACGGCGCTCACGATGGGGATGTCGGCCTCGTAGATGGCGCGGGCGACGCGTTCTTCGTTAAACGCCCACAGGTCTTCTGCCGACCCGCCCCCGCGCCCGACAATCAAGACATCGGGCCGATAGGGGTCGCCGGGTGGTAAGGCATTAAACGCCTCAATGGCGTCGACGATTTCATCTGGAGCTTCGGCCCCTTGCACACGCACCGGGCACACCAGAACCCGCACCTGCGGAAACCGGCGGCGGAGGACAGTCAGGATGTCGTGCAGGGCAGCGCCATCGCCCGAGGTAACAACGCCGACGGTTTCGGGAAAGGAGGGAAGTCGCTTTTTATGTGTAGCAGCGAAAAGGCCTTCTGCTTCGAGACGGGCTTTTAAGGCGTTAAAGGCTTTTTGGAGCGCGCCTTCGCCAGCCAGCCGCATGGAGCGGGCCACCACCTGCATCTCGCCGCGCTGTTCGTATACCGTCACGGTGCCATGCACGCGCACCAGCATGCCATCCTCGGGCGTGAAGAACAGATAGCGGGCGTAGCCCTGGAACAGCACGCCTCTGAGCTGGGCGGCGTCATCCTTGAGGGTAAAGTAGCAGTGCCCCGAACGGTATTTACGGAAGTTGGAAAGCTCGCCTTCGATCCATACATCTTCAAACCCAGCCTCCAAGGTGGTTTTTACATCGCGCACGATGTCGCTCACCGTGAAGGTGCCGGGGCTGTCATCGGAAAACAAATCGACGTGGGGAGCCATGGAGACGAAAGCGAAAGGAAGACCTGAACCAAAGGGACGCCCAAAGGTATGAAACGCGCCTCGTCAAGACCACGGTTCATATTACAAGGAGCGCATGTCCGAAGGAAAAACGCCCCGTCCCATCCGGGTGATGTTTGTCTGTCTGGGAAACATTTGCCGCAGCCCCCTCGCCGAAGGCGTATTTCGTCAGTTGGTTCACGAAGCGGGTTTGTCGCATCGTATCGAGATTGACTCGTCGGGCACGGGCCGCTGGCATGTGGGCGAGCCCCCCGACAAACGCATGCGGGCAACGGCGCAGCGTCACGGGGTGTCCATCGACCACCAGCGGGGGCGGCAGATTGAGGCCGACGATCTCGAATATTTCGACTATATCCTGGCGATGGACCGGCGCAACTACGACACCACGCGGCGGCTTGACGACCGCGATGCCACGCTCTCGAAGGTGCACCTCTTTCGGTCATTCGACCCCACGCCCGATGACCTCGAAGTGCCCGATCCGTACTACGGACGCGGCACGGAAGGCTTTGAAGAAGTCTACACCATCGTGGATCGCACGGCGCGGCGTTTTCTCGCCCATCTCATCAAAAAACATGGGCTGCAGCACGAGCACGCCGCATGACGTTGCCCGACTATTTAACCGACGCGGTTCATGAGGTGGTTGGCCCTGTTTCGAGGGTGGAGGCGGTGGGAGGTGGATGTATCGCCGAAGCCGCACGGATTACAGCGGGCGGGACGGCCTATTTTCTGAAGTTTGGAGCCGGTGACGTGGTGCAAACCTTCGCGGCAGAGGCAATGGGACTGCAAACCTTACGCGAAGCAGGAAGCCCGCTGGTTATCCCAAAAGTTGTTGCCTGCAAAAGCGAGGCCGCCACGGGATTTCTGCTGTTGGAATGGCTAGAGCAAACGCGCCCCACCCCTGCGTTATGGGAAAAACTGGGGCGGGGACTTGCCGAACTCCACCAGACCGAGGGCACGGCGTATGGATTCGAGGCAGATAACTTTATTGGCCAAACGCCACAATCGAATGCATGCAGACCCGATTGGGTCTACTTTTTCCGGGATCAGCGCCTAGAGCCGCAGGTAAAGCTTGCGCAACAGCAGGGGCGGTGGGACACACGATGGAATGCGTTGCGGGTGCGGTTGTACCAACGTCTGCCCGAACTGCTGCCCGTAAGCCCGCCGCGTTCGTTGCTACACGGCGATTTGTGGGGCGGCAACCATTTGGCAACCACGTCAGGTCCGGCCCTCATTGATCCCGCTGTGTACTACGGGCATCGCGAGACGGACCTTGCCATGACGGAACTGTTTGGCGGCTTCGACGCGCGTTTTTATACGGCGTACCGAGAAGCGTGGCCGCTGGAACCGGGATATGACACCCGCCGCGAGGTCTATAACCTGTACCATCTCATCAACCACCTGAACCTGTTTGGCAGCGGCTACGCGGGTTCCGTGGCGCGACTGTTAAAGCGTTTTGGGTCGTAGTCTCAGGCTTCACCAAGCACATCCCGCATGAACAGCGCGGCGTCGCGCAGGTCATCGAGCAGAACGTCCGGCTCCAGTGCCGCGAGGGTGGGGCGGTCGAAGTGGCCCGTACACACGCAGGCGATGGTGGCCCCATGGGCGCGGGCGCAGCGCACATCATGCTCGGTGTCGCCGATGAGGATAACATCTTGCATCTCGAACGATTGCTGCGTGTGGGCGCGGGCGCGTTCCAGGGCGATAGGGAGCAGGTCGTTGCGGTTGGCGGAGTCGCTGCCAAACGAGCCGAACGGAAAAAAATGATCGATGGCGGCCGCTTCTAGTTTTCCGTAGGCGGTAGGTTCGAGGTTACCCGTCAGCACGCCAAGGTGAAGTCCAGGGCGGGGGGCCAGCAGGTCGAGGAGTTCGGGCACACCCGCAAACCGGATGATGTTTTCGGGGATAAGAAAGGGGAGGGCGGCTTCGACGTAGGCGGCCATGGCCGTAGGAAGAATGGCTTCGACGTCTTCTTTGGGTACCCCGTTTTCCTGCATGACATCGCGCAGGATCTGCGGGTCGGTTTTGCCGGAGAACAGGACGGGATTGGTGTTGATGGGGCGTTCGCACAGGTCGGAGAGCACCTGCTCGATGGTGCGGCGGCCTACGCCCGTGGTGCGGAGCATCGTTCCGTCGATATCAAAAAGTAGCAGTTTGGGGCGAGCCATTGGAGACAGGTATTAATCCAGCAGAAAAGGCGAATCGTCGAGGTCTTCGTGGCGGATTTCGTCCACGGGTTCCTGTTTGCCCTCTCCTGCGTAGAGCCGGTTGGGGCAGTTTACAATCAGCGCGTCGGTGTCGCCGAGGTTGCGGTAAGCGTGAACGACGCCAGGCGGAATAATCGCCAGCGACGGGTTGGCCGCGCCCACGTCGGCGACGAGGCGGTTGCCATGCGTGGGGGAGTGGGCACGGGCATCCCACAGGTAGAGCCGCATCGCGCCGTGGGTGAAGACAAAAAGGTCGGTCTGGTCCACATGCTCATGGGGGCCGCGTGCCACGCCCGGATGCGTCAGCGACACATAGCCCATCGCCGGATGCAGATCGGGCGGGAGATCGTCGTGGCGGAAAAATTCAGCCAGCCAACCGCGCGGGTCGGAGAAACGGGTCAGCGGTTGCACCACACAGCCGTCGATGGGGCCGTCGTTCCAGGTCATGCGTCGGTTTCCAGTTCTTCGTAGGTCAAGGAGCGGGCGAGTTCGTTGGCTTCGTGCCAGCCTTCCATCGTGCCCGCATCGCCCCACCAGCCGTCGAGGATGCCGTGGCTCAGGTGCCCGCGCTGCACGTAGGCGGTGCTCACATCGCTGATCTCAAACTCACCGCGTCGGCTCGGCGCGAGGCCGCGGATGATGTCGAACACTGAGGCGTCGTAGAAATAGATACCTGTCACGGAGTAGCTGCTCGGCGGATCCGTCGGTTTCTCGATAATCTCGACGATCTTGCCGTCCTCGAAACGGGGGACGCCGTAGCGTTCGGGGTCGTGGACTTTTTTAAGCAGCACCCTTGCCCCACCGCCTTGTTCGGCAAGCTGTCTCTGGTACGCGGCGACTTCGTCCGTGAGGTCGTCGGCGAGGACGTTATCGCCAAGAATGACGAGAAAAGGGTCGGTGCCCACGAAGTTTTCGCAGAGGCCAATGGCCTGCGCGATGCCGCCCGGTTCGTCCTGCACCCGGTACGTCAGGTCGAGGCCCAGCCCGCGCCCGCTGCCGAGCAGGTTCACCACGTCGCCCATGTGCTCGGGGCTGGTGACGATGGCGACTTCTTGAATCCCCGCCCGCCGCATCCGCATCAACGGATGGTAGATCATGGGATAATGGCCCACGGGCAGCAGGTGTTTGTTGGTCACCTTGGTGAGCGGGTAGAGGCGGCTGCCCGTCCCGCCCGCAAGCACCACGCCTTTGAGTTGATCAGTCACAGGGGTTATGGCTCGTCAAACAGAAAACCGAAGATAGGGCGTACCGTGTTGTCACTGGTGGGGTCTTCGTGAAATCAAAGGCAGATCTCAAATGCAACAAGCGGGCTCGGCATCAACAATCTTCATTCAACACGGCGTTCAGGTAGCTCTCCAGATCACCCAGATGATCGGCACGTAGCACGTGTTGCAGCCATGCCGCTCGCTCGAAGGCCAATACCCGAAGCTCCCACACACAAAATGCTTCGCCGGTGGCGGTGATTTCCTCAAATTGATACGGCGTTTCCGGGTTGGCTTTAAAAACACGGTGCCGTAATTCATTCTCTCGCTCCCACCAATCCACAATGATCTGGTTGAACATCTGGGCCTGATGCACGGTCACGAAGGCCACGCCATACCGGGTGGCGGTGAGGGCTGGCTTCGGTAAGGTGGTCTCGGCAAGGGCTCGGGCCTCTGCCCGACAGGCCTCATCAGGAACGTCGTTGGTTTCAGAAATGCCATACAGCTTAACACGCCAATCCCCAAGGTTCCATTGTTCATGGAAGCGCACAGGGCGTTTTTGATGAGGAGAAAACGGCACAGCGTCTGTTTCTTACTATCGCTAACGATGCACGTATTGCTGCTTGTAGTATTCGAGATACGAGGCGTCGCGGACGGCGGCGAGCCAGTCAGAGTGATCGAGGTACCAGCGCACGGTGGCGCGGAGTCCTTCGGTGAGGTCGTACGTCGGCGTCCAGCCCAGTTCATCGCGCAGCTTCGTCGCGTCGATGGCGTAACGGAAGTCGTGTCCCGGTCGGTCTTTTACGAAGGTGATCAGCGCCTGCGAGGTTCGGGCGGGGCGGCCCAGCGCATCATCCACCAGGTCGAGCAGCAGGCGGACGAGGTCGATGTTGCGGCGTTCGGCGGCTCCGCTGATGAGGTACGTTTCGCCGGTCTGTCCGTAGCGCAAAAGCTGGTCGATGGCGTCGCAATGATCGTGGACATGCAGCCAGTCGCGTACGTTTGTGCCTTCGCCGTAAACGGGCACAGGCTCGCCGTTGATGGCGTTCTGAATAACCAGCGGGATCAACTTTTCGGGGAATTGATACGGGCCGTAGTTGTTGGAGCAGTTCGAGAGCACCATCGGCAGGCCGTACGTGTGATAATACGCCCGCACAAAATGGTCGCTGGCGGCTTTGGAAGCGGAATACGGCGAGCGCGGGTCATACGGCGTGGTTTCGTCGAACAAGCCATCGTCGCCCAGCGAGCCAAAAACCTCATCGGTGGACACGTGGAAAAAGCGATAGTCGCCTGTGTACGAGGCGTCGCCCCGCCATGCCTGCCGCGCCGCTTCGAGCAACACGACGGTGCCGACTGTGTTGGTGTGCACAAACGACAGCGGGGCCATAATCGAGCGGTCCACGTGGCTCTCGGCAGCGAAATGCACCACGGTGGTGAAGCGGTGCGTTGCGAACAGCGACTGCACCAACGCGGCGTCGGCGATGTCGCCGTGGACGAAGGTGTAGTTGGGTGCGGATTCGAGCGCTTCTAGGTTCATCGGGTTGCCGGCGTACGTCAGCGCGTCGAGGTTTACAAACGACACGTCGGGGTAGCGCGGCACCATGCGCAGGAGAAAATTCGAGCCAATAAACCCGGCTCCACCCGTTACCAGCACGGCACGGGGGGAATGACGTTCAGAAAGCAAAGAAGACTGGTTCGGCATTGGGATAGCCCGTAGTTTGTGCGGGTGAAACACTGTCGTTGTACGGCACGGCGCTTGTATTTGTGCGCGTCGCTGCGGATCCCGTGACATAACGTGGGCACAGGTTCGCGGTACTGTTCTGTGTGTGGGTGTGATTGGGAATGGGAGTATGGGGGATTGGAAGGCTGCCGTGGTAGCAAGCGTCCATTTTTCTTCTCACAAACCCACCCACACCCTCATTGTCCCATACACCCAAACCCCAATCCATGACCACCCAGCCCGATTCCGAGCGCAACCAGTTGTATCTCATCGATGCGATGGCCCTGGCCTACCGCTCGCATTTTGTTTTTATCAACCGCCCGCTCATCAATTCGAAAGGACAGAACACGTCGGCGACGTACGGTTTCACCAACGCGCTGCTTAAGCTGATTCAGGACCACGACATGAAACACATCGTGGTGGTTTTCGACGTCGGCGGCGACCGCTCGACGTTCCGCTCGGAGTTGTACGAGGATTACAAGGCCCATCGGGAGGACATGCCCGAGGAACTCCGCGAAAACATTCCGTTCATCAAGCAAGTGGTCGAAGCGCTCGACATCCCCGTGTATGGTATGCCCGGCGTGGAGGCCGATGATGTAATCGGGACGCTAGCCCGTAAGGCTGAGGCCGACGGGGCCGATGTGGTGATCGTCTCGCCGGACAAAGACTTCCGCCAACTGCTCAGCCCCCGCATCTCGCAGTTTCGCCCGGCGCGGCGCGGCGAGGAGTTCGACATCATGACCGATGCGGCGTTTAGGGAGCAATACGGGCTTGAACCGTTGCAATTCATCGACGTGCTGGCGCTGATGGGCGACTCCAGCGACAATGTGCCGGGCGTACCCGGCATTGGCGAAAAAACGGCGATAAAACTGCTGCAAGAATACGGCACCGTCGAAAACCTGATCGAACACGCCGACGATCTGAAGGGCAAACGCGCCCGCGAGGGCATGCAAAACCACGCCGCCGACGCCCGGCTCAGCAAAGAACTGGTCACCATCGTCACCGACCTCGACGTGCCTGTGGACTGGCACACCTTTCAGCGGCGCGACTCGGATCGGGAGAAGCTGCGGGCGCTTTTTGCCGAGCTAGAGTTCCGGCGGCTGCTGCGGCAGGTGGAGGAAAATGGCGATGTGATCCCCTCGAAAAAGACGGAAGTTGCCGAAGCGCCCGTTGTGGAAGATCCGGCCCTAGAATTCGACTTCGGCCCGTATGAAGCCGTGGGAGAATTTGATGCAGACGCGGTGGATTACACCATTGTGCGTAACCGGGGCGGCGTGGAAAAGCTGGCCGCAGAACTGGCTGCGCAGGCCCGCTATGCTGTCGATACGGAAACCACGTCTGTAGACCAGATGATTGCCTCGCTTGTGGGGCTGTCATTCTCGTGGAAAGAAAAGCAGGGTATGTATGTGCCGACGCCTTTGCCCGATGGCACATCGACCAATGAGGTGCTGGATTTGCTGCGTCCTGCGCTGGAAGGCGACGCCGTGAAGGTGGGGCACAACATCAAGTATGACTACGTGGTGCTGGCGCAGCATGGCGTGGTGCTCAGCGGGCCGTTCTACGACACGATGGTGGCGCATTACCTGCTCGAATCGGAAGGACGGCACGGGCTCGATGCCGTGGCGCAGGAGAAGCTGAACTACCGCATGATTCCGATCTCCGCACTCATCGGCGAAGGCAAAAACCAACGATCCATGCGCGACGTGTCGATTGATGAGGCGGGGCCGTACGCCTGCGAAGACGCCGACCTGTCGCTGCGCCTTGCCGACGTGCTGCATGCGGAGCTAGAAAAAGCGGGGCTGCTGCAAATCGCCGAGGAGATCGAGTTTCCGCTGGTGGCCGTGCTGGGTGACATGGAGCGGACCGGTATTCGGGTGGATGTCAACATCCTGCGCGAGATTTCTGCGCAACTGGAGAAGGAATTAAACCGGCTCGAAGGCGAGATCTATGGGGAGGCCGGGGAGCTATTTAACATTGGCTCGCCGCAACAACTGGGGCAGATCCTGTTCGACAAGCTGGGCCTGCGGGTGGTGGCGAAGACCTCCACGGGCAAGCCGTCCACCAAAGAAAGCGTGTTGCAAGAACTCGCAACGGAGCATCCACTCCCCGCGCTGATCCTCGACTGGCGGCATGTGGCGAAGCTCAAGAGCACGTACGTGGACAGCCTGCAAGACCTCGTTCACCCCGAGACGCGCCGCGTCCACACTAGCTTCAACCAGACCATCGCCGCGACGGGGCGGCTGTCATCCACCAACCCGAACCTGCAAAACATCCCCGTCCGTACGGCGCAGGGCCGCGAGATCCGCAAGGCGTTTGTGCCGCAAGAAGGCTGGACGCTCATCGCCGCCGACTACGTGCAGATCGAATTGCGCATCCTCGCCTCGATGGCGGAAGACGACGCCATGAAGCAGGCGTTTGCCGAGGGCGAAGACATTCACACCGCCGCTGCCGCTCGTGTCTTTAAGGTCGAGCCCGCCGACGTAACCCGCGACATGCGCCGCAAGGCGAAAGAGGTCAACTACGGGATTCCGTATGGGGTCTCCCCGTGGGGACTGGCGCAGCGGCTGCGGTCGTCGCTCGAAGAGGCGCAGGGACTCATTGAGCAGTACCAGCGCTCCTACCCCGACATCATGCGCTACCTGAACGAGTCGGTGGAGCTAGCCCGCGAAAAAGGTTATGCCGAGACCAAGTTGGGCCGCCGTCGCTATGTGCCCGGCATCCAAGCCCGCAATGCCAACGAACGGGCTGCCAGCGAACGTATTTCGCTCAACATGCCGATTCAGGGCACCCAGGCCGATATGATCAAAATTGCGATGGTGCGCCTGAATAAGCGCCTGCACGATGAAGGCTTCCAAACACGGATGCTCCTCCAGGTCCACGACGAACTGGTTTTCGAAGCGCCCCCGGAGGAAATCGACGCTGTCAGCCAGGTGATCAAGGAAGAGATGATCGCCGCGCTCCCGCTCGACGTGCCGATTGAGGTAGACCTGGATGTGGGCGACAACTGGCTCGATGCGCACTGAGGAGGGATGCGGGAAGTGGTGAGGGGAAAGGGGCAATCATCAGGGCAGTCGAAACGACGCGCTGTGGTGCGTCGCACGCTGAGCATTTGCGGCAACGAATAATCACCAAGGACGCAGGTTTATCCTGAACGTAGCCTGCCCTACGCTTCCGGCGAGAAGAACGCTTCCAATTCTTGCAGCGTCATGTCGGACGTAACGATATCGTTGGCCACTTCGCCTTCGTGGAGGACCACGATGCGGTCGCAGACGTCGGTGACATGAGCGAGGTCGTGGCTGGAAAGGAAAAGGGTGGTCTGATGCTCATGACACAGGCTTTTGAGCATGCTCTTGAGGCGGATCTGTGAGCCGGGATCTAGGTTGGCAAAGGGCTCATCGAGCACGAGCAGCCGGGGTTTTATGAACATGGCCGCAACGATGCCCACCTTTTTCTTGTTGCCCAATGAAAGGTCACCGATGTACGGCGGGCTGCTGCTAAACAACTCCGGTGCCAGGAAGGAGCGGTACGGATCGAGGGCGACGTGGGTCGCATCATGGTTAAGGCCGTACACGTTGCCCACGAAGTAGAAAAATTCTTCGGCGGTCAGAAAGTCAATCAGGAACGACTCATCGAGGTACGAACCCGTTTTTTCTTTCCAGGCAAACGTGTTCTGTACGGGCTCGTTGTCCAGTTGCACGGTGCCGTCGTCAGCCTGAAGCAGGTCGAGCAAGAGGCGCAGCAACGTCGTTTTGCCCGCGCCATTGTTGCCCACCAGTCCCACCCGCTCCTGCGCTCCAATATGAAGCGTGGGGACAAAGAGGCGGAAGTGTTCGCCGTAGCGCTTGGTGAGGGTGGTTATGTCAACGGTCATTGGAACGAAATCCTGCAGCCATAATGTATTTGCGACGCACCAGCAGGCGGGCGATGCCCATGCTCCACACCCAGATCATCAACATACCGCCGAGACCCATCAACGCGATGGTGGAGTAGGCCGTTTCCGGTTGGTCGCCAAAGAAAAAGAGGAGCAACGTCGGCGGTGTTACGGTAGGGAGCAGCCATAGCCAGTGCAGGATCGAGAAACCTTCGTAGGCGAAAAATCCGCCCGTGCCGGGATTTACGCGGCGGCGGTTACGCACGGCGAGCAGCAGCATCAACGCACTGGTCACGCCGCAGTTGTAGAACAAAAAGGCCACATGCAGCGGCAACAGGTCGGAGGCCAGCCATACGAACAGCGGCAGGCTGGTGAAAAAGAGCACCACGCACGAAAGCATCAGGATCACAAACTTGGCCAGCACCATTTGTTGCGGCGTGATGTTGCGTGTCAGCAGGCCATCGAAGGCGCGGCTTTCCCAGGCAAACATCAACTGCCCGTAGTTAAGCGCAAAGACGCCGGACGCAAAAAGTCCTGTCAGTGCGGCCATAAAGTTGCCGAACAGGAGGTTCAGGTCGGAGAGGAGCAGGGCGGTGTAGGCGGTGGAGACGAAAAGGGAGATGTAGAGGTACTGCTTGGCCCGGCGGTTGCGCCACATCAACTTAAGCTCCAGCAATATCAAATCGCGTACGGAAGTGCGTCCGAGGTTGAGTGCCATGGGAAGGAGGCGCTGCCGGGTTTGCGCCGAAGATTGCAGATTGCCCCGCAGGCTGGCAATTAAGGTGTGGTTCGAGACCAGCACCGATGCCAACGTAAGCATGAGTAGCAACACAAACAGCGGGCGGCTGCCAAGGGCGAGTTCATCGAAAAACCAGGAGGAGGCCCGCTCGAACACCAGCGTGTTCAGCATCTGGTCAGCGATTTGCACGGTCACCATCATCAGCGCGAGGATGGCAAACAGCCGCGCCTGCCGGTCCATAATGAGGCGCACCAGGGTGTTCAGGTAATTGGAAAGAAAAAGGCACAGAAGCACGCCTATGAGCCAGAGCACGGCGCCTCCGTCCGGGAGGTCAAAGGGCGCGACGAATCGAAACCAGAACGGCACTAGAAACAGCAGCGGAAGCAGGTTGTGCACACTCCACAGCGAGGTGGTCTGGAAGTACCGCACGAGATGACTGCGGCGGATGGGCAGGTGCAGGTAGGGCTCGATAGCAAGCGTGGGCGGGCGTTGGAAAAAAAAACGAATCCCAAAAGCGGCAATAAATACGTTCAACAGGTGATCGTTGAGCATAACCAACGGCCCCGTGGCATAATTGGGCGGATCGAGCAAGGGGTCGAAGAAAAACCCCAGGACAAGCAACACAGCCATGATGTACAGCACCAGCGGGGCCACCACCAGGGCTGTCAACCAATACCGCTTTTTTTTGAACGAACGCCAGAAACACGTCCACTGATGCCGAAGCAGGGCGTGGTAGACCATCTACTCGAAATGAATTTGAATAACTTCCTGCGTCTCTACCTGGATACCATCAATCTCTTCCAGCAATGCGCGGGCCTCGGCAATGGAGGAGGGCTGTTGTTGCGACAGGTTCTCAAACTGCTCGGGGTCTTCGAGGAGCGCTTCCAAGTTTATGTCCATCAACGTGACCTGATTACCCGTGCGGTAGCTGGCGTCGGTTTCCATGATGTCACCATCGACCTCCACCTGAAGACTGATCCGTGCCCCTTTGAACATTTCGCGCAGCATTTCGATGGGGGGGCTTTGAAGATCATTTTTGGAGGCCGGTTCAGCGGAGGTGTTGTTGAAGTCTTCCGGGTCAGGGACAGGGATGTGAATCGAAAGGGCAGCTGGTGAGCCGGGTGTGAAGTCAAAGGCAAATGCTTCGGAAGCCCCTTCGGGCAAATCAACAGGAGCCCCCATGGCGTCGGGGATCGGCGGCTCGGCGTTTTGCTCAATCGTCAACGCGCGGACGTCCTCAAACGCATAGATGGCCCGGTAGCCTTTGCTCATGTCGCCATTGTCGATGGGTTCGACGGAGACCAGCGTCACGCCTTCGCCCATCGCGGCGGCTTCGGCTTCGAGGTCTTCGATGGTATAAATATCATCGCCCGGCTCCTGGCCCGGTGGCGCAAACATTTGCAGCATTTCCAGCATCGGCCCGAGCAGCATTACCTCTTGCTCGATGGTGCCACTGCCGTCGGCATTAACGCGGATGATGGTGTTGTGAGAAAAGCAGCCGGTGAAGAACAGCAACGTCGCCACCGCGAGGGCAGCGACGAGGCGGCGTTGGACCGCCGGATAACTTTTTTGATGCATCGGTGTCCTCTTATACGAAGCGCAGAAAGCAACGACAAGGTACGTGTCGTACATTGGGGGAGCAATGTCTCGGGTATCGGCCTGATCTTCCGGCGTCTTGAATCGCCGCGTCCTCAAGGCACGCCGCATGCCCGACCGTTACACGTCTGGTATCGCGTACCCTTGTTGCTTCATTCAACCTTTTGGTCATTGACAATCTGTTTCGGAAGCGAGAATCTGCTTGCGTTCCCTCTCCCACTAGGAGAAAGGAGGCTTGCCATTCCTCGATGTACCGGACAAAAAAATCTACGATCATTGGGGCACGGCGCTGCCTGTCTTGTTCTCATCTCTCTTGAAATACAATGCCTACGTTCTTAACGAAAACAATGCGACCGTTCTGGGATCTCGTGTGTGTCAGCGCCCTGGTTTTTTTATTCGCCGCCTGTGGAGCGCGCGGTCCTGGTGTCGAGATTGTGGAGGTGGTGCCAGAAGGCGAAGTACAGCGGGCCACCAACCTCACGTTTGTCTTTTCTGACGACGTGGTGGGCGACTCGGCGATGGCAGAGCCGCTTGCCGAAGCGCCCATCTCCTTCGAGCCGCCGATTCCAGGCCAGTTTCAGTGGGTGGCGGCGAACAAACTTCGCTTTTATCCCGAAGTGATGCTAGCGCCATCCACCGAATATACTGCCGAGGTGAGCGGTAGCGTGGTGACCCCGCATGGTCGGTCGTTGCAGGGCGAACGAAGCTTTTTATTCAACACCCCCCGCCTGTCCATCAACAGCGCGTTCGTGACGTTCGAGTACGACCCCGCGACCAACACACAGGCCAAGCTGGTAGCCACCATCGAGTTTAACTACGACGTGGAGCCTGCCGATGTACGCAGCGCCGTGCACCTTCGCTACGCCGATGGCGAGGCCATCCCATTTCAACTGACGACGCAGGAACGCAGCACCATCATGGCGCTCGAAGCGCCCGGCGTGCAGCGCGCCGACGACGAGCGGAAAATTTCGTTGGAAGTGGACGAATCGCTGATGGCGGTGGGGGGCAACCTCGGACTTGCCAATGCCTACAGCCGCCCCGCTACGTTGCCGGGACAAAACAGCCTCAAGGTGCAGCAACTGCTTGCTGTGCGCGAAGCCGCCGACAGTCAGGTGCTGAAGGTGGCTTTTAACTTGCCCGTCCGCTCGGAGAATGCCGCCGAATTTATCACCATCCAGCCTGCCGTGGCGGTGCAGGCGACCTCGTCGCATAACTTCCTGAACCTGCGTGGGGCGTTTCAGGAAGACCAAACGTACCAGATCACCGTGCGCGAAGGAATTACTGCTGTTGACGGCTCGCGGTTGGGGCGCGACTTTAAGTCGGCGGTGAGTTTCCAGGGGCAGGACATCCCGCCGCAGGTCGATTTTGTGGGCGATGGCTTTTACCTGACGCGCAGCGGCCCGCTCAACCTGGGCCTCGCCACCATCAACGTCGACAAGGTGTTGCTGGAGGTGGACAAGATCTACCCGAACAACCTCGTCTACGCGCTGAACGCCTACAACTTTGGCGACCCGGAAGGCTACTACTACTGGAACAGCGGCCTCGAATCCATCGGCACGTCGATTTACGACGACGAACTGGCAGTGCAGGTGCAGACCAACGAAGAAGTTGTCACGCCCGTCGACATCCAATCATACCTGCGCGAGCACAACGTGGGCTTGTTTAAGGTGACCGCACGGATGGCGGAGGAGCGCTGGAACAGCGTCTCGCGGTGGGTGGTGGCGACGAACCTCGGACTGATCGCAAAAGAGGCGGGCGATGACCTGTGGGTGTGGGTGCACTCGCTGTCGGGGCTCAACCCGCAGAGCGGCGTGGAGGTGAAGCTGTTTAGCCAGAACAACCAGGAACTCCTCACCGCCACCACCGACGCCGAAGGGATCGCTATTTTCTCGGACTACACGCGCTTCGAGGATGAGTTTACGCCGTACGTGGTCACCGCCACGCAGGGCAACGACCTGTCGTTCCTCGAACTGACGCGCCGCCGTATTGCTACCTCCGATTTTGACGTGGGCGGGCAGGCCTATCTTGAAGGTGGTTACGAGGCGTTTGTCTACAACGAACGCGGCGTCTACCGCCCTGGCGAGACGGCCCATCTGGGCTCCATTGTGCGCGGTGCGAATGCCGCCGTGCCGCAGCCGTTCCCGGTGCATCTGCGCGTGACCGGGCCGGATGGCAAAACGCTCAGCGAGCAGCGCAACCGTCTCAACGGGCAAGGCGGGGCCGCCTACGCCGTCGATATTCCTGACTATGCGCTGACGGGGCGCTACACCGCTGCGTTACTTGTCGGCGAGGACCAGATCGGCACCACCTCGTTCAGCGTGGAAGAGTTTGTGCCGGACCGCATGAAGGTGAGCGTGGGCACCGACCGCGAGACGTACAACCCCGGCGAGCGCATGCAGATCGACGTGGAAGGGCTGACGCTGTTCGGGCCTCCGGCAGCCGGACGCACGGTGCAGACGAGCGTTGAGATTGAGGCGTTTGCATTTGCGCCGCCCGACTATCGCTCGTTCACCTTCGGCGACCGCGAGCGCTCGTTTAACGAAGTCAAAAACGACCTCGAAGAAGCGCGGCTGGACGACAACGGGCGCATCACGCTGAACTATGCACTGCCCCAAAACCTCCAGCCGCCCACAGCGCTGCGGGCCGTCGTGGAAGCGACGGTGCTGGAGCCGGGCGGGCGCGGCGTGACCAACTACACGGGCGCCATCGTGCACCCGACGGAAACGTATATCGGCGTGCGCCCCCGCACCGATGGCTATGCCGAGCCAAATCAAGCATTCGGGTTTGACGTGGTGACATTAAACACCGATGCGCAGCCTGTTTCGGGGCAGTCACTGCAAGTAACACTTCATCATATTTACTGGAACACCATTTGGCGGCGCGGGAATGATGGGCGCTACCGCTATATCTCCGAACGCACCGAGGAAATCGAAAGCACGCAGGAAGTGACCTCGGCGAGCAGTATCAGCCAATTCAACGTGACGCCGCGTGAGTATGGGCGCTACCGGGTGGAAGTGGTGGACCCGGCGTCTGGCGCAAAGACCACGTATTCGTTCTACAGTAGCGGCTGGGGGTATGCCGCCTGGGCGATGGACACGCCGGACCGCGTGCAGCTTGAACTCGACAAAGACGAATATCGCGCAGGTGAAAACGCGCAGGTGTTGGTGCGTGCGCCATTCCCCGGCAAACTGTTGCTCACGGTCGAACGCGAGCGGGTGTACCATCATCAGGTTGTCACCCTCACCGAAAACACCGCAACGGTGCCCGTGCCCGTCACGGATGCGCACAAACCCAACGTCTACATCTCGGCGCATCTGATTCGCTCGACCGAGGGGCTGGACCGCGACGAGTCGGCGCGGGCGTTTGGCGTGGTGCCGCTGATGGTCAACAGCGAATCGAATCGGTTGCAGATAGCGATGGAAGCGCCGGAGGTTATTCGTCCGCAAAACACGCTGACTGTAAACCTAGAAGTGGAAGGGGGGCAGGGCACGCCGTTTGTGACGGTGGCGGCAGTGGATGAAGGCATCACGCAGTTGACCGACTTCCGCACGCCCGATCCGCATGGCTATTTCTTCGGCAAGAAGCGGCTGCAAGTCGACTCTTATGATTTGTATGGGATGCTGCTGCCCGATGTCACGCCGACGCTTTCCTCACCGGCAGGCGACATTGAAGCAGGGCGGAGGCGGCGACTCAATCCGGCGTCGGCGCGTCGGGTGAAGCCCGTGGCGTTCTGGTCGGGGCAGGTGGAAACCGACCGGCGCGGGCGGGCGCAGGTGTCGTTCGACATTCCGCAGTTTAATGGCACCGTGCGGCTGATGGCCGTAGCGTACGACGGCGACCGCTTTGGTAGCGCCGAGGAGCAAACCATCGTCCGCGATCCCATCGTCATGACGCCCACGCTGCCACGCTTCATCGGCAGCGGCGATGAGTTTGTGGTGCCTGTCAGCCTGTTTAATGGCACCGGACGCGACGGCAGCTTCGAGGTGCGCCTCGAAGCCGATGGACCGGTACAACTCGCCAGCGAGGCACGGCAATCCGTTCAGATTGAAGACGGACGCGAGGGACAGGTGTACTTCAAGGTCACTGCCGATCGCACGCTCGGCACCGCGACGTTTAGCCTCACGGCAAGCGGGAGTGGACAGACCACCTCCGACGAAATTGAGGTGTCGGTGCGACCGCCCGTTCCGTTCACCACCTTGACTGGAAGTGGACAGCTTCGTCCGGGCGAACCGGCCCAGTTCACCTTCCCCGGCGAGTTCATGGACGGCACGCACGACTTCGAGTTGGTCGTCTCATCGTTCCCGACGGTGCGGTTTGCGGGAAGCCTGAATTACCTGCTGCGCTATCCGCACGGCTGCCTCGAACAAACCACGTCGAAGGTTTTCCCGCTCCTGGCGTATTACGACATTGCCCGGCTCGTGAATCCGCAGATGTTCGAAGGCAACGGCGCGGACTACTTCATCGAGGAAGGCATCGCCAAAATCGAGCGCATGCAGATGGTGTCGGGCGCGTTTACCTACTGGCCCGGTGGTGGCTACAGCAACACCTGGGGTTCCATCTACGCCTCGCATTTCCTCGTGGAGGCGCGTAAGGCGGGCTACGTGGTGACGGAGAGCGTCTACACCAAAATGCTCGACGCCGTCGCCGACATGGCCCGCAACTACCACTCGCAGGATCGCTACACGCTGGAGCAATCGGCCTACGCCAGTTATGTGCTGGCGCTGGCGGGTAAGTCGGACCGCAGCACAATGTTGTATCTCAAAAACAGCGCCCTCGACAAACTGCCGACGTATTCGCGCTATCAACTCGCAGGGGCGTTTGCGTTGAGCGGAGATGCGGCAACGGCGCGGCAGTTGTTGCCGCAGAGTGCAAGTCCGCCGGTGACCATCCAGCAACGAGATACGGGCGGTAACTTCAACTCTAACTTGAAATCGAAGGCAATTATGCTAGACATCCTGGCGGAAGTTGCGCCGGACAGCCCGCAGGTGCCTCGGCTGGTGGAGGAGCTTTCTGAAATGGCCGAAGTCGGGCGATATTATACCACGCAGGAGAACGCCTACGCCTTCCTCGCCCTCGGCAAGATTATGCGGCAACAGGGCCAGGCCGATTATACCGGACGCTTCCTCGTGGAAGGAAGTCAGGTTGCTACGTTCGACGAAACCAACCAGCGCTTCACCAGCCCCGACTGGTTGGGTGAGGCCGTGACGCTGGAAATCGACGGGCAGGGGAGTGGCTACTACTACTGGAAGGCCGAAGGTCTGCCCTCGACGCAGGACGTGGATGAGTACGACCGCGACATGACCGTGCGCCGCCGGTTCCTCAACGAGCGCGGAAGCCCGGTGACCAACCTGAGCAGCTTCGGGCAGGGCGACTTGCTCATCGCCGAACTCACGTTTAGCGCGCTCGAAAACGTGGAGAACGTTGCCATCGTGGACATGCTACCGGCGGGCTTCGAGATCGAGAACCCCCGGCTGCAATCGCGGCGTGGGGTGGATTGGATCTCCGACGATGCCTACCGCCCCGATCACATGGACATCCGCGACGACCGCCTGATTCTCTACGGTGATCTACAGGCAGGCAAGCAGCACAAGTTCTACTACGGCATCCGCGCTGTGACGGCAGGCAGCTTCAAACTCCCGCCCGTCCGTGCCGAAGCGATGTACGCGCCGGAGAAGGCGTCGGTAGCCAGCAGCGGACGTGTGGTGGTGCAAGGCGGTGGAAATGACGCGGCGGCGATTCAGTAGTTGTTGTATGTCATCCCGGCTCGGAGGCCGGGATGACAAAAGTGGTGGTTATCCTCGACTCGTGAAAAGAATTCTCCAACATAAAACCCTGCGCCTCTTTGCCGCCTCAGTGCTCGTGCCGCTGACGCTGTTCGCAGTGCTGAACCTGGCGTTCCCACTCCCCGGTGACCGGCTGCACCCTGCGTCTTCGACGGTGGTGCTGGACCGTGACGGAGCGATGCTGCGGGCGTTTCTCGCACCCGATGAGATGTGGCGCATTCAGGCGGAGGCCGACGAGATCTCGCCGACGCTGAAGCAGGCGGTGCTGACGTACGAAGACCAGCGGTTCTACCGGCATCCCGGTGTCGATCCCCTCGCCATCGGGCGGGCCATGGTGGCGAATATCAAGGCAGGCGAGGTGGTGCAGGGCGGCTCGACGATTACGATGCAGGTGGCGCGGATGATGGAGCCGAAGGAGCGCACGCTCGTCAACAAAGCCATCGAGGCGTTTCGGGCACTGCAACTGGAATGGCGGTATTCGAAAGAAGAAATTCTCACGCTTTACTTTAACCTCGCGCCGTATGGGGGCAATATGGTGGGAGTTGGAGCGGCCTCACAGTTCTATTTCGACAAATCGCCGGATAGGCTGACGCTGGGAGAGGCTGCCTTGCTGGCTGCCATCCCAAACAACCCCAACGCCAACCGCCCCGATGTGCCGTCGTCGCAAGCGCAGGTCGCCCGCAACAAGGTGTTGGATATACTGGTGCAGCGCGGTGCCGTGACGGCTGATGCCGCGACCGAAGCAAAAACCGAAGCCATCCCATCCCGGCGTTTTGATCTGCCGTTCCTCGCGCCGCATCTGGCTGTCCATCTAGCGAGCGCCCACGGCGGCGCGGCCCGTATCGAGACTACACTAGATGGGCGCCTGCAACTCAAGGCCGAGCGATTGCTGGCGGATCATGTGGCGGCGTGGCGGACGCACGGCATCACGAACGGCGCGGTAGTGGTGCTGGATAATCGGACGATGGAGGTGCTGGCGCTGGTGGGTTCGCAGGCGTTCTTTGATGAGGCGCACAACGGACAGGTCAACGGGGCGCTGGCAGCGCGTTCGCCGGGGTCGGCACTGAAGCCGTTTGTGTATGCGCTGGCGCTGGATCAAGGGCTCGTCTCGCCGCGCACCTTGCTACACGACATCCCCGTTGATTACGGCGGCTACCAACCGGAGAACTACGACCGCACCTACAGTGGCATCGTGTCTGCCGAGGATGCGCTGATCCGCTCGCTCAACGTACCAGCAGTGGGACTGTCTGCCGAACTTGGTGCCGACGAGATGTATCATTTTTTGCGCGAAGCGGGGTTTACGACGCTGGAAAAGCCCGCGAACCACTTTGGGCTGTCGCTTATCCTCGGTGGGGGCGAGGCGCGGCTTGTGGAACTGACGACGCTGTATGCAGCACTCGCTAACGGCGGGAATTATCAGCCCTATCGCTGGCAACCTTCGACGGTGTTGCCGCCTGCGCAGGCCCTCCTAACGCCCGGTGCAGCACACATCGTGACGGACATCTTGAGCCAACTTCGCCGACCGGAGTTGCCTGCCGTCTGGGAGTGGTCACGTGATCAACCAACGGTGGCGTGGAAAACCGGAACGTCGTATGGGCACCGCGACGCGTGGAGCATCGGCTATACGCCGCGTTACGCTGTCGGTGTGTGGATTGGCAATATGGACGCGTCGGGATCGCAGGCCTTGGTGGGGGCTGAAGTGGCGGCTCCGCTTATGTTTTCACTGATGAAGGTGCTGGAAGACAACCCGTCGGCGCGGTGGTTTTTGCCGCCGCACGATGTGGAGCGCCGCCGGGTGTGTTCGGTGAGCGGCCATCCCGCTACCCACTTTTGCCCGTCGTCACGCGACGAGTGGTATTTACCAGGGCGCTCGCCTGCACAGCCGTGCGACCTGCACCGCGTCATATTGGTAGACGACAACACGGGCCATCGGTTGTGCTCGCATTGCAAGCACGGGCGTCCGCATCACGAAGAAGTTGTGGCGCAGTGGCCCCCGGATATAGCGACGTGGCTCGCGCAGATGGGCTATCCTCTGGACCTGATCCCCGAACACCTCCCTAGTTGCGATCGCGTGCCTGCGGGCGATCCGCCGGTGATTCGTGCGCCCATGGCGGAAGCCGAGTTTCGGCTGCGAAAAGGAGTTCCCGCCCAGTACCAGCAGATCCGGCTGGATGCGTCAGTGTCCAACGGCTCCAAACAAATCTACTGGTTTGTGGACGGGAACCTGATCTTCTCCGGTGATCCCACCGAGCGGGTGTTCTTCACCCCGGAGCCGGGCCGCCACACGTTGTTGTGCATGGACGACGAAGGCCGCTCCGCCGAGGTGGACATCACGGTACTGTGACGAAGGTTAATCTTATGGGGCTGCTTTTAGGGTTTCGACGTGTTGCTTCAACTCCGCCTGGAGCGCCTGCCGCTCTTCAACCGTCAGGGTTTCGTTGTTGAGCCGGTTCACCAGCGCAAGGCTCGTAGCGTCCTGAAATTCGGGACTTAGTTCAATTAACGGCGTTGTGGTTGGAAGATCATTATCCAGCCGGAAAGAGAAAGGAATAGACAATTTCACTTTGACGTTTTCGCCGTTCTGACGTCCAGGTGTGAACTTTGTCGCCTGCAGGACGCGTAACGCTTCTTCGCTGATGCCGCCGCCGAGCCCTTTGACCACTTGCGGGTCGGTTACGTTACCTTCTTCATCCACGATAAACTGAAGAATGACGCGTCCTTCAATGCCTGCCTTTTTAGCTATCTCCGGGTACTGTATCTGCTCTTGAAGGACTTTCAGGCCACCAACCAACGTTGGCATTTCCTCAACAACAACAAATACGTCATCAGCAACGGGCTCCGCTTTTTCAACGATAGCTTGCCGGGCAGAAGCATTGGTTTCTGGCCCCACCATATCGGAGCAGGCCACGAACGTGGTGATGGAAAGCAGCAGCAGCGAAGCGCCGGTGAGGATGGCCCAGCGGGGAGCGATCATGCGAGTGGTTTTGTTCATAGCAAGCAGTCGTTTTTTTAGGTGATGGTGGGTGTCGCCCATGCTCAGGGCCAGGGCTGGAACGGGGCGCGGCGTCTCGGCGAAGCGCAGCAGCAGCGCCGCATAGTTTTTGCGATTAAGGGCTTGATGACGCATCAACTCGGCATCGCACAACAACTCACGGTCGTGGACCAAGCGGCGCTGCAAGTGCGACACAAGCGGATGCCAGCCCAGGAGGGCAGACACAACATGCTCCGCAAGATGCCAGACGAAGTCACGACGCCGAACGTGTGTTAATTCGTGCAGCATCACCAGCCGTAGCGCGTCGAGGTCGAGTGCCAACTCATGAGGGAGTACCACTACGGGCCGGCTCCAACCGAAAGTGAACGGCACCGTGGCTTGGTCACTAAAAATAAGCCGAGGTTTTCTGTAGAGTCCCAATTGTTGGGACCATAGGCACACATGCGTAAGTATTACTTGAGGTATTTCTTGACTTGGTAGTGACGAAATCCTTCTCAACTTCCACACATCAAACCCCAACTGAAGCAGCCGGAATGTGCCCCAGCCAATCATTAGTACAACAAGAAGGCCAAGGCTGTGCATCAGGGTGAAAAGCGGGACTTCAGGTGCCGGCAGGGGCTGCGGCAGTGTAGGCAGCGGAGCAGTGGGCAGGGTTGCAGGCACTGGAACCGGAAGCGCAATCGGCAAGGCGATTTCGGTGAAGGCGGCTACAAGCAGGCCTAAGGGCAGCGACCAGAATAACGCCGCGGAAAGCCCATACTGGACGTGCGCGGATAGAACAATCCACCGAAAGGCCACAACGAACACGAGGGCAGCCGTTGTCCACATAAACATCGGGAGCCATAGCCCTTCCATACTGGCGGCACCGATGTGTTGAAGGGCGTCAAGCAGAGTTTGCATCGTCGTCCTCCATCGCGTCAATCAGTTGCCGAAGCTCGGCCCGTTCATCGTCGGTGAGATCGCCCGATTGCACCAGCGTCTGGACAAGGGCCAATGGGGAGCCGTGGAACACCTTATGCACGAGGTCGCCGATAAGGCTGCGGCGCACGTCTTCGGGGCGGCGGGCCGCCGAGTAGATGTACGTCACGCCGTCTTTGCGATACGTCAGGTAGCCTTTGCTGGCGAGGTTCTTCATCACCGTCATCACCGTCGTGTAAGCGACGTCGCGGCTTTCGAGGATGCGGTCGCGCACGTCGGCAACGGTGGCATCGCGGAGGTCCCACACATGGTGCAGGATTTCCATCTCGGTCTCGCCCAAGGGCGTTAGGGATTTTCGTTTCATAGCAGTTGGGCTTTGAATGCTAGCTAGATAATACTATTAAAGTAGTATTTATGTCAAGAGGAAACGTGAGGGGACAAAAAGTTGCTGGGCCATCAGGAAGAAAGTTCGGGGTAGGTGTACTGCTGAGCCAGCTTATCAGTGGGGCGTCCGAGGACGTAGCGGAGCCAAAGCCGGGTGTTGAGCCATTGTTGCCGCAGCGGACCGTGGTGCTGAAACCGCCGCGCAGAAGTGGTGACGGCTTCATTGAGGTATCGGAAGCCACCCCGCGTCGCGAGCGTACGGGCGAGTTCCAGGTCTTCAAACATCGGTTGGGCGGGGAAGCCACCCAACGCCTCAAAGGTGGTACGGCGTACGAACAGTGCCCGGTCGCCAAACGCGAGGAGGGCAATTGGAAGCCGGGTGCAAAGGCTGTAGAACCGCAGTAAGGGGGAATGCTTATCGAACTGCAGCCGGAAGATGCCTGCGTTGACCGGGGGCTCGGCGAGGGTTTCTCGAATCAGGCGGAAGGCACCGGAAGGGAGGGTGGTATCTGCGTGTAGAAACAGCAACACCTCGCCCCTGGCGTGACGGGCTCCGGCGTTCATCTGCACCGCCCGTCCCCGTTTGCTTCTCACCACGCGCGCCTGTTTTTTGGCAAGATCGATCGTATGGTCCGTTGAGCCGCCATCAGCAACGATAATATCTATCGGACCCAGTTGTGCCTCCACGGAGCGAAGCGTTTCTTCGATGCACGCTGATTCGTTGAGGGTGGGAATGATGACGGAGATAGTCACGTACAAAGGAGGTGTGGTTACCAGAACATCTGCTTCATGCAGAACACCGAACCGCCGGACTTGAGGAATTCATCTGTGGCCAATTCTACGGGTGTAAACCCGGCAACACGCAGCATGTGGTTGGTCTCCGTGCAGCCCTGCTGGATAAAGACGTGGGTGCCATCGGGGCAGTGGGCGTTACAGGCAAACAACGTTCGGGCTTCGTCCTCGGGCGCTTCCAGAATCGTAGAGAACACATGCCGGATGAGCCGGACGCCTTCAGGCTGAAACGCGCCGGGATAGATCAGCGCGGTGTGTTCGTCAAGGACACTCAGGCAGGTGTCGAGGTGATAAAAGTCGGGATCATCAAGTTGCAACGCGATGACCGGCACGCCAAGCGCTTCGCTGAGATGCGGATACGCTGCAAAGCTGGTGCGAAAACCATGACCACCCCATAACAGTGCCCGGCCCGGATGCCAGAGCGCGTCGCCCATGCCCTCGAAAAAATTGACCGATGCGGGCAGCGGCTGGATCACATACCCCTGATCCTCAAAAAATGCCGTCAGGTGTTGCACCTCTGGACGGCGTTGCGGAGCATACATATGGCTGAGCACCACGCCGCGTGTTCCATCGGATTGCCGATAGGGGAGCGTCTGGTTGGCACAGAACACGAGGTCGGGCAGTCCTGGTTCAGGCGTCAGCGTGGCAGGTTGGATGCCCACACGGACATAGGCTTCGTGCAGGGCCTGCCATTGCTGGGCGGCTTCCGATTCATCGACTTCTCCAATGTTGCCCTCCATGTGGGGATTGATGACATAGGCCACCTCGAAGTGTGTGGGTGGTACCAGCAGCACCCGCTCGGGACGGGGCATGCGGGGCAGGGCGTATAGGTCAAAGTCAAGATCCGCTACGGAAGTGTAAACCCGTGTTGCCATAGAAAAGTCGCTGGACAGAAAGGCTTGAGGGCGCAAAGATAGCCGCAGCGCACCGACGAGGCAAGGGGGATTTTCAGGCTACTCGCTGCCGGAAAACGCTTCTTCCTCGTTTTCAGTCTCGGGCACCTCATCCACCACATCGCGCACAGGCGGGGCTGGCTCGTTGCGCATGTAGATGGTGCGGCGCGGGAACGGAATTTCTATGCCCAAGCGGTCGAACTCGCGCTTCAGACGGAGGCGCAGGTCGCGCTCAGCGGCAAATTGTTCGCCCGGGATGACCTGAACCACCACCCGCAGGTTAACGCTGGAGTCGCCGAGGGTGGTCACGGCAAGGACCTGCGGTTCTTCTTCCATCAGGATGGACTTGAAGTCAGCTGCCCACGCTTTGGCGATGCGTTCCACAATCGGGACGATGGTGTCGAGGTTTTGCTCGTACGAGACGCCCACTTCCACCACGGCACGCATAAAGCCGATGCTGGTGTTGCCAAAGATGCGCAATTCACCCGCCGGGACCATCATTAACTCACCGTCGAACTTGCGCACCTTCAGCAGCCGCACACCGATGTGTTCTACGACGCCGAAGTCGGTACCAACGCGGACGCGGTCGCCTACATGAATCGTATCGTCGAACAGCAAAAAGACCCCACTAATAACGTCTTTCACGAGGGTTTGCGCCCCAAAACCAATGGCCAAACCGGCAATCCCAGCCGTGGCAATCAACGCCCCCACATTAACGCCGAGTTCGCTCAGGATCAACACGAAGGCAATGGGCCACACCACATAGCGCACTGAGGAATCAAGCAGGTTGGTAACCGTCATCGCCCGCTGACGGCGAGGGTGAAGCACCGGAAATTCTTCATACCGTTGCCCCACCTGCTTGGTGACCCGGGAGATAATCCGGACAAAAAGCCAGGAGACGAGCAGGATGAGCAGGATGCGAAAGCCCGTCGTGAGCCACAACATCCACAGTTCTGCATTGGCAAGGTCTGCACGAAGGGCTTGCCACAGCGAGCCGAAACTTTCAGGGGGTGGGGCAGCAGAGACAGCAGCGGTGTCAGGGGCCGCAATTGGATTGTTCGTCGAGTCTGGGAGGACTTGCATCAAGGCGGGTTGAAGAAGTAGTACAGGAGCCGATTGGGGTTGAGGAAAAAAGGGCAAAGGAGTAGCTTCCTTTGCCCTTCAAGATACAAAAAAGGAAGGCCCGTCAGGCATCATCAAGGGCCGCGACGCCGGGAAGCGTTTTGCCTTCGAGAAATTCGAGCATGGCACCGCCGCCGGTAGAGACATGGCTTACATCGTCTTCAAACCCGGCTTGTGTGATGGCGGCCACCGAGTCGCCGCCGCCCACCACCGAAAGCGTGCCGTCGTCCGTGGCGTCGGCGAGGGTTTGGGCGATGGCGATGGTTCCTTTTGCAAACGCCTCCATTTCAAAAACACCCATCGGACCGTTCCACACAATGGTTTTGGCGTCGATCAGTTTTTCGCGGTAGGCCGCCACCGACGCGGGGCCGATGTCAAGACCCATTTCGTCGTCGGGAATATCGCCTGCCACGACATGGTGCGGGGCATCGGCAGCAAACGCCGCGGCGACAACGTGATCTACAGGCAGCAGGATTTTGCCGTTGGCGCGTTCGTACAGGGCTTTGGCTTGCTCCAGTTTGTCTTCTTCCACCAGCGACGTGCCGGTCGTCTGACCCAGCGCTTTCAGGAACGTGTAGCTCATCGCACCACCGATCAGTAAGTGATCCACCCGGTCAAGCAGGTTTTCGATGACACCGATTTTGTCCGACACTTTGGCACCGCCAAGAATGGCAACGAATGGCGCGGTTGGATTATCAAGCAGTTGCGAGAGGTAGGTCACTTCGCGTGCCAGCAGGTAGCCCATCGCGGATTGCCCGATGTGGTGGGTGACGCCTTCGGTGGAGGCATGGGCGCGGTGCGCCGAACCGAACGCATCGTTTACAAACACGTCGCCGAGACGGGCCAGTTGCGCCGCAAAGTTGGCATTGTTGGCTTTTTCTTCGTCATAAAACCGGGTGTTTTCCAACACCAGCACACTACCCTCGGTCAGTTCGGCAAGATGGGCTTCCACAGCGTCTCCCACGGTTTCTTCCGAAAAGCCAACCGGTTGATTCAGTAAAGTGGCCAGGTGCTCAGCGGCAGGGCGCAGCGAAAATGCGGGGTCGGGACCCCCTTTGGGACGGCCCAGGTGGCTCATCAGGATGGCTTTGCCACCATCGCCAATGATTTTGCGGATGGTCGGAAGGGCCGCCCGGATGCGGGTGTCGTCGGTGACGATGGTATTGCCTGCTTCGTCGGTACCCAGTGGGACATTAAAATCGACCCGAACGAGCACGCGCTTACCCTGCAGATCGAGGGAGTCAATGGAAAGTTTTGGCATGGGGAGTGGAGATGATGACGTGAAGCGTGAAGACGTGAACTTAACCCTGCATGATAGTGCCTCGTATGGCTAGTCTGCCGTTCGCAAGGCACGACCTTTATGGTTTGCCAACGATGAAGTGAGCACCCACACGTTTGACGTTCGACGTTTCACGCTAAAAAAAGCGGGAGCGCGAGGGGAAATCCTCACGCCCCCGCTGACGATGTGGAAGCACAGCACAGATGCTCGTTACTGCGACAACTCGACCAGTTTCTGGGCGATGTCCACGGTGCGGTTGGCATAGCCCCATTCGTTGTCATACCAGCCCGTTACTTTCACCAGCGTGCCGCTGGCAATCGTGTTCCCGGCATCGTAGATGCACGAGTGCGGGTTGTGGATGATGTCGATGGAAACGATGGGATCCTCGGTGTATTCGAGGACACCTTTAAACGCGCCTTCTGCTGCTGCCTTATAGGCCGCGTTGATTTCCTCGGCGGTGGCTTCGGTTTTAAGCACAACCGTGAGGTCGGTGAAGGAGCCGTCGGGAGTCGGCACGCGAAGCGCCATCCCATCGAGTTTGCCTTGCAGTTCGGGCAGCACGAGGCCCACGGCTTTGGCAGCACCCGTCGTCGTCGGAATAATCGAGAGCGCGGCGGCACGGGCCCGGCGCAGGTCTTTGTGGGGGGCGTCTTGGATGTTCTGGTCGGCGGTGTAGGCGTGCACCGTCGTCATGAGTCCTTTCTCCACGCCGAAGGCATCATCAAGTACCTTCACCATCGGGGCGAGGCAGTTGGTGGTGCAACTGGCATTGGAGATGACTTCTTCCGCGCCCGTCAGCACGTCGTCGTTCACGCCCAGCACCACGGTGGCATCCACAGCGCCGCTGGCCGGAGCCGAGATGACTACTTTTTTGGCACCACCGGCGAGGTGCAGCGCGGCTTTGTCGCGGGTGCGGAAGACGCCGGTGGATTCGATGACGACATCACATCCGAGGTCGCCCCAGGGCAGCTTGGCGGGGTCCCGTTCGCTGAAGACACGAAAACGATCACCGTTCACCACAAGGTAGTCGCCATCGACGGCGACGGTGCCGGGGAAAGTGCCGTGGACCGAGTCGTATTTAAAGAGGTGGGCCAGTGTTTTGGCGTCGGTAAGGTCGTTAACCGCAACAATGTCGAACGTATCAATACCACGCTCCAGAATGGCGCGGAAGACCAGTCGACCAATGCGTCCAAAACCGTTGATGCCGAGTTTGATCGCCATAAATCTTACTGAGTTTGGGTGACGTAAAAAAGAAGAGTTGTACGAGCCGCCAGGGCACGGCAAAATCGTCGCGAAATACCTTTCAACCCGTGTGATCCAACATACGATAGCCCTGCCACATCGACCACGGCAGCGCAGGGTATTAACCGTGAAATCACGCGAAAGAACGCGATTGGTCGCCGGACGGGGGCGCTGAAGTGGAAACGATGAAAACATCGTGCGTTTAAGCCCACCGGGTGCAACGCATTGCACTCGCGTTATGAAACCAATAACTTCCTCTTCTGCAAAAAAATTTAAAACCGCCCGGCGGCGTAGCGGATTTCACCGAGGCGAAACGAGCGAACGAACCATCCTATGTCTACACTCAACCCACCAAAGCCCATTACCAAACGCCAGGAGCTGCGTGAAGATGCGGTCATCACGACCTATGCCAAAGCGTGGGCCTTTCTGGATCAAAATCGAGCGCTGGTCTATGGCGCTATTGCGGCCGTTGTCCTTGTCATCCTAGGAATTATTGGCTGGGGATATCTCCAGGGCCAAAAGGCAGACGAGGCGCAGTCGGAACTGGGCCTGGCGCTGCGCCTGTATGAAGCCGGTGATTACCAGGTTGCCCTTGATGGCACGGAATCGGCACCTGGACTGCTGGAAGTGGCCGATGAATATGGAAGCACCGCACCGGGCAACATTGCCAAGTTTTATGTGGCCGACTCGTACTTCCGCATGGGCAATTATGATGAAGCGCTGACATGGTTTGATGCGTTTGATGCCGGAGCCAATATTGTGGGTGCCAGTGCCCTCGCTGGCGAGGCCGCCATCTATGAAGGCCGGGGCGAGTTCTCGCGGGCGGGGGATCTGTTCCGTCGTGCCGCCACCCTGTACGAGAGTGAGCAAACGTCACCGCAGTATCTCTTGGATGCGGGCCGCGCCTACGAAGCAGGGGGAGCCTACGACGAGGCGCTGGAGGTGTACGAGCAGATCAAGGACGATTATCCGGATGCCAGCTTGGCAAGTGGCATGGATTTTTACATCGCCCGAACGAAGGCGAAGCAAAACGCGTCGTAAGACGTTGAGAAGGGGCGCATGACCATGCGCCCCTTTTTTTGTAGCATTCAGCCCGAACGCCCATGCCGACCATTCTCGTCGTTGATGACGAAGCTAGCATTCGTCGCACCCTCCGTGAAATTCTGGAATACGAAGACTTTGAGGTAGACGAGGCCGTGGATGGGGAGGAGGCGCTGCAGGTGTTCCGTTCCGGCTCGTATGATCTCGTCTTGCTCGACATCAAGATGCCGAAGCGCGACGGGATGGAAGTGCTGGAAGTGCTGGCAAAAGAGGCACCCGAGGTGCCGTTTGTGATGATCTCGGGGCATGCCAATATCGAAACGGCGGTGGAGGCCACCAAACTCGGCGCATACGACTTCATCGAGAAGCCCCCAGACCTGAATCGCCTGCTGCTCACCGTGCGCAATGCGCTGGATCGGGGGCAGTTGGAGACGCAAAACCGCCGGATGCGCCAGACGCTCGTGGAGCAGCACGAGCATGAGCTAACGCCTATTCTGGGCACGAGTCCTGCTATCAACCGCATCAAGGACACCATCGGCCGGGTAGCACCTACCGAGGCGCGGGTGCTGGTGACGGGCGAGGCTGGAACGGGTAAAGAACTCGTTGCCAAGTGGATCCACGCGCAGTCAAGCCGCAAAGAAGGACCCATGGTGGAGGTTAACTGCGCTGCTATCCCTAGCGAACTCATCGAGAGTGAACTCTTCGGCCACGAAAAAGGCTCATTTACGGGTGCAACGAAGCAGCGCATCGGCAAATTTGAGCAGGCCGATGGGGGAACGCTTTTCCTCGATGAAATCGGCGACATGAGCCTCTCGGCGCAGGCCAAGGTGTTGCGGGCGTTGCAAGAGAACAGAATCACCCGTGTGGGTGGCGACAAGTCAATCAGCGTCGACGTGCGCGTGGTGGCGGCGACGAATAAAGACCTGCTCCAAGAGATTGAAGAAGACAACTTTCGCGAAGACCTGTACCACCGGCTCAGCGTCATCTTGGTACATGTACCACCGATGCGCCAGCGTCGCGACGACATTCCCATCATTGCCAAACACTTTGCCGAACGGCTGGCGCGCCGCAATGGTGTGGATCCCAAGCCTTTCTCTGAAAGTGCCCTGAACCGTCTGAAACAACTGGACTGGCGTGGCAACGTCCGCGAGTTACACAACGTGGTGGAGCGCCTGCTCATCCTCAGCGAGGGCGAGGCGATTGATGTGCAGGATGTCGACCGCTACGTGCTGCCTGGTGGCAGCGGGGCGAATCCCATTCAGGGTTTGTTGCAGCAATACGAAGAGTTCAGCGACTTCCGCGACCAGGCCGAAAAGCTATTCATCGAATACAAGCTGGAAGCGAACGATTGGAACGTAAGCCGCACTGCCGAAGCGATCGGTATCCAGCGCTCCCACCTGTATAACAAGATGAACAAATACGGCATCGCCCGCGATGAGTAGGATTCGTGAAACGTGAAGGCGTAAATCGTGAACTTGGTACGGGCGAAGGCACTACGTTTTTTAAAAACATCTTGTAATCAAGGTCATGACGTGTAGATGCCTCCAACGGAACCCAGGCTCCATGGATTGGCACCCTCACGTTTCCCATTTCCCGTATCACCACCCATGACAGCACCCGTTCTACCTCTCCTGAGCGTCATAAACCTGACGAAAAGTTATCCCACAGCGCACGGTGGGACGCTGGAGGTATTGCGGGGCGTGTCGTTCGAAGTACAGGCGGGTGAGGTGGTAGCTGTGGTGGGGGAGAGTGGAACGGGCAAAAGCACCCTGCTGCATCTGCTTGGGGCTTTGGACCGGCCCGATGCAGGGCATGTGTACATGGACGGTCGCGACATCTTTGTCAAAAACGATGAGGAACTGGCGCACTTCCGCAACCGCGCGGTTGGTTTTATCTTTCAGTTTCATCACCTGCTGCCCGAGTTTACGGCTCTCGAAAACGTGGCCATGCCCGCGTTGATTCAGGGCAAGGCACTTCGTACGGTCGAGGCCCGGGCACTGGAATTACTGACGCTGCTGGGGTTGGCCGAGCGGGCGGAGCATCGCCCCAACGCGCTCTCGGGCGGGGAGCAGCAACGCGTGGCTGTGGCGCGGGCGCTGATGAACCAACCCGCCCTCGTTCTCGCCGACGAGCCGTCGGGCAACCTCGACACCAAAACCGCTGAGGCGCTGCATCAGGAAATGGTACGCCTCAGCCGCGACACCGGGCAGACGTTCGTCATCGTGACGCACAACCCCAGCCTTGCTGCGATGGCGGACCGGGTGTTGCACATGGAGCAGGGGCTGTTGGTGGGGGACACCGTGGCGGAGTAGGTTGGGTATGGGCGTGTGGGGGGAAGGGAGTGTGGGAGCGTCTCTTGCTACAAGCACCTGTGGCGGCGCGCCGTGCCCGGAAGCATCGCTACCCTTCCCCCAAAGCTCTGTCGACCTGATCGACCTGCTGACCTGATCGACAAAAAACCGGAACACTTCTGGCACTAACTGGCTACGACACCCCACAGGCCTTTTCACCTGCATCGAGGTATCCATGACTGAACTTGCTGTCCTTGACCCCGCCATTGGTTTTATCCCGGAAGAAATAGATCCCACGCTCGACCTGTTTGACGAAATCGAGCGGTTGAAAGTCGAAAAAAACGCCATTTTGCTGGCGCACTACTACCAAGAGCCCGACATCCAGGACATCGCCGATTACATTGGCGATTCGTTGGGGCTTTCGCGCAAAGCCGCCGAGACCGATGCTGACATTATTGTCTTCGCCGGTGTACACTTTATGGCAGAGACCGCGAAAATCCTGAATCCGTCGAAGAAAGTGTTGCTGCCCGACCTCAACGCCGGTTGCTCGCTGGCTGACTCAGCCCCCGGCGATCAGTTCGAGGCGTTCGTGAAGGCGCACCCGGATCACATCGTGGTATCGTATATCAACTGTTCGGCGGCGGTGAAGGCCCTCAGCGACATCATCTGCACGTCGTCCAATGCCGAGCATCTCATCCGACAGATACCCGAAGACCAACCCATCATCTTTGCGCCCGACAAAAACCTGGGACGTTACCTGAGCAAGGAAACAGGGCGCGACATGGTGCTGTGGGACGGCGTCTGTATCGTCCACGAGACCTTCAGTGAGAAAAAGCTGATTCGCCTGAAGGTTCAGCACCCGAACGCGCCGGTGCTGGCGCATCCTGAATGCGAAGAAGCCGTCCTGCGCCATGCTGACTTTATTGGGTCGACGAGCAACATCCGCCGCTACGCCCGCGAAAGCGAGGCCACGGAGTTTATCGTGGCGACGGAAGAAGGCATTTTGCACCAGATGCAGAAGGACAATCCCAACAAGACGTTCATCGCTGCCCCGCCAGAGAGTGGCTGTGCCTGTAACCAATGCCCGCATATGCGCCTCAACACCATCGAAAAGCTGTACCTGTGCCTCAAACACGAGCAGCCTGAACTGCTGATGGACGAAGTGCTGCGCCTCCGCGCGTTGCAGCCCATCGAGAGGATGCTGGAGATGAGCGTGGGCGTTAAATAACGTCCTCTGGACTTACGTACGTTTTGCCATTCTTCATTGCGGGGAACAACGTGACATAGCGATCTCACCCCGTTTGTTGTGCTATTTCCTATCGGGGTGAGATCACCACAACTCCTGCCGCGCTTTGTGATGACGCTGAAAAGGGCGAATTGCGTAAGCCCTGGTTCTAAAATCGCAGCCGAATCCCGGTAAGCGGCTCAAAGCGACGCTGGACGAGATAGCGCTCCTCGCCGGAGGCGGTGTCGGACAACCTCTCGAAGCTGTAGCGGGCGTCGATGTGGAGCCACAGGTAGGCCAGCAGCCGGGCATCGAGGCCAAAGACCAGCGAACTTTGGTCGTCCATGTCGTTGAACAGCGTGAGGAAGTGCCCCACACCATACCGGTCGATGCCAACGTTTAGCCGCATTCGGTCGATGACACGCAGGTAGGTATGCAGGTGGTACTCGCCAAGGCGCTGGGTGCCATAGTGCCGCCGGAAGGAATACCAGAATTCAAAGCGGTCGGAGATCAGCAGGCGAAACTCCGTGAGCAAGTCGTTGCCGCCCAGCGCTTGACCCAGAGGCACCCCCACCAACTGCTCCGAGATGGACCCCGCTTCGACGTTTAAGGTGCGGGCAGAGCGATTATTCACCGTGTAGAACGTACCCACGTAGCCCGGAATAAACTGCGTGCCGTTGTAGAACAACGCCATGCGTAGCCGGAAGCTCAACAGGTCGATAAAGTCGTGGCTGATCAACTCGGCCCCGAAGCCAATGCCGCGCCCATAGTCCTGATACCACGCATAGCTCGCAAATGGCACAAAATCGATGCTGCTCGACCGGAATGCCACAAAACTGGCATCAACGTTATATCCTTCCAGGCGTTCGAGGATATCGGGGCGGGGGGCGAAGTCGGTGACATAGTTTAGAGCTAGCGTAGCCGTTGCCCAGCGGTGGTTGGGTGAGCGAAAGAAGGGGTGCAAGGCCAGCCGCCCTCCCGTAACGCCATCGAGCACCACATTATCCGTAAAGGCCGAAAGGGTAGCAGCCTGTCCTTCCACATGTATTTCCGTTCCCACCGTCCGCTCATCCCAAGCGACATCGGAAGCGAAAAAGTTCACCATGTGCCCGGTGCCCAGCCGCAAGCGCCGGATCATCCCGGCCCGTAGATGCAAAGGGGTCTGGGTGGGCGGTTCATACCGAATGAAGTCGAGCAGGCGAAGTGCATCATACGGCTCGTCCACATCGGGCGCATATTCCCCAAAGTACCCCGCTCGCAGAGTGCCACCAATACGAGAGGTAAAGGAGCGGGTGACCAACTCGGCAGAAAACAAACCCGCGCCATGCCATTGCGGCCCAATCAGCGAGAAGCCGCCAAACAGATGCAACGTCTGCTCCCGTTTCCACCACACCCGTTGCAACTGCTCACGGGGATCGTCCGAGGAGCCAAACGAGATCGGTGTCGTCTGTGCGGTTGAGGAAGGTGGGAGTAGACACCCGGCAAGGACCACGACGAGACATGCACAAACACAAATCATGCATGTCGTCGCTGTCTTCTTTCGCGAAGCCGGAGTATGTTGGGCCGGTTGAATCACGTCGATGGGTGTGTACGATGCAGAGGCTCTTTGCGCCAAACATAAAGTACGCGCCAGGTATCCAAAAGTGCTATGCATCCCCTTGATTGGCTCATTGTTGTTGTCTACATCCTTGCCTCGTTAGGGCTGGGGGTGTATCTGTCGCGTCGGGCTTCTAACTCGCTGGAAGACTTCTTCGTCTCTGGCCGGTCGCTGCCGTGGTGGCTGGCAGGCACGTCAATGGCCGCGACCACGTTTTCCATCGATACGCCGCTTTATATCGCTGGGGTGGTGGGCAACCGGGGCATCGCAGGCAACTGGGAATGGTGGGCCTTCGCCTTTGGACACGTCGCGCTCATCTACATTTTTGCTCGGCTTTGGCGACGCAGCGAAATCGTGACGGACGCTGAACTGATTGAATTGAGATACAGCGGACCAGCGGCGGCGTGGCTGCGGGGCATCAAGGCGTTTTTATTCGCTGTGCCCA
>JAUIDY010000178.1 GCA_030428385.1 Rhodothermia bacterium | reverse complement strand
GTTCGCGGCCCGCCCGTTGTTCGCCCACCCTGCTCTGGTCAGCGAAGCCTGTATCTGCTACTGATCCGTCCAGATCACGTGCACTTCTTCGTTCGCGTTCAGTTCAACGCGCTTCAGCCGCGTTGTGTCGCTGTTGTGAAAGATCAGTTCGACAAAATGTCCCTGGGCAACGGCCACGTTCATGAACCTGTCGAGGTGTTTGTCGGGGGCGAAATAGTTCCACCACTCGCCATAGTCGATCACTTCCGAACCCGGATAGTGCGGATACACCGGGAGTTCGTGGGCATAGGCAATTTTTTTAACGCGGGAGCGCCGCCGGATGTTAAGCGCCGAGGTGTAGACCTTGCGCAGGGTGGCCTGTCGCCCTGCGCGGCGCACGGCCCCGGCCACATGGCGTTGGTTGGCCGGGACAATGCCCAACTTCGCGGAAAGGTAAGCGCCCAGGACTTTAGGGAGGTCGGTGGCTCCAAGATGAATCGGCATGGTTTGTTGCATTGCGTGACGGGAAAGAAAGGTCACCCTTCCCTTACGCAAGCTTTTTCCCAAAAGGGCCATGCCATCACCACAAACACGGCGGCGGTGGGCCTCCCGATGCTATTCCGCCCGAAACACGCGGTACGAATGCGGCGCGATGCGCGTATCAAACGTGGCTTTGCCCGCATCGAGGCGCGGCCCCCAGCCCCCCGGCGGCGGCACAGGAATGGCGGTGCCGTTTAGCACCTCGCCGGTCTCTACGTCGCGCAGCGTCATGATGCGCCCGTCGGTAACAAGGCGCAAGTCGGTGGGCTCATCCAGGAACGACTGCACGATGAAGGTGTCGTTGTCGTAGGCATACATCGACATGCTGCCGGGGCCGTCCACACGTACGTAGAAGTCCTGCAAGATCGTCTGCTTGATGCGCGTCAGCACAGCAGGCGGGAGTTGGTACAGGTCGGCGGGGTTGTCGGGGATGGTGAGGATAAACAGGTGCCCGTTGGCATAGTCCGCGTCATGCAGGATGGGCCATCCCATCGGGCCATCGACGGCCATCACCAACTCCCACGAGTCGTTCGTGAGGTAGTGGATCTGCGGGATAATCATCGGTTTGGCGGATTGCTGTACCTCGCCCCACCCCACGATGAAGTCCTGCACCAACGCGCGGCGTTCGGTTACCTGAATCTCGGCGATGTCCTGAATGCCCCGGTCTTCCAGCGCCCGCAAAAGCCCCGACGTAATCACCACGTTTTTGCCGTCCACCAGTTGCTGCTTGATCTTGTCCACGATGTCGGGATCGAACTTGGCCGACTCCGTGAGCAGGACGGTGGAGGCTTCGGCGGGAAATGCAGGACGCAGGTCGATGGGAATGCCAATCATGCCGAGGAAGTTGTGCAGAAAATCTTCGCCCGTGGCATGAAACGGGCGATAGCTGGGCACACCGACGGGGTTGCCCAACGCGCCGATGACCGGATCGATCTGGTCGAAGGCCACGCCCGCCGCCCGCGCAATGGTGATACCCTCCAGCGAGCCGTCGGCCTGGCGGTAAGGGGCCACGATGGCATCATAATCCACGCTGGTCTCCTGATCGTGCCAGGCGGCGCGGTGCTGCGGGCGGATCGGCCACATAAGCTGCCGAAAGTCGAACAGCGTGATCTCTGGTGCTTTCGCGAAGAGCGTGATCCACAGTTGCTCCACGTAGCGGTCGAGGTAGCGCATGCCGCCCGTATCCACCCAGCCGCCCGCGTTGCCCCCCGGCTTGAGGTTCTCGAAGTAGCGGAAGATGTTGTAGCCGAGGTATTGCTGCAAATGCTGGGCGCTGCGGACGGCATCGCGGGTTTCGGTGCCCGTGTAGAGTTTGTCAAACAGCGCCGGTTCGGTTTCGAGGTTAAAGCCGAGGCCCTGAAAATGCTCGTACCAGTTCGGGTATTTAACGACCACCTGCACGTCGGGGTTAACCGCCTTCGCCGGGGCGATGATGACGTTGCGCGCCACCTCGTCCAGCAGTTCGAGACGGTACTCGGTCCAGCTTCGGTCACCCTTCGCCGCGATCTCGCCTTCGGATTTGCAACTGGTGAAGAAGAAGTCGTCCAGGATCAGTTCGTCGAAGTGCCGCGCGGTGTGTTCGACGACTTCCTGCACCCACTGGCGATGCTCCGGGTTGCTGTAGCAGAACGTCTCGAAGCGGTTCGGCTCGCTGATGGTGAGCGTGATGCCGCCGGAGGTGGCGATGCCACGGTCGGCAAAAAACTGCTTCACCTTGTTCAGCGTCTCGTCGTCGGCCAGAATCGTGTCACGGTGCGTTTCGAGGTAGATCTTGTCCACCTTCAGGTGCTGGTCCATCACCTCGAAGTGCTCCTCCAGCCAGTCTAGGTCGCCCATCTGGATGACTTCGTACACCCGCGCATAGATGGCGACGTTGAAGTGGTCGTGCGACTCCGCTGCGGGCTGGGCAGTGACGGGAAGGGCGGTCATGGCAAGCAGAAACAGGCAGACATACGTCGCCAAAGAACAAAAGCGCATGGTGCTGGGGGAAGGGGTGGTGGTTGGCTGGGTAGCGGGTAAAGTATACGACAAAAAGAACGCGTCAGCCCGAGCCGAGACACGAGTCGCAGCCGACGGACGAAGTAAATCTCCCCCGTTTGCGCTATTTCCAGCGTGGAAGATCTCTCACTACGTTCGAGATCACAAGACCGTGCGTTTATTGCGTCGCATCTGCGAGCATCTCCCGCGCACGCAATAGGCCCTCGATGTAATAATAGTCGGCGTAGCTGAGCGGTACGTCCACTTCGCTGTCGGCGGGCAGGTGGCCCACGCCGTGCTGCAAGAGGAAGTTGTGGTTGGTGCCGGGCACGGCACGGTACGCCGACGTGCTGAGCGTGCGCAGCATCGTGGCGGCATTGTCGAGATAAAACGTGCGCTGCGGTTCATCCACAAAGCCACTCAGTTCCAGTAAGGCCGAGGCCGTGATGGCGGCAGCAGATGCATCACGCAGGGCGTCCGGGATGTCGGGCGCGTTGAGGTCCCAGTACGGCACCTTGTCTTCGGGCAGGTCCGGATGGTTCAGCAGAAACTGCGCGATGGCGTTGGCCTGATCGAGGTAGCGCGCCAGACCCGTCTCGCGGTACGTCATCGTGTAGCCATACAAGCCCCACGCCTGTCCGCGCGCCCATGACGAGCTATCGGCATAACCCTGCGCCGTGCGTTTCTTGAGCACCGCGCCCGTCAACGGGTCGTATTCGAGCACGTGGTAGCTGCTGCCGTCGGGCCGGAAATGGTTCGCAAGGGTGGTGTCGGCGTGGGCGAGGGCGAGGTGGTAGTAGCTTGAATCGCTGCTGTGCCGCGTGGCCCAGAACAGCAGTTCCAGGTTCATCATGTTGTCGATGATGACGAGGTAGGGGCTGGTGGTATCCGGGTGTGCGCCCCACGAGCGGATCGCGCCAACGGCGGGATCGAAGCGGGTGGTGAGGGTCTGCGCCGCTGTGAGGAGCACGGGGATGTTGGTGGTGTCGCCCGTCAGCCGCAGCGCGTTGCCGAAGCTGTTGTACACCTTAAAGCCAATGTCATGGTCGCTCGCGTTCCGGCTTTCTGGCTCCACCGCCGCCGTTCGGGCCAGCGCCCGTGTCTTCAAGTCATCGTTGCCGGTGAATTCATAGAGGTACCACAGGCTGCCCGGGAAGAAGCCGCTGGTCCACCATTCCGACGTATTGGTGCGGAGCGTGCCATCGGGGTTGATGGTGCGCGGAAAAAGCGTGTCGGGCAGCGTTTCGTCCATCGCTCGGTACTGTGCCACCGCCTGCTCCAGTGAGGCGGCGGCGAGGGTGTCCAGCCCGGCAAGGGGATGTGTAGCTTCGGGGGCTGTTTCCGGTTGGCAGCCCACCAACAAGGCCAGGGCAAGGAAAAGCGTAGACCGGTTCATCAGGACGGTAGGAGACATGGTTTTTAGGATGGCTGACCGAGGACAGGGGCAAACTATGACATCAGGGATACCTACGCCAATTGTTTCCACCTCCACCTGCAAGCTCTTGAACCAACTGTTGCATCGGTCGTACCTTCGCGTCCGCTGTTTTCCCCACCACCAACGCCTGATCCTAATGTCTTCCTCTCCCCTGCGCTTCGCTGGTTTGCTGCTCCTCGCGTTTTGCACGCTTGGCCTGTTTGCCACGCCCGCCCTGCTCGCCCAGGATCTCCACCCGTCCCGCCGTCCCAGCCCGCTCGGCCTCGCCAAAACACACGTCAGCGACACCTACGTTAAGGTGACATACGGGCGGCCGTACATGCGCAACCGCGCCATCTTTGGTCACAATACGGACAGCACGTCTTTTCTCGTTCCCTTTGGCGATTTGTGGCGCACTGGAGCCAACGAGGCCACCGAAATCACGCTGACCGGCGATGTCACTGTCGCTGGAGAAGCCCTAGCGGCGGGCACCTATTCCATCTTCACCATCCCCGGCGAAACGACGTGGGCGGTTCACTTTAGCCCCCAGCTTGGGCTCGATGGCACCGGACGGCTAGAGGGCAACAACTTCACGCCCAATGTCTACGACACGGCCCAGGATGTCCTCCAGATCACCGTTCCCTCTCACACCGTCGACGAAACGGTCCAGCAGTTTACCATCGCCTTTGAACCGGCCGAGGCGGGCACCCACCTCGTGATGCGCTGGGAAACGACGGAGGTCCGCATCCCGATTCAGTAACGGATGCCTTACGCGGTTTTGCCCGTACCACACTCGGCCTCTCTCCCCTTCTTTACGTAGTAAGGAGCGGGTCGGAGGGAGGATCATAAACTACGACGCGGCAGGATTCGACCTCCCCTCGGTCCCCTCCTGCCTCCCAGGAGGGGAAGAAAAGACGGGTGGTATCAAGGGGTGAACCCTGCCCTTTTTCTTGTCATCACGAAGGATCGTAGATCCTGTGGTGAGATCACCCCGTATGTGGTGAGATCACCCCGTAGGGAGTGTTATTTTCCATCCGGGTGAGATCGCCACGTCGCCGTTGGCTCCTCGCGATGACGCATGGAAGCGTGCGTCTCCTGGGAAATATGCTTACTGCACCGAAAACGGCACCGAGAAACTGGTGTTGTCCCACTGAAGCTGGAGGATACCCTGGTCCTCGTCCGCGTCGAGCACGGCGATGGTGAACACCTCCACGGTTTCAGGTAGTTCGCCGATCTGCATGGGTACCGTCCCGAGGTCTTGCGCCTCGTCGTAGCTGTTGCCGTTCTGGTTGGTTTGGCGATTGATGATCAGCACGCCGCCATCTTCAGCAGGGATGGTGAACAGGGTGTAGGTGCCAGCCGGTACTTCGAGCGTGCCGGTCTCCGGGTCGCCGAGCAGCAAGTCACGGTCGGTGGAGAAATGCGTAGCGCGGTTGGCCCCCGTCCGCCACAGTTCACCCCACGGCACCACGTTGCCAAAGATGTCGCGCCCGCGCTTCGACGGCGTGCCGTAATCGACGAGGAAGTTGGTCCCCGCCACGGTAGCCTGTGTCTCGCCGCGCCCCGACAGCGCCCCCACGCCGCGTCCGGCGGCATCAAGGGCGGCCCAACGGGCGGTATGGTCATCAATGTCGATCCAGTCTGTGCGAGAAACCCGGGTCTTGCGGGTTGTCGCGGAGGCATCAAGCGAGGCCAGCCGCCCTGCTGCATCCACCATCGCCACGGACGGTCCCCGGAACGGATGGCGCACGATCACGCTGTCGCCGCCCTGCTCGGTAATCACGAAGTCGAGCACGTTGTTGCCCGCCAGCAGCGGCTGGGTGGCCGAAAATTCGGAGCGGTCTCGCAGCAGGGCCAGTTCGAAGGGCCACGAGAGCAGGTCGATAAAAGGAAGCACGGCAGGATCCGCCTGCACGGTATCGGTTTCGGTGGTGCCTCCAGCGGTGGTGGTGCGCACCCAGCCGTCGTGAGTCATCTCGGCCACCATCGTTCGTTGCAGCGAAGGCTCGGCAGCAGGGTCGTAGATGCGTTCTTCGAAGCGTTGCATCAGCCCGTCCGCCGACAGGGCGACGGTGTAGTGCCGCCGGGTGGTGCGGGGCGCGCGAACGACGGCTTCGGCTACCACCTGGCTTTCCGTGCGCACCCATCGCTCCACCGCCAGCGTGTCGCTTCCGAGGCGCGTGATGAGGGCCGCGCTATCCGGCAGAGAAACCGCGACGGCTGTACCCGCCGCAGCGTTATCAATCTCGGGGGTGGCGTCGGGGCTGGTGTTGCAGGCCGAAAGAAGCAGAACGGCGCAGGCGAAAAGGCAGGCGGTTTTCATGGTGAGACGAACAGGCAGGTTGGGAAGACGGCGGGCGTGGCGGCAGGCACAAAAAAATACCAGGACACGAGCCATGCAAGTTTTTTGCACCGGCTGTGTCTGGTATTAAGCATTTACGCCAGCCTTCGGCAACAGCACGTTCGATTAAGAGGCTGTTTTGGATGTGTGATCTTGGGCTGTGCAAGCCCCCTCGCGGCGTCTTTGACCCCGTTTTATCGACCCGTAGCGCGGCTACGTGCCTCCAAAGGCGTGATCAAATCCATCCACGAGGGCATCATGCTCGCCTCAAGCTGAAAATCAAAACAGCCTCTAAACCCTATCGCACGCGTCGCCACACCTCGTTATACCGGGTGTCGCCCTGGCCGCCCATGTGCTGCCACAACGAGTCGCCTTCGAGTTCGCAGTCGAACTCAAATTCCTGGCCCACATTCCCTGGAATCGCGCTGTACTCCACATATTCCGTATATACGCCGCTGGGATCCAGGGTATAGCGACCGCCCTGCGCATGAATAAAGCTCTCGGAGCTTTGCCGGATGAACATCCAATGGGTCTCGTTGAGCACCTTGAGCGTGGGTGCAATCTGGTAGTTGGGGTCGGTGGCAAATTCACCGGTCAGGGCAGGGGAGTCGTCCGAGATCGAGACCAATTCCCACGAGCCCAACAGGCTGGGGCAAGGTCCTTGAGCAGCTGCCGCGACCTCGGGCACGGGTGCAGGGTCAACCGCGTCAACGTCGGCGGCTTCACCACAGGCGCTGACACTCAGAATCACTAAAGTGAGAACAAAGACGGGAGCGTTTTTCATAGTAGGTCCTCTTTTGATGGCGGTGGGTATACCTACAAACGTCTCCTAAAAAACATCAAACGGCGGCTTTCATCAAGGCGGCGGCAATAAAAACCGAGACCAACCTCTTACGAATCAATGACTTAATGCGCGGCGCGATGGTAGGGGGATTCAAAACGCGTGCGCTTTGCCGGAACACAACCGTTAGATCTAGGCACGACACCGGTTCATTACGCAAGAAAAGTGCCGAGTGTATGGCCTGGGTTACCGTAGCACAATATGTGCCGCCGTAAGGCCGGGAAGCGCATAGGTGAAGGTGTTGTTCGTAATCGCCTCCACATCATCGAGGCGGCGAATGGAACTGCCTTGCGCATCAAAGGCCCACACTTCGCCGCTGGTGTAGGTGGCATCGCTGTCTATCGAGACGTTCAGTTCCAGCGCGCCGTCCTGGTTTTTCGTAAGCACGATCAGATGCAACGTCCCCGCATCGTCGCCTTCGATGGCGGCATGAATGGACGTTGTCTCGTTGTTTGTGGTGGTGGCCTGGACGCTGGTGTTGCCAAAGGTGCTCCCCAGCCCGTCGTAGTTGCGATACAGCGAGAAAGCCGCCGACATGTAGGCGTCCTGCGCCTCGATGCCCCAGAGGGTGGCGAGGTACACCTCGTACCTGCCGAAGAGGCCCAGCACATCGGCCTGGGCGATGCCGCCAGAGATATGATCGCCGCCCCCAAAGTCGTATTCGCTGATACCGAGGCGGGTGCCGGAATAGTTTTGCTGGATCGACTGCTGAAGGCGGGGCAGGATGGGCAAAAACTCATTACAACACTGGGCAATCCAGCTATCGCCGTCGAAGGTGGGGTCCCAGAGCGTGCGCGGGGCCTGAAGGCGAGCCGCGTTGTCGGCGGGGGTGGTCGCCGCCGCGTCAACGATGCGGTTGTCGCCATATTCCTCCGGGTACCAGTGCACGTCCAGTACATCCAAGAGCCGACGGCCCGCCGTCTGCTCGGCCTGCCGCATCTGGTCCAGGTAGTAGTCGATGAACCAGTCGTGTCCGGCGCTCACCTGGTCCCAGTCGGGCGCTTCTTGCAACCAGGCATAGGCCGCAAAGCCATACAGCGCCGGTCCAATAATCTCGGCGTTGGGGTCCACGTCCTTCACCGCCGAGGCCCATGCGATGCTACGGTCTACCA
>JAUIDY010000030.1 GCA_030428385.1 Rhodothermia bacterium | reverse complement strand
ACGAGTTGTCGCGCCCGGCGAGCGACGACGAGAAATACCGCCGCATGGCCACGCCTTTCCCCAACCCGGAAGTCTATGAAACCCCCGACGCCTTCGAGGCCGCCCGCGACGACTGGTTTGAGCGCCTGCGCACCGACGGGCAGCAGTCGAGCGGCAACTGGATTGGGCTGGTGCCACTGGGGCCGTTTCCACTCGTCGCGCCCGGCGACACGTTGCAGGTGACCTTTGCGTTTGTCGCAGCCCTCAAGCCGGATGAGTTTCAGGGCCAAACGGGCAAATCCATCGACACGCCTGAAAGCCGCCGCTTGCTGGTCAACAACATCGAATGGGCACGGCGCACCTATTCGGGCGAAGACAACAACTACAACGGCCGCCTCGACGCCGATGAAGACGTAAACAACAACGGCGTCCTGGACCGCTATCTCATTCCCGAGCCGCCACGCTCGCCGCGCCTGCGGGTGGAGTTGGAAGAAGGCGCAGCGGTACTCTACTGGGACCGCTCCGCTGAAGAATCCATCGACCCGGTCTCCGGCGAGGCCGACTTCGAGGGCTACCGCATCTACCGCAGCAACCCCGGCGACGATCGCAACCCGAACACGCCGATTCTGGACGCCGCCGCGCTGGTGGCCCAGTACGACCGCCCCGGCAACCGAACAGGCTTTAACAACGGCCTCGATGAAGTCGAACTGGACGCCGCCGTTACATTCGAGAACGACCCGACCGAATACTGGTACCGATTCGAGGCCGACGGCTTGCTCTCGGGCTGGCAGTATTTGTTCACCGTGACGGCGTTTGATGAGGGCGATCCCGACGCGGGACTAGCCTCCTTCGAGTCGAGCCGCACCTCGAACGCCCAGCGTGTCTTCCCCGGCACGCCGCCGACGGCCGAAAACCGCAAGGTGGGCGTCTATCCGAACCCGTACCGCGTGCGCGCCGCCTGGGATGGCAGCACCAACCGCACACGGCGGCTTAACTTCTACAACCTGCCCGCCCGCGCCGAAATCCGCATTTACACCCTCGCCGGAGAGATTGTCGCCGAGTTAGACCATAATTCCGCCACCTACCAGGGTGACATTCGCTGGTACGATGACTTCGGCGGCGACGACCGCCAGCTTTCGGGCGGCGAGCACTCGTGGGACGTACTTTCGGGCAACGGACTTGACATTGCCACCGGTTTGTATTTCTTCACCGTAAAAGACCTTGATTCTGGCGACGTCCAAGAGGGCAAGTTTGCCATCATCAAATAAACCACCAGCCTGCCTTGATGCGTCTGTGCCGTTGGGGGACGGCGCGTGGGGTGCATCGAGTCACTGACCAACCCTCCACTCAACAAGCCACACTAACCAACATGATCTCTAAACGTGTTACCATCCTTGCGACGTTTATCGCGCTGCTCTTTGCCGGGTCAGCCTGGGCACAGACAGCCGTAACCGTACGCGACCTCAACAAAATCCCGGATGCCAACCTCACCGAACTTAATCAGAAAGGCGCTGACCTGACCGATGCAGAAGTTGCCTCGCTGATCATGCCCGAAATCACGGGCGATCAGGTTCAGATCACCGTCGTGGTGCTGTCCGACCCGTACGACTCGGGGCTGTCCTCCTTCGATGACACCCGTGGCGGCCCCAACCGCATCAACGTGTTTGTGCGCGACATCGCGGCGGCCACCGATGGTGTGGAAGGCATGGGCATGCAGATTACCGACGCCGACTATGAAAACACGGGCCTGCTGAATGTACTCGTGGGCGATGTCATCCGCGTGACTGGTAGCCTCGGCTACTTTGGCACCACCTCGCAGTTCGTGCCCGAATCCATCGAGCCGCTAGGCTCCTACCAGGATAACGGCCTCCCGGACAGCATCCTCGACCCGGTGCTGATCGACGGCACCGACGCGCTGAACACCAACGTAGGTGAGTTCACGAACCAGCCCAACTGGGACAACTACAGCGACCTGATCAACCAGTACGTGCGCATCGAAAATGCCACGATCCTGCGCCGTACCCTCGCTGAAACCGGCCGGCCCAACTGGAACCTCTCGACCGACGGCGGGACAACGTTCACGCAGAACGATGACCTGTCACTACGCTACCGCAACGACCGCATTGGGGTCTATGAGAACCCGCCGTGGAACACCCGCGACGCAGGCGCCCCCTTCGAGCCGCCTGCTCCCGGCTCCTTGGTCAACGTGGAAGGCTTCGTGGTCTTCCGGGGTGCCTTCGAGGCGTTTGAATTTGTGGGCGCTCCCGCTGGAACCTTTATGCAGATTTCCCCCTTCACCGACGACGACCTCGAAATCCTTGCCGAACCAACAATCACGAACGTGACGGTGGAAGGCCCTGACTTTGTGCCGGGCAGCGACCCGGTGACTGTCACGGTGAATGTTGAAGCCGCTAACCCGACCGATATCGCCAACGTCGCGGTGGTGTATACCACCAGCACAGGCAACGTGGTCTCGGTAGCGACAACGCCGCAGGGCGACGGCTCCTATACCGCCGAAATCCCCTCCGAAGGTGACGGTGTCTTTGTGGCGTACATAGCCGTGGCCGAAGACATCAACGGCGCGGCCTTCGAGTCTACGTCTGGAAGCTACCGTATCCTGAATGATGGCATCAACAGCATCGAAGATATTCAGCAGCCTGCTTCCCCCGAGGAAAGCGGCGAAAATGGCAGTCCGTTTGAAGGCATCACGACGCCCATGAGCATCACGGCGACGGTGCAAACCGTGGATATCTTGGGAAGCGGCGTGGCAACGGTTCAGGATGACCCCGAATTGGGTCCGTGGTCTGGCCTTTCTGTAGTGATTCCCGAAGGCACCTCCGTTGCCCCCGGCGATGTCATTGAAATCACTGAGGCGACCATCGGTGAGCAATTCGGCGTTGTGACCCAGCTTAACGATGTCACCATGAGCGTGATGTCCACAGGCGGCACGCCGTATGCCTACCTGACGGTGCCTACCACCGCCTTGCAAGATGAAGCCGTGGCGCAGGCACACCAGGGCATGTTGCTCCGCTTCGAAAACGTAACCATCACGCAAGCCGACGCCGGCTTTGGCGAATGGGCCTTCTCCTCGGATGGCACGCCGGACAATGAAGTCCTCGCCGACGATGTCTCACCGAATCTGTCGAGCGACTTCAACACCACCACGTTTACGGATGGCGATGTCGTGGATGTGATCCAGGGCATCTGGTGGTTCTCGTTTGGCGACTACAAGCTGGCCCCGGGCGTCCCCGGCGACATCAGCACGGATATCGAAGAAGGCGAACTGCCGGGCACCTTTGCGCTCGACCAGAACTATCCGAATCCGTTCAACCCGGCCACCACGATCCAGTATACACTGGGCGCCGCGTCGGACGTGAAGCTGACGGTGTTCGATGTGCTGGGCCGCGAAGTAGCAACCCTCGTCGAAGGCACGCAGCCCACGGGCGCATACAACGTCACCTTCGAGGCGGCCAACCTGCCGAGTGGGTTGTATCTCTACCGCCTGGAGACCGCTACGCATTCCTTCACGCGGTCGATGTTGTTGCTCAAGTAAACGAGCGTTTGTGAGTATGGGAAAGGGAGAATGAGCGTAACCCATAGCCTTGTTCTCCCTTTCCCCTGCTTTCGTTTTGAGGATCCGTATGCCTTTTATTGGGAATAAATCCGTCTGCTTTGCTGTTCTAGCAGCCGTCCTGCTCATGTTTGCCGCCTGTGACACCGATATCTCAGGCACGGCGGATGAAAACCAGCCGCCCGAGACGGCGCTGAGTGTGCGCGACACATCGCTGGTAGACAACCTCGAAGGGGCGGAGCGGTTTTCTAGCACGGTGGCGATCGCCTGGAGCGGCACCGATGTGGACGGGTTTGTGGCGGCGTATGAGTTGCGTTTCTATTCCCAGGATCAACCACCTGCCGGTCCCGAAGAGGGCTGGACCAGCACCGTACGCAATGACAGCCTTGTGCTGCTTCCCATTCCCAGCGGCGAGCGGGCCGCTGACGTGATCTTCGAAGTCCGCGCTGTCGACAATGAAGGGTTAAAAGACGGCAGCCCGGCCCGCACCGTTTTTCCCATCCAGAATGCTCCGCCTACCATCCGGTTTAGCTTGTTTGATGAGCCGCCGGACACCACGTTTTCCATCTTCACCTTCGCGTGGGAAGCCGACGACCCTGAAGGCCCCGACAACCTGAGTCGCATTGAGGTAAGTTTGAACGACAGCCTCAACTTTGTCGAACTCCCACCCGACATCTCGTTTGTGACATTCGTTGGCCAGGACCCGGCGGCTGACGTGACCGATGCCCGGCTGTTCACGGGCCGCGCCTTCCGCAGTTCGGCGTTTTCGGTGCCCGGCCTGCAACTCGATGCCGACAACGTCCTGTACCTCCGCGCCGTTGACCAGACCGACACCACCAGCACCCTCCAGCGTTTTTCGTGGCATGTGAAGCGCAGCGCAGGCGAGGTGCTTTATGTCAATGACTACCGTAAGTCCGTCGCAGGCAACCTCACCGACTACCATGTCAACCTGCTGCGCGAGTATCTGCCACCCGGCACCGCGGTCGACATCTGGGATATTTCGACGCCATTTGCCACGGGCACCACGGGCCTCGCGCCCCGCTCGGACCAGCTTCCACCCAACGCCGACCCCACGCTGCGCCAGCAACTGACGCTGTACCAATACATCTACTGGGTCACCACGGCTTCCACCAACAACGTCACCAGCAATAACCTGCCCTTTGCCGCAGGCGTGACGGATTTGTTCTTCGAGAATGGCGGCAAGCTGATGGTGCATACACCCATTTCCCTGCCCACCGATATTCAGGAAAACACGGGCAACCCGGCGATTTTACTCCTTCCGCTGAGCGATTTGCTCGTCTTCCCCGACACCTTGCGCGAGCAACTGCGGCTGCCCATCGGCGCAGGGGTTGAACCCATACAAAACCTGCCGGGCGTGGCCGAGTCACTGCCGGTGCTGGAGAACCAGGCGTTTTCGATCAACACGCTTCCGTTCATCGCCGAGGGAGCGAATATCCTCCCGCTCTACCGGGCCAACTACCGCTACGTGACGCGGCAAGGCCAACAGGGCGATTGGACCGGCCCTGCCACCATTGCCTCGATTAGCGCTGACCGCCGAGTGGGCCTGTTTGCGCTTCCGCTCATCAACGAACAGACGAGCGCCCAACTCCTTGCCAGCCCCGAAGGTGACCTTGACGCGGGCAAACGCGCCATCCACCTGATGCTCGAAAGCCTCGGATTTCCGAAACGATAAACCTATGCGCCGACTCCTTCTGCTAGGACTGCTGATGTGTCTTGCCATGCCCGTCTGGGGACAGGGCCGCATTGCCGGTACCGTCACAGACGCCAACACGGGCGAGTCGCTCATCGGCGTGAACCTCATTGTGCAGGGCAGCGCACGCGGAGCCGCCACCGACTTCGACGGCAACTATGTCATCGAAGACCTGCGGGCAGGCGAATACAACATCCTCGTCTCCTACATCGGCTTCGAGAGCAAGCTGTTCACGGGCATCCGTGTGGCCGACGGGCAGACGACGCGGCTCGATGTGGAACTGAGCGAAGCCGTCCTCTCCACCGATGAGGAAATAGTGGTGGTGGGCGAACGGCCCTTGCTGGATGTGGAGCAGTCGACCAGTGGCTCCACGGTTTCCGCCGAGCAGATCCAATCGGCCCCGCTGCGCGACGTGCAGGACGTGGTGGCCACCCAGGCAGGCGTCGTCCGCGACCCGACCGGGCTGTATATTCGCGGCGGCCGCGCCGATGAGACCGGCTTTATTGTGGATGGCGTCTCGGCGAAAGACCCGCTGGCCGGTACCGGTTTCGGGCTCGACATCGGCTCCAACTCGTTCCGCGAGGTGGAAGTGACCACAGGCGGCCTCGGCGCGGAGCACGGCGATGTGACCTCCGGCGTGGTGGCGGTACAAACGCAGGAAGGCACCGATCAATTCCGCGGCTTCTTCGCCCACAAACGCGACAACTTGGGCTTCAACGACGGCAGCGCCTCCAACTTCAACGAAGACCTGTACGAGTTCAACTTCGGCGGCCCGATTATCCGCGAGCGGCTGCGCTTCTTCGTCTCCGGGCAGGCTCAGCTTTCCGACGGTTTCACCCGCACCGCCTACCCCGATTCACTGCAAAACTACAGCGTCCGCTCTTCGCTCATCGATGACGACCGCTGGATGCCGCGTCATGGCAACCGCTGGAGTGGCCTCAGCAAGCTAACGTACCAGTTGCGACAGGGCATGAAGGTCACTGCCTCGTTCCAGCGCTCGCTGACGATCAACCAGAACACCCGGATGCTGCAAGTGACCGGCAACGACGCCGTGGTGACGCCGGGCTTTCAGTATTCGTTTATCCTCCAGCCCGAAAACGGCAACACCTACACGCACGACAACACCATCGCCTACCTGAAGTGGGCGCATGTGCTGAACGACCGCTCGTTTTATGAGGTGCAGGTGAGCCGCCTGTTCACGCGCCTCCGCGCCGATGCCAACGGACGGCGCTGGCGGCCCGAAAACGTGGACTCCGAGCTTAATCCCGAAAGCATCGTCACCTACCCCGGCGACATCTTCGTGGATGAAAACGGCGAGCCCATCGACCCGAACGCGCTGTTTGTGCTGCCCGGCCCGGGCCTCTTGAACAACGGCGGCCTTGCCACGCGCTGGCACGACCATTACGCCGAAGAAGTCACCGTCCGCGCTACCTATACGTGGTTCTCGCAGTCGAAGAACAACCGCCTCGACATGGGGCTGGAGCACAAGCTCAACGACTACCAGTGGATCGACGTGATCCGCCCGTGGGTGGGTGCGCCCGTCGGCACCGGCGATGACGCCGAAGGCACCGGACGCCTCGGCGAAAGCTCCGACATCTGGCGCGTGGAGCCCCGGCGCGGTGCGCTGTTCGGCACCGGGCAGATTCGCTACCGCGGACTCATCGCCAACGTGGGTGCGCGCTTCGAGTGGTGGGCTCCGGGGCAGTACGTCGATGACCTCGTCGAGAACCCCGAAGCCCCGATCCTCGACGGCGTGCGCGAGGACTACAAAAACTCGACGGTGAAGTTGTTCGGGCTGCGCACCAAGTTTCGCATCCTGCCCAAGGTGCGCGTCTCGTTCCCCGTCACCGACAACCGGGTGCTGTTCTTCAACTACGGGCACTCGACCAAGCTGCCGCACCCGACGTTTGTCTACACCGGCCTCGACCCGTTCTTCCAGGACCGCTCGTTCTTCGCCGACCTCGGCAACCCCAACCTCGACCCGGAAGTGGACATCAGCTATGAACTGGGCCTGCGTAACCAGTTGACCACCAACGACGTGCTGAACGTGACCGCGTTCTGGCGCGACAAGTTCGACTTCATCACCGTCGAAGACGTCATCATCCGCGACGCCACGGGCCGTGAGACCACCCGTGCCTTCCGCGTAAACGGCGACTTCGCCCGGATTCGCGGGCTCGAAGCGAGTTATCTCAAGCGCATCGGCAGTTGGTTCCAGGGACAGTTCTCCGGCTCGTTCTCGCGGGCCACGGGGCTTTCGTCCACCAACAACGACGCCCTCATCGACTTCCTCGCCCGGGGCAACATCGACAACACCACCGAGACGCCGCTGGCGTGGGACCGCCCGCTCGACCTCAAGGCCAGCGTGACCCTCTCGCACGACGAAGACCGTCCGTGGATGGGCATTCCGGGCCTGAACCGCGTGAAGCTGTATGTCTCCTCCACGTTCCGCAGCGGTCAGCGCTACACGCCCGTTGAACTCGTCGGCTATCAGGACAACCCGCTGACGCCCGGCAACGACCCCTGTCCCCTGGATGTGACAGACCGGACCGGCTGCTGGCGACCCGTCTATGAAACCGTCAACGACCCGACAAAGCGCTTCTCCGAGATTGGGGCCTCGTGGTGGTGGTTCGACCTGAACCTGCAACGAACGATTTCGCTGGCGGGCAACGACCTCGTGCTGACGATGGAGATCACCAACCTGTTTAACCAGAACAACAGCATCATCGTCAACCCCGTGACGGGCAAAGCCTACCCCGACGTGGACGCCGAGAACACGGACTTCACCACCCTGCGCAACGACCCCGACTACGACGTGACCGTGAGCACCCGCGACCCCCGTTTCGAAGACCCCGAAACGAGCGGCCTTCCTCCCTTCAACCCTGCCCGGTACCTGCCCCAGCGGCACATGGTCTTCGGGCTGTCGTACCGATTCTGAGGAATGATATGATGATACGCTTGAGAAAAGGGAATCGGGAGAAACAGCCGTGGCGATCACTCGCGCTGCTCGTTGTCGCTTTTACGTTCCTCTTCCCGCTTTCCTCTCCCCTCTACGCCCAAGTTCTCCCCTCGTTCGGGCGCGACCGGGCCGGGACCATCGGCTTCCAGTTCCTGAAAATTCCCGTGGATGCGCGGTCCGCAGCGCTGGGCGAGACGGCAGTCTCCAACGCGTTTGATGCCAGTTCGCTGTTCTGGAACCCGGCGTTGGCGTCGCAAGAGCAAAGTATGCAGTTGGGCGTGACCCACACGGCGTATTTCGTCGATGTAAGCCTCGACTATGCGGCGGTGACGTACCCGTTGAACCGGGGCGGTTTTGTGCTGGGGGCCAGCGTGCAGGCGCTCAACTCCGGCGAGATGGACGAGACGACTGAGTTTTCGCCGTTCGGCACCGGGCGCACGTTTCGGTTTACCGACCTCGGCGTAGGCCTCACTGTCTCACAGACGCTGACCGATTTATTCAGCTACGGCGTCACGGCGAAGTACGTCCGCGAGAGCGTGGCAGGCATTGCCGCCAACACGGTGGTGTTTGACCTCGGCGTGTTTTACCGCATCGGCACCAAGGGCGCGCAGATGGGCGTGGCGATCCGCAACTTCGGCGGCGATGCCGGTTTTGAAGGCGACCTGGAGCGCACCACCCTCGACGGCGTGCTCATCGAAGACGAGTTTGAATCGGTGACACCACCGACGACATTCCTGCTCGGCATCACGTACCAGATGCTGCAAAACGCTGCCCAGCACGACCTGATGGTTTCCGGTCAGCTTTCCAACCCTGCCGACAACGCCGAGACGTTTAACATCGGCGCGGAATATACCTGGAATGAACTGCTGATTTTACGCGGCGGCTATCGGTTTGCGGTGGAGGAATACAGCTGGCCCAGCTTCGGCGCGGGGCTGATGCTGCCGTTGCCCGTGGCGCTTCGCTTCGACTATGGCTTCAACCGCCTCGACCGCCTCGGCACCGTGCACCGCGTGGGGCTGAACGTGCGTTTGTAAGATTCATGGTGCCTGCCTTAGACCGACACATACCATTGCTCTCTGCTTGTCATCCCGGACCCGATCCGGGATCTCCCCGGCTAGCAACCCCGCCAAACGGCGAGATGCTGGGTCAGGCCCGGCATGACGCAGGAAAGTACGTATTACATACATGACCTATCGTTTTCGACATATTCTTTTCCTCGGCCTGCTGGCGGTCTTCGTGTGGAGTGGCTGCGATGCCTTCGGCTCGAAGGACGACGCAACGACGGATGAAATCTTTGAAGAAGGCCGTACGCCACCGGGGCTCGTCAACGAGGCCGAATACGTGCCGCTGTTTCCGTTTTTCTCACGCGGCGGCGATGGCGCACCGCTCGAAAACCCACAGGACATCTACGTCGGCTTTGATGAACTGATTTATGTCGTTGACGAACGCGGCCTGCATATCCTCGACCTCGCCGGACGCCCCGCCAACTTTCTTCCACTTAATGACGCCTCCTCGGTAATTCAAGACCGGCGGCTGCACGTCTACGTTACCGCCCGGCGCGACACCATGCTGAGTGGCCGCCTCTGGAACCTGCCCGTCGTGTACCGCTATTCTGGCCTCACCACCGGCACCCCCGTCATCGAAGACATCATCTGGCACCCGTTCGATGATGACAGCCGCCGCTTCAACCGCCCGGACCCTATTGCCACCGACGAACAGGTGGACTTTACCGGCGTGGCGGTGCTACCCGACAACAACATCTACGTGACACGGCGGGGACCTGTCAACGACCGGGGCACCATCATTTTGCCCCACAACACCGTGATGGAGTTTACGCCGGAAGGCGTGAACAACCAGGCGATCCTCGTCCTTCACCCCACCCAGCCAACCCTGCGTAGCGCTGTCTATCCCACCGATGTGATTACAGAGGTCCACCCGCCGCAGCGCTCCAGCTTCCCCAACCGCCGCGACTTTATCGTCGCCCAATCGCCGTACCCCGTCGGCACCGAACCGGGCGTCGTGCCCGACAGCCTGCGCTTCGCCGTGCTTTCGATTATCGGCGTGGAGACGCCCGACGGTATCGAGTTTCGCCCCGATACGCCGCTGCTTCAGGCTTCCTCGGCAGGTTCTGACGCAGGCGACGGCTTTTTCTACGAAGAGTTTAAGTTTGGCAACCCCACTGACCTTGCCTTCGCCGCCGACGGAAGCAACTATATCTATGTCGTCGACTCTGATAAAGACAGCCTGTTCGTCTTCACGGGCAGCGGCATCGAAGGCGTGGCGGCCCCGCCGGGTGCCCGCAGCACCAAGCCTGTGGTGGTGTCGTTTGGCGGCACGGGCGACGGTGCGACACAATTTCGCGACCCGATGGGCGTTACGTATTTTGATGAAACGGTATTTGTGGCCGATACCGGAAATAACCGCATCTCGCGCTTCCGCCTGAACACCGACTTTGAGTAAGGGAAAGGGGAAGCAGTATCAGGGAAGCGGGACTTTCGGAACGTAGCCATCGACAATGAACTGATCGACCATTAATCGAAACTGCATGATCCAACGCTACGGCTTTTTCTTTTTGCTTCTGCTTGTCTCCTCGCTCTCGGCGGCGGCGCAAAACATCCCGGTGAAGGGAAGTGGCGCGACGCTGGATGTGGCAACGTGGAACATCGAGTGGTTTGGTGCAAGCAACGGTCCCAGCAATGACGCCTTGCAGCTTTCCAACGTCAAAGCCGTCATCGAGCAGTCGGCGATTGACCTGTGGGCTTTGCAGGAACTTGCCGACCAGGAAGACTTCGACGCCCTGCTCGACATGCTCGGCGATAACTACGACGGCGTCCGGGCGGAGAATGACTGCGGCACCAGCTTCGAGCAACGCATCGGGTTTATCTGGAAAACAGACCTGTTCACCATCCAGCGCCTCCAGCCCATCCTCACCAGTTCCTGCTTCGAGTTCGCCCAGCGCCTGCCGCTGCAACTCGATGCCCGCATCGCCCTGCCCGACACCACGGTAGAGATCACCTTCATCACCGTCCATATGAAAGCGACGGGCGATAACGATTCGTACAACCGCCGCGTGGCGGCCTCTGGCTTGCTCAAAAACCAACTCGACTTCTTGCTGCGCACGACGCCAGTGGTAGTACTGGGCGATTTCAACGACGAACTGGGGCGCTCGATTTCGTCGGGGCGCACCTCGCCGTATGTTAACTTTCTGGACGATCCTGAGGACTATGCCTTCACCACGCTCCCACTCGACCAGCAAAACCTCGCCACGTTTTGCGGCAGCAGCAGCGCGTGTACGTCGGGCTCCACACTGGATCATATCCTGCTCACCGACGAGCTTTTCGACGCCTACATGGCCGATTCGGGAGATCGGTTTATCGAACTTACGTCCAGCATCAACAACTACGTCAACACCACCTCGGATCACCTGCCTGTCATCGCCCGCTTTTACTTCGACGATACCGGCGTGAGCACCGAGCAGGAAGAATTGCCCACCACCATCACCGTAAAATCCGCTTTCCCGAATCCCTTCGAGCAAAGCACCACGCTCACGTATTCGCTTCCTGAACCCACCTACGTCCGCATTGAGGTGTTTGACATGCTCGGTCGTCAGGTGGCGATGCCTGCCAACGGGTTTGCCTCGGCCGGTACGCATCAGGCCCTCTTCGACGCCCGCAACCTACCGCCGGGTATTTATCTGATGCGCCTCTCGGCGGAAGACTTCGTACGAACACAGCGCATCGTGCGGCTGTAACAGACAACAAAAAAAGGGCGACACGTGGGTGCCGCCCTTTTGGTTTTTCAGAAGCATCAGATCGTTATACCAATTCTGAAAAATCTAGGGTACAACGTTGAAAGAAGTGTCATCCCGAACTTGTTTCGGGATCTCAGCGGTGGTGGAAAGAGATGCTGAAACAAGTTCAGCATGACACTTTCCCAATGCACCGCCTTTGCCCAGAAATGGTTTTAGTCTTGCAAGCCATAGTAGGCTTTGACGGCTTCGTAGTCGCGCAAGTCGAGGGAGCCTTGTTTGGCCGCGAAGGGCAGGCTGTTGATGATGACGGCTTTCATCTGCGTGCCGCCGTCAAAGACCTCGAAGCTTTCCAGTTCTTCCCACACCACCGGGTCGCTGGTGGAGGATTCAACGAAGACTTCCAGGAAACCGTCGTCGTAGCCGTAGCTGAAGGACGCTGAATAATCGACGCGCGGCGGATCGTCCGGGGCTTCTACGCTGATGGTGTACGGCAGCGCCGTCCACGTTCCGGCAAAGCGATAGTAGACCAGCACCGTCCCGTCGTCCACCACCGAGCCCGTGATGTCGGGCACATCATACTGCTCGGAGGCCACGGTTCCACCATCGTTGAGTTGGGCCTGACGGAGGTTGAAGTTGAAGTTGAGGCTAAAGATTTCGGCGTTGCCGATGGGGCCGACCGGATCGTCGTCTTCGATGATGCAGCCGGAAGCGGAAAAGGCCATGACGGCCAAGATTACAAGTGTGGAGAGCGGTTTCATGATGTCAGGGGACTAAGGGTACAATAAGATCAGTCGGTCTAGCCAGCAGCCTTGCAAAGCCTGCGCCGCTGGTGCATTCGTAGCCGCCCCGAAGTCGCATCCCGTCACGTCAGCCCCAAAAATGGCGCTTTTCCCTTTTCCGGGGGGTAGTTCTCCCCTTTCGAATCCCTTGCCTTGTCCTTTTTTGTGGACACCCAGCGCCTCATCCAGCCCTGTTTTTTCCTCAATTACCCCGTTCCTGCTGATACCGCGCCGCGATCATACCCGTGATATGCCGGGCTTCTTTTGCGATCTCGCGCAGCATGCCGGTTGGCGAAACATAAAACCCGCAGAAGAAAAGCCCCGGTGCCACCTCGGCCCCGCTTTGATGGGGCGTCCCCTCGACATCGAGTACACCTGCTTCGTCTTTTAGAAATGCCTGGACGCCGGGTCGGTAGCCGGTGGCAAGCACCACTGCATCAAAAGGAGCCTGGGGCCCATCTACAAAGCCTACCGCTCCGTCGGTGAAATGGGCGATACCGGGAAGAATCGTGAGATGTCCGTCTTTGATCAAGCGCATCGTCCCGATGTCGATCAGGGGAATCTGCGCATCCCGCTTGATTTGGGTCAGCGGCCCATAGGGCAGTTTGCGAAGTCCTCGTTCTTCCAAGTCACCGTACATCCAGCGCAGGATGGGCGCCGTAAGCGCATCGGCAAGCGGCGCAGGCAGTTTGGTGGCCAGAATCGCCAACCCCAGGATCGGGATGCCGAAAAGCTCGCGGGGAATCACATTGACCGGACTTCGGACAGACAGGGAAGGAGAAGCGCCATGTTCTTGTAAGTCGATGGCTATTTCGCCACCCGAATTACCAAACCCAACTACCAACACCCGTTGTCCCCGAAACGCCGCTCCGTTTTTGTACTGCGAACTATGCATGATCCTACCGGAAAACGTCGCCTGCCCGGGCCACGTGGGCACCACCGGCACATGGGCATATCCCGTTGCCACCACCACGTGCTCGGAATGATAGGTGGTATCTTCGGTCTGCGTTTCCCAGCTGCCTTCGGTCCGTGCGATGGACACCACCCGTTGGTTGTACCGAGGAGCCAGCCCAAAATGCGCGGCGTAGGTTTCCAGGTACTGAATCAGTTGTTGGCGCGAAGGATATTTAGGAACGTCTTTGGGATAGGCAAGAAAGGGAAGCCTCGAATGGGCCTTGTCAGTATGCAGGTGCAACCGGTCGTAGTGCCGCCGCCAGGTGGTCCCCAGTTGATCGCTTTGTTCAAGCACGAGAAACGGCACCCCGGCCTGCGTCAGGCACGCCCCTATGGCTAGCCCGGCAGGCCCCGCCCCAATCACAAGCGTATGGGTGGTTTCGTGTGCCACGTGCTTTCGCCAACCCTCGGTCTAGTCTCGGAAGATGTGTACCTCCACGTTGCCCTCCGCGTCGATCTGCCCGCGATACATGCCGGTGGTGTTGAAGGGCATCGCCACGTTGCCTTCACGGTCCATCGCGATGACGCCGCCCGTACCGCCCATTTCTGTTAGCCGTCCGTGGATGACGGCGTTGGCGGATTCGGTAAGGCCGAGGCCCGTGTAGCGCATCATCGCCGCGATGTCATAGGCGACCACGCCACGGATAAAATACTCGCCATGCCCGGTCGCCGACACCGCACAGGTCTCGTTGTCAGCATAGGTGCCAGCCCCGATGATGGGCGAATCGCCGATGCGGCCCCAGCGTTTGTTGGTCATACCCCCCGTGGACGTGCCCGCCGCGAGGTTGCCCTGCTGATCGAGCGCCACCGCTCCCACGGTGCCGAACTTGTGGTCATCGGCCTCACTGAGTTCGAGAAGATGCCCTTGGGTTTGTTGCTCGCGTTCGCGTTGCTGTACCCGTTCCAATGCCCGGCGACGGCGCTCCGTGTGGAAATAATCGTTCGGCACCTGCTCCAGCCCTTGCTCCTGCGCAAACGCCTCGGCCCCGGCCCCCACCATCATCACATGCGGCGAGTGTAGCATCACCGCCTCAGCCAGTTGGATAGGGCTTTTTACCGTTTTCACGCCTCCCACAGCCCCGGCCTGCCGCGTCGCGCCGTCCATGATCGACGCATCAAGTTCCACCGTCGCCTCGGAGGTAAAGACCGCGCCTTTCCCCGCATTAAACAGTTCTGACGCCTCCATCACCTGAATGGCGGCAATAATGGCTGCTCGGCTGGTGCCTTCGTCGGCAAGCACGGCGTGTCCTGCGCGGAGTGCTTCTTCGAGCGCCGCCCGATACGCGGTTTCCTGTTCTTCCGATATGTTATCGGGGCTCAGCGTGCCTGCGCCGCCGTGAATCGCCAACCCGAAGCGGGGCGCGTCTTGGGCCATGACACTGGACATGGGCAGCATGCACCATCCCAAACAAAGAAAAACGAGCAGACTAGAGCAGATTTTTCGCATCGGTGTAGCAGAATGTTACAGGTTGAGGCCAAGATAAGCGCCCCACAGACCCCGTGCTACCACCGTTTTCCCCGTAACATGATGCGTACAGAAGCTACACACCAACACCCGCTGATTCTTCATCGTCTGTTGGGGCGTCAGGGCCGATTCCTGGTGTTCTTGGTACGCCCCTTGCAGGAATGAAAAGTACAGTAAAACATATGAGGGTCGATTCGGATGCAGCAATTTTTGGTGAAACCTGCCTTTTTGGCAGCACACCTATACGAATTGCAGCACCGCCATCGTTACCTTCTCGTCCCACCATCAGGATGGGGCAACCCCGCGCTTTTTTAGAAGCGACGTGATTGTTACCGATCGCGTGGGTACTTCCTGATAAATTATCGTACCTTTATTGTACGATAAACAAACGTGAGGCTTGAGGCGGAGTCCTATACAAACCACGGTTTCCGAATCCGCAAAAAGCCGCCACTTATTCCACATACAAGACACAGGTGCCAAACGTGGCAAATAGATCTCGTGTTATTCGCAGAACGGAAAAGCAGCGCCGTCCTGTCACCAATCACCGGTATGATGCCCTCCAGGAGATGAGCGATGAGGATCTCATGGAGTACTTCCAGGCCGGTACGGTGGAGGCGTTCAACATCCTTGTGGATCGTTATTCCGAGCGGCTGATGCACTACCTGTACGGCTTCCTCGGCGATACCAAGCGCTGTGAGGACCTGCTGCAGGAAACGTTTCTGCGCGTATACCGCAACCGACATTCGTACCAGCGCATCGCCAAGTTCTCGACGTGGCTCTACACGATTGCGGGGAACCTGGCACGCTCGGAATACCGCAAACGCAAGCGGCGGCGCATGTACTCCATCCAGTCCGTCAACCGCGACAACGAGGAGTATGAACTGGCCATCCCCGACGAGTCGTTCTCGCCGGACCGCCATACCGAAAGCACGCTGCAAGACAAATACATCCAGGACGCCCTGAACCAGATTCCGCCGGACTTCCGCGAAGTGGTGGTGCTGCGCGACATTCAGCAGCTCGCCTATGATGAAATCGCTGAAATCACGGGGCTGCCGATGGGTACGGTGAAAAGCCGCATCAACCGGGGCCGGACGAAGCTCCAGTCTTTGCTGAAGGATGTGTACCCGTTCTTGCTGCAAGAGGCCGAGGAATTCTAGGCCGTCGCCCTGACATACCAACAGCTACCAAGCCCCGGTGCGTGCCTGCGCGCCGGGGCTTTTGTTTTGTTATTTTGCCCGCATGTGATTAGCTCAGTGCTCCTGCCAAGGTGAGCAAGACAGCAACAACAGCCAGAATACCCAGGGCGACAAAAATCTCTTTGCGGCGTTTTTTGTTCATGATGGTGTGGGATTAATCCGCAAGGAAAAGCTCCCTGTAATCATACGGAATCTGAGCACGATAGCAAGTACCTAGTGACCTCTGTGTAAAAAAAGCGCCCGTCCTCCTCTTCTTCCACCCTTTCTGTATCTGTGATGATGCCCTCTACGCTACCGCACAGCTTTCTGCTTCTCATCGGCTTGCTGCTGCTTTCAACACCAGCAGGTGCCCAGGAAAACCCCGATCCGCTCCGTTTTGCGGATGACATTGCGGCCTTTGAAGCGTGGGACCAAAAGAACGCCACACCTCCGCAGCCGGTGCTATTTGTCGGAAGCTCCAGCATCGTCGGCTGGCCCACCGCGGCACGGTTTCCTACACTCCCTGTTATCAACCGAGGCTTTGGCGGCTCACACATCTCGGACGTGCTTCATTATTTTGACCGCGTCGTGCAGCCCTACGCCCCCCGTGCGCTCGTTTTCTACGCAGGCGACAACGACATCGCGGGCAACAAAAGCGCCGCTCAGGTGCTAGCAGACTACCAGACGTTTACGGAACGCGTCCACGCCCAGTATCCTCAAACCGACATCTTTTTTATCCCCATCAAACCCAGCTTGAGCCGGTGGGACATGTGGCCGGAGATGGCGAAGGCCAATCAAATGATCGCGGCTTATTCAGCGGAGCACCCCTTGCTGCACTACATCGACACGGCGACGCCCATGCTAGGGGATGATCAAACCCCAGATCCCACCTTGTTCGTCGAAGACGGCCTGCACCTCAACCCGACGGGCTATGACCTGTGGACCAAGATTGTGCAGCCCTACCTCGCGCCGTATGCCACGCCCAACCCCGAATAGCTAATTTTCCTTGAAGCACCATGTACTACGCCGAGCTTGACCCTTCCCAGATGACCCTGCGCGACCATCTCGCACGCGACCGTACCGTGCTGGCCAACGAGCGCACCTTGCTTGCGTATCTCCGCACGGCCATCGGGCTTTTTGCGGCGGGGGGCACGTTAATGAAGGTGTTCCCTGACAACCCGACCCTGAATGTACTAGGGGTAGTGGCCCTCTTGCTGGGCGGCATGGTGCTATTTATTGGCCTGTGGCGCTTTTTTCATGTCGCCCGGCAGATGCGTCGCCTGCGGCTGCCCAAAGGAAAAGCCTGACTGCCCTATTCTGCAAAACCTATTCATTCCGCAGCAAGTCAGCAGGGTTGGCAAGGGCAAGGAAGCGAAGCTGTGTGGAGATCGTGAGCAATCCGGTGAGGAATACCAGCAGGTACGCCAGCAGGAATGGCCCGGCCCCGATGCCCATGCGATACACGTAGATGGAGTCGAGCAAGGCGTTGAGCAGCAGGTAGCTGAGCGGCGTAGCGAGAACCGCGGCCAGCAACAGCAACAGCGCGTACCGCCGGTTCATCAGCGCCGCCACATGAGCCACCGTGGCCCCGAGCACCTTGCGGATGCTCACTTCTTTCAGGCGGCTGGCCGTGTTTTGCGACGCCAGCCCAAACAGCCCCATACATGAAATCAGCAGCGCCAGCACGGCGATGAAAAGAAAAATGTCGGTAATGCCCTGGGTCTCCTGAAAATAGCCGTCGAAGACGGTGTCCTGGAAGAAATACCAGTCGGTCTCATCGGGCATCAGCCGCGCGCCGATGGCAGCCACCGCTTCGGCGGTTTGTGTCCCGGCCCCCGCCTCCACCCGCAACGCCAAGAACGTATGGCTGGCGACATCAGCCAACTGGAACACCACGGGCGCGATGTCATCGGTGAAACCGTCATAGTGAAAGTCTTCCATCACCCCGATGACGGCATAGGTGGTGCTGTCGATGCGCAGGGTCTGCCCCAGCGGCTCCGTCCACCCCTGCCGCTGCGCAAATGTCTCGTTGATCACCACCTCGTCAGCGGCTATGGAGACCTGCTCCGCGTCAAAAAACCGTCCCTCCTTCAGCCGCAGCCCCAGCGTTTCCAGATATGCGGCGTCCACCCCAAACGTCCGTGCCCACATCGACTCGCCTGCAATGACGGGTTCGATCCAGGTGTGCGACCGACCGATGTGCTCCTGTGCGCCACTTACGGCGGTGATATTCGGCAGTTGGGCGACCTCGTTGCGCATTACGTCATACATCGCCGGGTTGGGCAACTGCATGACCAGCGTATGCGCCTGGTTGTAGCCCCAATCACGGCTTTGCTCGTCCTGCGCATTAAAAACCAGCCCCAGGCACACAATCATGGTGATGAATGCCAACACAAACTGGACTGTGAGCAACGACTGCATAAACACATTGCGCCGCCCCAGCTTTTGCGTGTTGCTCAGGATGGAAATGGGTTGAAACGAGGAAATGTACAACGCCGGGTACGCCCCCGAGAAAAGCCCCACTCCTACAAGCAAGCAGCCCAGAAAGACCGCCAGGGCCACAAGCGGCGTGTCCCAGAGATTCACCGCCCCGCCTGCAATGTCGGTAAAGGCAGGCACCAGGAAGAGGTAAGCCACGCCAAATCCCACGCCGAGAGCAAACACACACAGCACCACGTTTTCAGTAAGGAACTGCACCACCAGTTGCCCGCGGTTGCTCCCCACGACTTTCCGGATTCCGATTTCTTTTAACCGGCGCGTGGCCGCAGCCAACGCGATGTTCATATAATTGACGCAGGAAAGCACCAGCAGAAACAGCGCCATCACAGACAGGGTGATGACGGGAGCCCAGGGAATATGCCCGGCGATGGTAGACTCCACCTCATCCGAATGCCGTGCTAGTTCATACAGGTTGCCAAAGGTAAACTGCTCCACCACGGGGGCCTCTTCTCCCGCCGCCTCGTTCTGAAGTTGTACATAGGGTGCCATCTGCGTGCTCACGTCAGCCAGCGAACGGGGCGAGGAAACCTGAATAAACGTGGCCGTTGTGGTCTCCGACCAATCCGTATCGCTGGGACTCGGCCGGTGCTCAAACGGGAGCAGCACCGAAAACCAAAGGCTGGTACGTGGATTATACGCCGCTGCGACCCCCGTCACTGTAAAAGGCACCGCTTCTGCTTCGGCTAGCTTAAGCAGCAAGGTTTGCCCCAGTGGGTTTTCTTCTCCAAAATATTTTGCGGCCGCCCCCTCGCTCAGCACCACCGTATTCGGCTGCGTTAGTGCCTGCTCCGGATCGCCATATTGAAGCGGAAACGTAAACATCTGAAGGAAGCCCGGATCGACAAAGCGGATGCTTTCGTGGAATTCGTTTCCGTCCTGCACCACCGTTCCCCCTCCATTTTTAAGGCGCACGGCCCCGACCACCTGGGGGAACTCCGCTGCGAGGGTCGGTCCCATCGGAATCGGGGTATAACCCACCTCTTTCTGTTCGCCCTGCTCCCGGACTTGCTGCTGCACCAGAAAGATGGTGTCCCCATTTTCATGGGAAGCTTCGTTGTTGATCATGCTTTGAACGTACAGGTACGCCACCAACGTACAGCCTATCGCAAAAGACAGCCCAAAGACGTTAATGGCAGCGGCCACTTTGTTTTTGCGCAGGTTACGATAGGCGAGCAGCAGATGATTTTTCAGCATCAGGAGGTTCCAGATTAGTTTTGCAACAAGGCGACCGGGCACCATCCGCACCACCTGCGCCCGGTACCACCAGCGGGCCCGCGGCACCCCACCCTCACGGGCGATTTCATGGAAGTATTCTTCGAAGTCACCACGCGGCGTGTGCAAGGCATCATCGACGAGCCATTGCAGCAAGGCCGCCGCCCAACGGGGAGGATGAGTTTGTTGAGACATGGGTTAACCTTCTAGAGCAAGTCCCGTAATACCGAGCCACATGGCCTCTTCCACACGGCGGGTGTGCAGCAGCGCCTGTCGGCCTTTGGGGGTGAGTTTGTAGATGCGCTTCGGGCGACCGCCGCGCGCGGCCGTGGCCTCGGTGAACCAGGAGGTGAGCAACCCTTTTTTCTCTAACCGTTCCAGCGGCGTATATACCGAACCCAGCGACCAGGCATAGCCCGTACTTTCGGTGAGTTGCTTGCGAATGGGCAAGCTATAGGCCCGCTCTTGCAGCCGCCACACCGCAAGCAGTACAAATTCTTCGGGCCGAGACAAGAGTTTCATGCGCATAACGTGTTCCAAGGCAACAAAACACCCTATACGGGTCGAAAATGATTTGTTTCAATTCCTGAAACTATTTATTTGCACCCTCATTTTCCTGCTGCTGTATCTTGCTACAGGCTGTGCCCTTCCCACAAACAGAGATTCTGTGTCTGCAACGCCTCCCGCCGCACCGTGGCAGCTAACCTACCACGATGGCAATAACAACCGCTACCGCTTCTGGCAAGCGGAGACCGATGACGCCGTCCAGTTCCGCTACACGCCCATTACGCCTGAACGCAGTTCCAGCGGCGTCTACAGCGGCGGCGCTCCGCAAAGCGGCACCCTGACGAATGAGCAAGTGGATAAGCTGTGGCGATGGATTCTGCGACTCGAAACGGAAGTAGCTCAACATGCCACCAAGCGCACGAAGGGGAGCGGTGCACTCAGAACGGAAGTTGCGGACCATGAAAAAACCTGGCTTGTTAAGAACAGCTCCCTGCTTGCTGCCTTCAACACATTCCTGGCGCCCTACCGCAGCAACTGACCATGGACACCGCCCTGCGTGCTCGCATAGAAGCTGCCAACCGGGAAGTGACAAACCTGGTGCCTTACGACCCCGCATGGCCCCGGCTGTTTGAAGAAGAAGCTTCCTTTCTGCGAACACTTACGCCATCCGACATCATCCGGCGTATCGCCCACTTCGGCAGCACGGCCGTACCGGGTCTTGCGGCCAAACCCATCGTGGACATGGTGGTGGAAGTTACGAACCTGGATGCGGTGAAAACCCACTTCGTTCTGCCATTGCAAACCAAGGGCTACGAATACTTCTGGCGTCCAACCACGGGTGACGAAACGGCATTTTATGCATGGTTTATTAAACGCAATACCCGTGGACAGCGCACGCACCACATCCACATGGTCGAAGCCAACTCCCAACTCTGGGACCGGCTGTATTTCCGCGACTACCTGCGAGCCTTTCCCGAAGAAGCCCGTCGCTACGCCGCCCTAAAACGCGAACTCGCCGCCCAATACCCACACGACCGAACCGCCTACACGCTCGGCAAATCTTCCTACGTGCGCCGCATCACTGACACAGCAAAACATTATTTCTACCCAAACCCAGCATAACCTTCGTATTGCCACGTATTTTAGGTATCGCATAGCCAGGCATACCACTCTGCTTCACGTCTCTCTCTTTTGATGCTCCTCCCGCAACAAACCATCCCCTTGCCGCCCATTTTTTATGCAGAAGAGACCGGGCAACCGTTCTCCACATGCCTGCATTGTTCGTGTTCGTTGCTCGATACCCAAACACCCTACCTGATCGAGAAGGCGTTCCGCACCTATCAACCCTACGCCTCCACCGATCTGGTATTCGAATATGCGATTTGTCTTGCCTGCTTCGATACCATCTGGGATACCTTTTCGGAAGCGTCCCGTCAACACCTCGATGCCTACTTTGACGATCAAGTGGATCCTCTTGCGCGTGCCCAAACCTTGCTGGAGCAACAACCGCTGGATGTAAACCATTGGGTCTCCCACTGCCTCATCAAAGGCACACCAGCCACGGCGCTGACGGAATATCAACTCATGGCGGTGGGTGTGGGCGACTTGCTGGTCTTGTCCCACGTCCCCTGCCTCATCGGGGGCGAGGCTCTTGATGAAATAACAACCTTGCTTTCCAAAGAGACCCGCGATGAGTTGGGGGGCTTTATGCGCGACTTCTTCCCACAACCGCCGGGACTGGAAGAAGCCTTTCCAATCGAGCCGCTGCTTTTCCTGTAAGGTCTCCACAACCGACGTGCTACTTGACCCGCACCATCTGGCGAACAGCATGGAAATCGGCGGCTTCTAGCTGGTAGTAATACAAACCGGAAGGCATACCCGCCGCCTGCCATGTCACCGCATGACGCCCCGCTGTGCGTACGCCATCGACCAGTTCGGCTACCTCCTGCCCCAGCGTGTTGAAGACCCGCACCGTGACGTGCTCCGCGTGGGATAATTCGAATGCAATGGTCGCCTCGGTGGCGAACGGGTTGGGATACGAAGCAAGCAGCCGCGCCGTTGTTGGACGGTCCGGTGCATCCACGGCAACGTTGGTATCAATCTGCAGGCAAGCGCTCAGTTCACTGGTGTTGCCTGCCGGATCAGTGGCGGTGGCACTCACAAAGCCTTCGGTGAAGATCACGTCGGCGAAAGTCACGGCAAACACCGCCTGTCCCTGCGCATCGGTCGTGAAGGTTTCCGTACCCACATACGTTTCCCCAACTCGCTCTGCTGCCGAACCACATGCCGCGCTGACATAAAAGTCGAGGTCGAACACCATGTCGGGCGTGCTTTCGAGCGTGCCCTCGACGTGGAGGCTACCTGTTTGGGCCGCCGTGAGCACAGGAAAATTTTGCAGCATGTTCGCCCCAGTGTCGCTGTCGCCGCTGTCGTTGGCGGAGATGCCATCGGCAGCCAGATCGATGCCCGGCCCGCCATTGGCTGCAATGTGGTTGCCCCGAATGGTATTGCCAATGGCGTCGTTCGCCACGGCGACTCCGGCTCCGGCATTGCCATAGATAACGTTGCCTGCTTCGGCCTCGGTGCCGCCAATAATGTTGGCATTGGAGCCGCCACGGATGTGAATGCCATCGCCGAGGTTGCCGAGATTGGGCGTTTGGCTGGCATCAGTGCCGAGGTAAGACTGCGTGATGGTGTTTTCGCCTTCTGTTTCGAGCAAGATGCCATGCCCCGCGAAGCGGGTGAGGGCGAGTCCTTTGACGGTGCTCTCCCCTTCCGTGATGTGAAGCCCGTGGGCGTCGTTGCCAGCGTCGTTGCCGTCTACGCGCACCATGTTGGCGTCCGGCTGAGTAGTGGCATCGATGATAACGGGGTCGATCACGGTGGGCAGCGCCGAAGTGGGCGCGATGAGCGGCACGCCGGTTTGGGGAATATCGAAGGTGATGCTGTCGGGTTGGCCGATGTTGGGCGTCACGTTGGCGCAGAGGATGGCGTCGCGTAGCGAACCAGCGCCGTCGTTATTCGTGTTGGTCACCACAAGGCTACACCCCGTTGCCCCGGTTATTGGTACACAAGGTGAAAACTCACTGGTATTGCCAACACCGTTCGTGGTTTGTTCATCTGCACTTGTCGCCGTCGCCGTAATGAAATACCCATTCGGCACACTCACCCCGGCAAGGGTAGCCGAGATGTTCGCGTCTCCGCTATTATCGGTTGTGACATCCCTGTTTCCGATAAAAACCTGCCCCTCCCCATGCCCGGTGGGATCGCAGGAGTTGTTTGCAAAAAACTCGATGCGAACGGGTGTATTGGGGGTGCTATTCAGCGCACCTTCGATGGTAAGGTCGTTTCCCGAAGCAGCCGTGAGAATGGGGAAGTTTTGTAGCGTGTTAGGTCCCGTGTCGCTGTCGCCATTATCATTATCTGTGACCCCATCCGCCCGAAGGTTGATGCCGAGGCCCCCGTTCGACGTGATGCTGTTTTCGCGAATCACATTCCGCACCGACGTCATATCGATGATAGAGACGCCATCGGCGTTGTTGTAGGCAATGGTGTTTTTTTCAACGGTATTGTTGGTGGTGGGGCTGCTAGGGTCGGGGTTCACCAGCGCAACGCCATGCTGCTGATTTCCCAGGGGCATGTTGCTGAATTTGGCAATGCCGATGCGATTGTTGTAGATGATATGCTCCGCCCCGTTGCTGATCACAACACCCGTGCCTGCATTGCTGGAAACCACATTCTCTTTCACAACGGTGGTTGTGGCGCTCTCGATGAAGATGCCATGTCTGCTATTGCCGAGCGCCGCTTCGCCATCTCCTGTCGTTCCAATAAAGTTGTCGGCGATGAGGTTACCTGCGGGTACAGCAAAAAGGGGCTCGATCTTGATACCATCCTGTTCGTTTCCAGAGATAAGGTTTCGCTCTCCTTGCTGCCCAACGTCGTCATACCCCACCAAGGTGTTTGAGGCATCTATCAATAAGACCCCGTTTCCTCCATTGGGAAACGCCGCCATACCGTTCACATCGGTGCCGATGTGGTTTCCTCCAACGATGTTTTCGTTGGCACCAATGATGTAAACGCCATGCTGCTCATTTCCCGAGATAATATTAAGCGCACCGCTGCCACCAATCCTATTCAGGGGAGCCTCGCTGATGAATACACCATGACTGCCATTGCCCAACATGCCTGTCCCTGTGGCCGTCGTACCGATATAGTTTCCCTCGATGATATTTATGGCGGCCTGGGCACCTTGGATGATGATGCCATCGGCTGCATTGCCAGAGATGATATTGCGTTGGGTCGCCGTGGCCCCGCCGATGGTGTTATTGGAGGCATTCTCGATTACAACCCCGGAGCCTTCATTCTGTAGCGCCACATTGCCATCCTTGCTAACACCGATGTAATTGCCGAATACCTGGTTAACCGTGGACAGTGTCCCTGAAATGACGATCCCATGCTTAACATTACCCGAGATAATATTGCGGGCTCCCTCCTCGACACCACCAATGGTGTTGTTGAACGCATTGTTGATTAACACCCCAGATTCTCCATTTCCGAGTGCCGCTGTACCATCCTTGTTGGTGCCAATGTAATTGCCCAAGACCTGATTCATCGTGGCTTGGACACCCATAATGGTGACACCATTCCCCTGGTTGGTTTCACCCTCAAAGAAGTTTCCGGAAATGATATTCCGGGCCTCGGCGGTAGTACCACCGATCATGTTATTGGGTGCATTTTCGATCCAAACGCCGGAGTGATAATTGGCAATTTTAACGAGTCCGTCCCTGTCGGTGCCAATGTAGTTACCTTCCACCTTGTTCATCGTCGCCTCGGCACCACGGATGGTGATACCATTCGCCACGTTCGAGACGGCATTACCATTACCGGAGATCAGGTTGCGCATTCCTGGTTCGGTACCACCAATGTGGTTTGCAGGGGCATTGTCGATCAGAATGCCGGAGCCATCGTTTCCCAGAGGGGCATCGCCATCCTTGTTGGTGCCAATGTGGTTCCCCTGCACCGTGTTCATCGTTGCCTGGACACCCGTGATGAAGATGCCATTGCCCTGATCCGGCGGGTCATTTAATTCATCAAAATAATTGCCGGAGATGATGTTACGGGCTTCGGCGGCCGTTCCACCAATGGTATTGTTGGGCGCATTGTCGATCATAATTCCAGAGCCGTAATTCTCAAGCCGCCCGTTGCCCTCCTTGTTGGTCCCGATATAGTTTCCCGCTACCTGGTTCAGGGTAGATTGAGCCCCTGAAATGACGAGGCCCTGTTCGCGATTGCCGGAGATGATGTTGCGGGCCCCCTCCACGGTGCCCCCGATCGTATTTTCGGAGGCATCTTCGATCAGAACACCTATCTTTTTATTTCCTAGCGGAGCATTGCCGTCTTTGTTGGTCCCGATGTAATTGCCCTCCACCCTGTTCATTGTCGCCTCGGTACCGGTGAATACAATGCCATTGGTGTTGTCCGAAATGAGGTTCCCCGCTCCTTCTTCCGTTCCGCCGATGGTATTGTTAGGGGCACCGCTAATCACAACCCCGGAGAATAAATTACCCAGGGCTGCGTCGCCATCCTTGTTGGTGCCAATGTGGTTCCCCTGCACCGTGTTCATCGTGGCTTCGGGGCCGGCTATAAAAAGGCCCTGGCCCGTGTTGCTCGAAATGAGGTTACCCGCCCCTTCTTCCGTTCCGCCGATGGTGTTGTTGGGTGCGTTATCCACGAAAATGCCAGAACCTGCATTCCCTAGCGCTGCATCGCCGTCCATGTTGGTGCCAATGTAGTTACCCTGCACCGTGTTCTGGGTGGCTTCGGGACCTTGGATTTTGATACCATTACCACTAAAAACAGCATCCCCATTGCCGGAGATAACATTGCCCATCCCTGGCTCTGTACCACCAATAATATTACCCGGCGCATTATCAATCAGGATACCGTCTCCTGCGTTGGCGGCTGTACTGCCCATACGTTTGTTTGGAACGCCGTTTCCGCTTGCATCCGTGCCGATGTAGTTGCCTAGCACCTTGTTCATCGTTGCCTGAGCACCTTGGATAAGGATGCCGCTGCGTAGGTTGCCCGAAATAATATTCCGTTTACTGGCCTCGGCTCCCCCAATGGTATTGTTGCTGGAATTGTCGATGAGCAAGCCTTCAAAATTGGGAAGCCCAACCCCTGTCTGGTCCAGTCCCAACCAGGTGTTCTCAATGAGGCTTCCCTCACCGTTACGCAGGATGATGCCGGGGCTAGAATAGCCAACAATAATCAGATTACGTACGATATTGTTGTCATCTGTGAAAACAAGTCCGGTGTCTCCTGAGCCTGCGGGGACTCCAAACACAAGGCCGGATAGTTGGACTTGTGTCGCTCCTCCGGTTGCGCCGTCAATAGTAACCGTCTCCGTCACCTCAGGAAGGTCTCCGGTACCGAGGATTGGGATGCCCCCACCCAGACTAAACGTAATCATGTCGGCCCCTGGAGTCGCATTGGCCTGCTCGATGGCAGCCCGCAAAGTACATCCGCCCGTGTCTCCACCTACGTTACAAATGTTGTCGTTCAGATCCGCATCAGGCAGGTTGCCGGGAATGTTAACCACAAACGTTGCCCCGTGGGAGGGGATGAACGCGGGGGAAGGCTTTTCCTCAATGGAGAAGGCAGCGAAGAGCAGAATGCTACCCATGGTGGCCCACAGGTAGGTTGCGGAAACAAATTGTTGGGGGAAGACAATTTTTTTCATGCGATCTGGTCTGAGTTCGTGAACAACACACAGATACCACACGGGTATGACACGGACACAGGACGCCTCGATTTGCACCGACCTGAAAATTTGCTATAGTCAGCTTCCCTGATAACAGGAGGCCTTGTACTCAGCGGTTGTCGCCGATTAAATAAAACCCTGCCCAATAGAAAGGGTGCACCTTGTGCCGGGTACGGCGGGCTTCGCTTAAGAAATGGCGCTGCGCATGCTGCAAGGCATGGGCCAGCGACGGGGCATCGGATAGGGCGTGGTAAAACTGCGCCATGAGCGAAGCGGTGGCTTCATCTTCCACTACCCACAGCGATGCCACCACCGTCGACGCCCCCGCCTCCATAAAGGCACGGGGAAAGCTGACCAAGTCTTCGCCCGAAGGAACCCGGCCCAACGCACCCACACTGCGCCCGCTTTCACACGCACTCAGCACCACCAGGCGGGCCTGAAGCCGCTGCCGCAGGATCTCATGCAAAGCCAGGGGCCGGTTGGCATACTGGACCTCGGAGTACAGGGGATGGCGCAGGTTCATTTTCGCGTGGGCAGCCAGATGCACTGCATCAACCTGTGCGGAGGCATCGCGGACGGCCTCGGCGGTGGCTTGGGGGCCGTGCAAAAACGTGGCGGTGGCAAAAAGGTCGCCGGGAATGGCATCGAGTTCGGCCTGGGTGTAGCGCAACGTTGCTTCCTGCGGAGCCGCCGCCAGCAAGGAGCGCAGCGGCCGGGGCGCGGCCTGGCGTGCCCTCACCAACGATGCCGCCGAGGGCGTGTAGGACACGCGATGCTGTTCCAGCAAAAAGGAAGACGTTTGCCCCGGCGGCTCCACAGGCAGAGCGTGAAAGGGCAACAGGTGCAACATGCGGTGTGGCGCGATGACCACCGGGGCCTTGGCCGGAAGGAGCCCGTCTTCCTCCAATGGTGCCAGCAACTTCTGATAAAGCGAATGCGCGGGGCCGTGCCACAGCTTGTCGTTGGGCATGGTTTCTCCCAACAACAACGCCTTGCGGTACACCTCCACCAGCGTGTTCACTTCTGGCTCCGTCGTGGGCAACGCCACCAACGCCACCGTATCACGCCGGGCGACGAAGGCCCACACCGGCGAAGGCGCGTGCGGAGGCGTCTCCACGCCCACAAAATATTCCAGCAACACCTCGCCGGGCTCCAGGCTGGCCTGCAACGTCGCCACCGCTGGGACGGGTGGCAATATGGCAGATGCCGAAGATGCCGTCAGCAGGTCTTGTTGTTCCAGCAGCGCCTCCGAGGTTTGCTGCAACGCCTCCAGCAGCGGCCCTATCTCGTCGAAACGGGCGGGGTCGGTCTCATACAGGGTCAACAAATCAAGCAGGTCCGTAAAGGCATCGGGCACCTCAACGGCATCGGCGGGTGCTGTCATCGTTTCCCGCTCTCCCCAGAACGGCAGCACCCGTTCCCGCTCGATAACGGCCATCGCCCGTGCAGGGTTGGTGCGGGCCAAGGCCTCCATCAGCACGCTATAGAGCTGCGCCCTGACCCGGTGCACCGAGGCTGCCGCATTCTCAAACGCCACCGTCGCATTCTCCGCCCCGATTTTCTGCACGTACAGCGAATCGTAATAGGCCACCAGGGGCTGTAAGACCGCTTCGGCCTGTTCGGGGCGTTCGGTCTTCAGGTACAGCCGAGCCAAGCCAAGATGGGCAAATACCTGCTGCCGATGCCCGCGGGCGCCCGCCGTGAGTGCCTGCGCCCGAAGTAAGGCCTGCTCCGCTGCTTCAAACGCCCCAATCTCCAACAGCGTGCGTCCCTGCCATGCCAAAAAGCCCGCCTTCCCGATGTCATACCCCAACGAATCGATCACCGCCACGAGGCGACCAAATTGCTGGGCCGATGCCTCCAGATTGCCTGCCACCGCTTGCGCATGGGCTTCAAACGAAGCCGCCAGAATACGCCCTTCCACGGAGCGTTGCGACACCGCGCCATGCCAGTAGGCAACCTGCTCTACCAGGGCCGGATCCTCTGCCATCGCGTTGCGCAAGGCTGTGGCTGCCACCTCCGCCCCCCAGGCATACCCGGTCTGTATACTCAGGTCGTAGCTTTTTTGCATATACGTATACGCGAACGTCCGCCGCTGCCGGGCGCTCCAGTGGGGCAGGTTCGACAAAAAGTAATAGCTGTCGGCCAGCCCGATCTGGTCGCCGATGCGCTTGCGGATGCCAAACGCCTGAAGCTGGTAACGGATATGCGTCTCCCAGTCGCCCCACTCGCTATGGAGCAGCCCGATGTTGCTTAACGTGGTGGCTTCACCCACATAATCCCCGAGGTCGCGATAGAGGGTTAGGGCGGGTTCATAATAGGTTGTGCGTGCCGTGTCGGGCTGGGCGCGGTACCAGGCCAGCACGCCCAGTTGGCGCAACGCATCGGCTTCGAGGGCGCGGTCGCTGGCCTCGCGCGCCCGCGTGAGGCTTTGGCGCTGCCACACCTCGGCAGAGTCATACTGCGCCTCGTTGAAGGCCACACGCCCCCGGACATGCAGGGCCTGCCCCACAGCATTGGGGTCATCATGAAGACGACCCCACTGTTCCAAGGCGTGCGCCTCTTCCCGTGCAGTGTTGAGGTGGCCCTGGTAGAAATGGGTCAGGGCAAGACGATACCGGGCTCTCGCAACCACCGATGTATCGGCATCTAGCAACCCGGAGAAAACCTGTTGTGCCAGGTGCAGTTCGCCACGGGCCAGCAGTGTCTCGCCGTACAGGAGGCGGACTTCGGGTGACGCCTCCGCATCGGCGATCAAGGGTTCAAGTACGCCGCTGGCTTCGGCAAGGCGACCCTGGGCCTGGTATTGCTGCGCCGAATGGATCCGCTGGGCCTCTGTTAACGAGGAAGGCCGCAACCACCACCCGATACCCACCAGAAGGCCAACACCTGTCAGTGCCAACAGCAGCCTCCTTGTGTGAGTGTGCGGGAGGCGTTTCACGGCTGGTGTTTACTCCCCGTGAGGGTCGGAAAGGATAAAGGAATGCAGCGCCGAACTTACCGTGCTACCATTGGGCAGCGTGGCTTCAATATGCCAAAGATACCGCTCGCCCATCTCCAGGGCCAGGGAATCGGGCACGGCCAGGCTCGTTGCTGAGGTGTGCACGCGCCACCGTTCGGTGCCATCCTCATGATGAACCTTCAACCAATAGCCCGATGCCTGCGGCCATGCCTGCCACCGAAAAACGGGCACCGTGGTCTCGATGGTTGCCTGCGGAAGTGGTTCTATAATCGTCAGGGCAGCCGGGCGTTCCGTGCTACGCAACCGCTCGGCTTCAGGCACGGGCTGTTGCCTTTCATAGGCCCCCCAACCGATGCCCACTGCCAGCACCAGTGCCAACACCCCGAACACCGGACGCGGAAATACAAAAATCTGCCTGCGCCGCATGGGGGACGCCTGGACCAGTTGCTGCGCCCGACGCAGCGTCACGGCATCCACTGGCGGGGGATCATGCTGGGCAAGGGCTTCCGGCATCCGGTGTACCGCCCCCAGCAACGCTCTACATGATGCACACGTCGCTAGGTGGGCATGGATGTGCTGCCGCTCTTGGGCTGCAACCTTCCCGTCAAGGAACAGGACAACCTCTGCTTCTGTCAGGTGCATGGTGAATAGGCTCGATGGTGGATGTATGCATAGTGCACGGACACGACCGGGGCATTTTATGGGACCACGTCGCGGGGAGCCTGCTGGCGAAGCTGTTTTAAGGCCCGTTTCAGGATGGTGTAGACCCGCTGGGGAGGGTCGATGGCCAGCACCTTGGCAATCTCAGCACCCGTCATGTCTTCCCAGAACCGGAGTTGCACCACCAGCCGCTCTTCCGCAGGCAACACCGCCAACCATTGCTCTATCAGGGCCGCGTCCTCCACACCTGATGGGGGTGCAGATTCTGCCATGCCTTTGCCTTCTTCATACGGTACCAGCACAGGTGATTGCCGGTGCTGAAGACCTGGATTTACAAGGTGCGCGTCCACGCGGTCCAGTGCCTCCCTTACCGATGTACCCCCCACAGGCTTCTCACCCAAGGTGTGCTCGATTTCTTCTACCGTATACCCCTGCCAGAAATACAAGGCAAAGACCCGCTGATCGAATGGAGACAGTCGGGCAATGGCACGCGGATACCGACGGCGTCCATGTGCAGCCCGGTACGCATCCACACAGAGATTTCGCACCACGGCATACAGCCATGTGGAAAACTTCGGTGTGGCGTTCCCATACGTTGGCCGAAACCGCTTGAGTATCGCACGGTCGTTGGCAGCCAGCTTCGAACACACGTACAGATACCGCTCCATCGCCACATCCTGGTCGGTCTCAAACTGCCAGATCACCTTCAGGAATAGGTTCGAGTAGCGTTCGAGGAATACATGCCATGCCGCCTCAGCGGTAGGACCGTTTTTTAACAACCGCGCAAGCAGGGCTTCGTCGTTTAACCAGGAATACGCGTGGCGGCGGAGATGCATCAACGCCTCGTGGTGACTATACCCAAACAAAATGCACCGTGCCGGGGCTATCAGGACGGCTTCCTCACCGCGGAAATAAAGGCCGCTACCTAGAACGGGGCAAAACCCTGAATGTACAGGCCTGCGTAAGCGGCAGGAAGATTAGGATATAGTAAGAAAGCCAAGACTTATGCAAGCGCTTACCGCAAGAGGCTCCTTGAAATGGACGCTGGAGCCGACGAAGACTCATCGATACGGCAAAAAAATGACCGTGCGATAGTGACTCCCCCAAGCCCTATCGCACGGTTTCCGGAATCTAGGTTTGCACTTTTGCCAAGCTCGTGCTCAGCGCATGCTGCCTTCGGGCACTACAAACCTTGACTCTTCGGAGTTGATCTTGTCATCGTGGACTGATTGCAACGTCCACCGGATACCTTGTACCCCATTCCACCCGAAGGAGCGTGCCACAACATGTAGCTTGAGGTAGCATCCTGTCCCGGTGCCTACTGCCAGCCTAGCCTGCTGAAAGAGGCCCAGGGTGGCCAGGGTCCCCAGCTTTAATAGATCAGGACGGTCCGCTTCGGCAAACAGTTGGGCCAGATGCAGCCCCTGTAAATCGGGCGAGTCGTACCCCGTCAGCCGGGCCGTCTGCTGACACGCCTGTAAAATGCGAAGTTGCGAATCCGTAGTCAGGTAAAGACAAAAAGCCGGAATGGCTTCTTGGTGGATGGTATGGGGCTGGGGAGAAGGAGTTGTGTAGGGAGCGGGATACGTCATCAAAAAGGGGCGTTAAACATGGGAGACAAACCGTGCCCAAATGCTTTCAGGATAGCATGCCTGTTCCCCTTGACGGGGGCGGAGGCGGCCAGGAAAGCACAAGGGGGGTTCCCAATTCGGCGCACAACGCATCCAGCGCATGGCGTATGGTCTCGGTCAGGGGCACCCGAGGCGCTGGGGAGGAGGATTCGGTTGGCGGCGATGGCGTGTTCATAAGGGTACGAAGTAACGGATGGGGGATAGCATGTAAGCGAACGCTTCTTAACCTACAGGGTCGAGGCAAGGCACATGGGACACGGTGCGCCGCTTTAGGGACATGGGCGGCGGTTTGGGGACATTTTCCGCCGTTTTTGGGACATGAACGGGAAAAAGGCACATTCCGCACTCTTTCGTCGACCTGTTTCCTCGTAGCATGGCTCTGCCGCGCAGAAAATGATGTCTCTCGCTCCCGTTCTTTGCTAGCGTGACTCCACACCGTACCTGCGCCTTGTGCTGCGATGGATGCGTGTGTTTCAAGGCGCTGCCCCGAGATGAGGAGCCTACTCGGTTGCGGGGACGATGGTGCCGAGCGCCGATGCCGCCTCCGTGGCCTAGGCGCGTTGGGTAGAGCCCCGGTGCGTTTAGCCAATGGGCATCACCGAGGCTATGAGGAATAGCATGATGCTAGTTGCCCGTTGGGTACGGGATTAGGTGGGGTAGGATCGGGGTTCGCGCGTTTCGGAGGCGGCAGGACTTTCGTTCTTTCGTCTCTGAGAGAACAAACATCTCCTTTGGCACTAGCCGTTGCCTCAGCGGGGCCTTCCAGAAGTGCGGTGCTCGTTAAGAAGGTTGTAATCAACCTGCGGACTTGTTGGTTTTCTGTCCTTTCACAGCGGAAAGGACCAAACGCCTTGTCCCATCCAAGCCAAATCGCTTCTACCCACTCCTTCCTTCGCTTCGAAGCATGGCTGCGCTGCGCCTGCTTCTCTCACCAAAGCGTTCTCGATCCACTCAAAAGAATACCAAGTATAACCCTATGAGTATGACTAGAGCACTAGAAACGGATGTGACCCGATCAAGGGACAGATCTATGCTCTCTGTTCCATCAATCATTTTGGCAATGCCGACTGCGGCAAAACCAATTATTCCAGCTATAATCAACCCAATGCCTATCCAAAAACCTTCACTCATAGCTTACGGGTAGAGCCCTAGAACAAAATTGGGGGGATTGGAAGACCTATCAACCGCTGTTATCTTCATTGGCCGTCATATATGCGGTCGGAGACATCCCAAAATGCGCATGAAAGGCCTTGCGGAACTGGGAATCGCTGCGGAAACCTACCTGATAGGCCACCTCTTTTACGGTAGCAATCTCAGCAGCCAGCAGCTGACCAGCCCGCTCCATCCGCAATTGCCGAATGAGTTGGTTGGGCGTTTGGTCCAGCAGGGCTTTCACCTTGCGCAACAACTGACGGCGGCTCAAGCCCATTTCTTCAGCCAGCGCGTCCACGCCAAACGTCACCGTGCCGAGGTGTTCGTTGATGATCCCTTGCAACCGCTCTAAAAACGCTGCGTCCATCGAGGGCAGGGTGGCTTCTTGTACCGTGAGGGTAAGCGACTGCTGGCTGTATCGTTCGCGCAGCCGCTGGCGCTGGGTGATGAGGCCGGTAACGTGGGCCTGCAGTTCTTCCGCATGAAAGGGCTTGGCAAGGTAGGCGTCGGCCCCTGTGGAGAGACCCACAATCCGGCTTTCTACATCGGCCCGTGCCGTGAGCAAGATGACGGGGATGTGGCTGGTTCGTTCGTCCTCGCGGATGGCTTGCAGCAGGTCTAGTCCGTCCATGTGTGGCATCATCACATCGCTCAGAATCAGGTCGGGCACCAACGCCACAGCCTGTTCGAGCCCGGCCTTCCCATGTACGGCCTCGGCCACCCGGTAGCGCCCCTCCAGATGCGCCCGAATATAGGCACGCATGTCGGTGTTGTCTTCCACCACCAGGATAACAGCCGACTCATCCGAGGCGGAACCGGCAGGAGGCACAGAAGGGGCAGCCTGAGCGAGCACGGGGGCCGGCACCGGAAAAGGCTCAACCTCGGGCGTACGCGCAGGTACCGGGGCAGATGCGCCGGGAATGACGCTGCCGTCACCTTGTGATGACGGGGTCGGGGCCACGAGGCCCAGTGTGAGGGTAAAGGTGGTGCCTTCGCCCACGGTACTCGCCACCGTCAGGCTCCCTTCGTGTAATTCAACGAGTTGCCGGGACAACGCCAGCCCAATCCCCGAACCATCGCGTTTCCGCGTGGTCGAGCCATCGACCTGATAAAACCGGTCGAACAAATGGGGCAAGTGCGCCGAGGGAATGCCAATACCCGTATCGCGCACGGTGATGAGCGCCTCGCCGTGTGCATCTTGCCGAGCTGAAACCACCACCGACCCGCCGCGCGGTGTGAATTTGAAGGCATTGGAGAGCAGATTGAGCAACACCGTCTCCAGCTTCTCGGCGTCGAACACATAAACGATTTCGGGCACATCCGGGACGTAGCGCAGGGTAAGCCCCCGAACCGCGGCCATGTCGGCAAACGCTCCAACGCGTTGTTCTAAAAACGCCACCAGGTTATGCTGCTGGGCATTCAGCCGCAAGGCCCCGGCATCCAGGCGCGAGAGGTCGAGCAGTTGGTTGATCAGCCGCAGCAGCCGATGCCCGTTGCGCCGTGCCCGTTCGAGGTGCGGGCGGGCTTCCGGGGCGACCTCATACCGCCCCTTCAACAAGTCCTCGATGGGACCAAAGGTAAGCGTAAGCGGGGTGCGGAACTCATGGGAGATATTGGCAAAAAACTGACTCTTCGCCTCATCGAGTTGCCGAAGCTGGGCGTTTTGCTGCGCCAGCAAATCCTGATGAGCTTGGAGTTCGGTGGTCCGCTCGGCAACGGCATCTTCGAGCTCGCGGTTGCGCTGGCGTAGCTGGCGGGTACGCCGCTGGTTGAGCACAAAAGCGAGTCCAAACACGAGGCCGAGTATACCCAGGCCATACCCGGCATACATCCATCCTGTCCGATACCAGGGCGGCATCACGCGAAAGGCCACCTCGGCCTCGGGCCCCACCACGCCATAGGCATTGCGGCTCCGCACCCGGAGCCGATACGCGCCGGGGGAAAGGTCGGTGTATTCTTTCCACGGCAAGGTTCCCCATTCCGACCATCCGGCGTCGCGCCCGTCCAGCCACACCTGATACGCATTCGACGCGAACGCTTCATAGGACGGGGTAGCATACGCAATCCGCACCGTGCTTCGCCCCGCAGGTACGCGGAAGTCCTGCATCTCCTCGCGGCCCATGAGAAGGGAATCATTCAGCGTTAGGTGTGACAGCAACGTCGGAACCTCGTCGATGGCAGGCAAGGCGACCTGGGTGTTATACCCCACGAGTCCCTCGGCGCTGGCCAACCAGACCGTGCCCGGTAGGAGTGGGTCGGGATATACATTCCACGTACTTCCGAGATAGGGTCCCAGGCGATGCAGCATCGGGGCAGGCTCCCGCGCATAGGTGTCATCAGGCCGGGGCCGCAGCCGCCAGAATTCAGCGGCGTCTACCTGCGGCACCTTGGCCCACACCTCCCGGTCTGGCATTTCCTGAAAAAAGTCGACCTGCGCACGAGCCAGCGTCTCGCCAAATGCGGTTTCGGGGACAAAGCGGTTTGTTTCCGCATCAAAACGCCGAAGCCCTTCTGCGGTTGTAAACACCAGCCGATCGCCGAGCGGGCGTACAAACACGCGCCCGTCAACGAGCCCTTCCGCCGCGCCGAACTGCTGCCTGGAGGCCCTGTCCGTGGGGTCAGGGAAATAAAGCACTCCGCTTGCCACCGTGCCCACCCACAAGCCTCCATTGGCGTCTTCGGCAAGCCGCCATGGGCTCACGCCCAGGTCACCCAACTCACTTTCCACTTCCCATTGTCCTTGCGTTTGCCGATACAACAATACCCGCCCCGACGGCACGGTCACATACACGCGTCCTGAATCGCGGCGCGAGCGCTGGATGTCATACACGCCGTCATCGATGGACACACCCGGCAGCGGTACGGCAGCCTGCAGCGATGCCCGATACAGTTGGGCGAACGAGCCTACAAACAGCGTGGCATCTACGGCTTCCAGTTCCGCCCCATACCCTTCCAGGCCCGGAACCGCCGTAAACGAAGGCACTTCCCCTGGTTTTGTGGAAGCATCCAGTCGAAACAGTCCGATCGGGGAGGTGAGGTACAAGGCCCCCTCATGGCGGCTGAGGTCGCTGATGCCCCCTTGCATCACCCGGTCATAGGCATAATGCCGCACTGGCGTGGCATAAGCCAGCCGACTCAGGTTCCGGTTTTGCCCCACCCACAGCCCCCCTTGATGATCCTGCAACAGCGTGACAACAAACGGATCTTGCAGAACCGTGTGTGCATCCCAAATGTGGAGCAGTTGACCTTCCGGGTCCAGCACCACCAGCCCTCCTCGCTCCGTGCCAATGGCGATGTTGCCATCATGCAGGACTACCGCCGTGTTCACCATGTGAGTGGCCAGAAAGTCGTGCGCGTTGGTTGCCCAAGGCAATAGTTGGCTGCCGTCATAGCGTAACAACCGTCCATCACGCAATCCAATAAGCCACGCGTCCGCGCTCACTTGCTCTACAAACGCAATGCGGGCCTCGGCATAGCGGGAGCCATCCGGGAATGACACCATCGTCTCGCCCACCACTTGCATCAACCCGGCCTCGCTGTCGTGAACCAGCAGCACCTCGCCCATGGCAAAGGCATCGATAATCGTGGGGTGTAAGAGGCCAAACGCCTCGGGGAATTGCTGCGCAGCATCTTCCACGGGCCTGTTTGTATCAAAACGCCCGACGTACAACCCAGGATCAGCCACTACATAAAAATGCCCCCCGACAACGCGGATACGGCGAAGCTGGGTGGGCGGGCGTTGCGACGGCGTAAGCGCGGTATCCAACGCCTCATACCGATACAACCCATCCGCACCAGGCGCAACGATGCCGAAGCTGTTATGCAACGTCACCAGCAAGCGATTGGAGGCCAGCCGCACAATGCTGCGGCAGACCACTCCCTCGGTGCCGGGGGTTAGCGTCCAGTGAGCCCCGTCGAAGCGCCACAATCCGCCACCTGTGCCAATCCACATCACCCCTTCGCCATCCTGCGCCAACGAAAAGGTTTGGCCACCCGCCGGATAGTTTTGCGGCGTAAAATGATGGACAAAAGGAATGCCTTCCTCTGCTACTGACCGGGGCTGACCGGCACTTGGCTGCACAACGGCAACCAGAAGTACAGCCAAAGCAATATACCTTCGCCAAGAAGTGAACCCGATCTTATGTGGGACATCACAGCACATATACCTTACGGCGGAGGGACAACAAAAGCTGAGCATGCAACCTAGCTTCTTATCAAGAAACACGCTCAGATGTAGGGGTTTTTTAATGTAGAATCAAACTTTTTGCTTCACAAGCCCACGCACTATTCACCGGTAAAAACCTACAACAGGGGGACTTTTCCTGTCTTGACCCCCACATAGACCATCGTGACGAGTCCTAACAAAACCAGATACCCAAACAGGATCACCAACATTTTCACCAGGGTCTCGAGCCGCGACTTCTCGTAAACACGGCGCAACGACAGAAATAAAAACACCATCACTGCCGCCTTCGACGCTTCGTTGAGCACGACGACGGGAAGCAGGAGCCACGGAAAGGCATCGGCTTCCAACGCCGCGTTTGCGCTTGGCTCCAGCACCACATTTACGACAAAGCACACATACCAGACCGTTTGTATATGCAGCGCAAAGATCAGATGCGCGACATACAACCGCTTCGGCTGGCGGAACAGCATGTGCAGAAACCAGGCAAACACGGGCACCACCACAAACATCATCTTCGGTAACACCCGGGCAATCTCGGCGCTTTCTACGTCGCCTTGGAAGTCCATAAACAAAAATGTGGAGGTCTCCACCATCGCCGCGATAAAAAAGTAGAGAACGCTGAAGAGCAAATACAACCGCACCGGTGATACGTATCGCACCCGCTGTCCATCGAGATAGGTGTTGGTGAGGTGTCCCGGTTTCAGAAACAGCCATCGCAGCGTCGAAAACAGCCGGTTGTCGAGGTTAAACAGCGCCGACGGTAGTTCCTTCAGAAGTTGGATGAGCGGTGCCAGATGTGCTTCATGCCGTTGCCCACAAGCCTGACAATACGGCCCCGTGCGAGGGGCCCCACAATTGGCGCACCCCTCGGTGGAGGGTTTTTCTGCTGGCGAGGCCGATGGAAGTATGGTGCGTGTTTCCACAGCAGCGGGGAGCCATCTGGATAATCAACTCCGTCACGCGGCGAGACGGGTCGGAGGTGCGTAAAGATGCATCACCGCGTGCCCAATTACCAACTGCCTCCGGCACCGCCGCCGCCAAAACCACCGCCGCCGAAGCCACCAAATCCGCCGCCACCGCTAAAGCCACCACCCCCGGAGCCTCCTCCCCAGATGATCACGGGCGGGCCACCGCCACGGCGAGATCGGGTACCGCCTCCGCCGCCGCGACGCGCAGACGAGATCACAAAGTAGAGAATGATCAACAAAATCCAGATAAGGGCCTCATTGCTTCCATCGTCCTGGTCTTCAAAACGCGGAGGCAGGTTGTCGGCGGTAAATTCGCCTGCCGCCGCCGCTATCAGGGCATCGGTGGCTTGGGACAGGCCGTTGTAATAGTCACCCTCCCGGAAGTTGGGCACCAGCACATTGCGCACGATGCGGGCCGCAACGGCATCGGGGATGGCCCCTTCCAGCCCATAGCCGGTGGCGATGAACACCTTGCGGTCATCGCGAGAAACCAGCACGACGGCCCCGTTGTCCATGCCTTGCTGCCCCACGCCCCATTGCTGCCCTAATTCGGTGGCATATTGTCCGGCGTCGGCACCGCCCAGGTCAGGCAGGGTAACCACCACGATCTGCGTCGAGGTGGTGTCGGCGTAGGATTGCAGCTTCGCCGTCAGCAAACGCTCTTCCGAAGGCGAAAGCAAGTCGCCTTGATCCGTCACCAGTTGGTTGGTCGAAGGAATTACGCGGATGGACTGGGCCGTAGCAACCTGCACCAGCAGCAACAGCACCACGGCCCAGCCAAGTCCGTACTTCATCATGTATCCTCGCGGGAGAATGGCTTTGCGATCAATCGCGCCTGTTTCGAGGCCGTTCAGATTTTGCGTTTGCAGGCGAGCACAAGGCGCTTCGGAAAGGCCTCATTGTCGGTACGCGTGTAGCAGCGCTACGAGCCAACCGAAGGCCAAGATGCTCAAAAGGACCGTGTACAGCCCAACACCACAACGCTCAACAGCCTCTTAATCAAAACTCACATCAGGAGCCCGCTCCGCGCCGGGATCGGCCTCAAAGGGCGTACGGCGGTCGAAGCCAAACATGCCCGCGAAGAGGTTGCCGGGGAAGCGGCGCACCTGCGTGTTATAGCCCTGCACAGCTTCGTTGTAGCGCGTGCGGGCCACGTTGATGCGGTTCTCGGTACCTTCGAGTTGAGCCTGAAGGTCACGAAAGCCCGCCGTGGCGGTCAGGTCTGGATAGTTTTCGGCGACGGCCAGCAGCCGCCCCAGCGCCCCGCTGAGCGCCACCTGAGCCTCCTGATACTGCTGGATCTTGGCCGGGTCACTGAGGTCGGCCCCTGTCAGGTTGATCGACGTAGCGCGAGCCCGGGCGTTGGTGACCGACTCCAGCGTCTCCTGTTCAAAGTCGGCGGCACCCTGCACCGTGCTCACGAGGTTGGGAATCAGGTCGGCGCGACGCTGATACTGCGTTTCGACGTTAGCCCACGCCGTTTCGACGCCTTCGTCGGACGTGACGAGGCTGTTATAGGTATTGCATCCCGCACATCCTGCAAACCCGACGAGGAGCAGGGCGACGAGCAGCACAATCATTCCTGTGCTTCGCATAGAAAGTCTCGATTGATGGGAGAAGAAGTTTGCTCGAATACGAGCCGATGGCGCAGTGGTTTCTTGAAAGACGTGACCCGTTGCGCAACCCACTGCGGCTGTATTCGTCGGGAAGAAGACAACGCGGCTTCAAGGAGCCATTAAGTAACAAACCCGCTATTTGTCTCTTCTTTCCTGACCACACATATACATCTTTACGGCATCTTAACAGCACACATGAATCTTGCGTCAGAAGGTGACGTACGGGTCGCAACATGACTGACCAGTCACTTTGCCTATCTGACATTATTATATGCCGAGTACCCTAGAAGCCAATCCTCCCTTAACGCGGCGTGAGCGAGAGCGGCAGATGCGCCGCACGGAGATCCTGCAAGCTGCCAAGGCCGTGTTCGCCGAGAAGGGGTATACCCACGCCACCCTCGACGAAATTGCACAACGCGCCGAGTTTGGCAAAGGCACCCTCTACAACTACTTCGAAGGCGGCAAGGAAGACATCCTCTTCGCCTGTTTCGACAAGATCTACGATGACCTTTGCGAGGTGGTCGAATCGTCTTTTGACGCCGATGCAACCGCTGGACGCCCGTTCCGCGAGGTGCTGTATCACTTCATCCTGGCCAACTTCAACTTCTTCATGGAGCATCAGGAGTTGTTCATGATCCTTGTGAAAGAAGCCTACCGGATGACGTTCAGCGATGACCGCGACAAGGCCGCGTATTTCCAGCAGCAGCGCGAACGTCTGGTGGGCACCCTGGCCCGCCCTTTGGAAGCCGCCGTGGCTGCTGGGGAAGTGCGCCCGATGCCGCCCCACGCCCTCGCCCACATGATCATGGGCAACGTCAGCGGTTTGCAGATGCACCTCACGCTGGGCTGTGCGGACGATATGGAGGAAGAATCGATGCTGAACAAGCCTGAGACGGCGGCCCAGTTTCTCACCACCATGCTGTTTGATGGCCTGAAGGCCAATGCCTGATGAACCAATTGCTGCTTTCACCCGACTGTACCCCACACGCAGCTTACCCTCTATGCATATGAACCGCTTATTCCATATATCCCTGCTCGTGCTGACCGCCTGGCTCTTGCCTGCTGAGGCGATGGCGCAGGCGCAGCCGACACCGCTCGACCAGCCCGTCACCATGACGCTCGACGAGGCCATCCAGATTGCACTGGTGAACAACTACGCCATCCAGACGAACCGCCTCGACGTGGCCGACGCCTCGGCACAGATCCGGCAGGTGCGCGGACAGGCCCTCCCGCAGGTGGACCTGTCGTCTAGCTACACACGCAACGTCAAGAGCGCCAACCCGTTCGCCGGTAGTGAAGCCGGTGGCTTGTTCGGGGCGCTCGGCTTTGTGGGCTGGCTGGCCTACAACGAAGAAGCCCGCACCGACACCGATCCCGGCACCGAGCCCATCTCGTTCGGCGAGTTCAGCGACCGGCAGGCCGAAGGTATCCGCAACGCTGGAGCCAGCACAGGCGGCAGCGACAACCCGTTTAATGTGCCCAACCAGTTTCAGAACGGCGTCACCGTCTCGCAGGAGTTGTATAACCGGGCCTTGTTCTCCTCCATCAAAGGGGCGCGCCAGCTAAAAGAAATCAATGAGCATGGCGTGGACCGGCAGGAGCAACTGCTCGTCCAGCAGGTGAAGCAGGCGTTTTATCAGGCGCTGCTTGCCGACGAGCAAGCCCGCGTGGTGGCCCTCAGCATGGAGCGCACGCAGCAAACGCTCGACGAAATTGGCCGCCGTGTGTCGCAGGGCACCATGCCCAAGTTCCAGCGCCTCAGCACCGAGGTGGAACTGGCGAACCAGGAAACCCAACTGGTGCAAACCCAGAACCAGGCCGCCATCGCCCTCGACAACCTGAAGCTGTTGCTGGCGATGCCGGTGCAACAACCGCTGCGACTGCGTGGCACGCTCGACCGCCCCGACCTCGGTCAGTATCAGCAGGTCTCGCTGGATGATGCGCTGGCGCTGGCGCATCAGCGCCGCCCCGACCTGGATCAGGCCAGCGTGCTGGTTGACCTCCGCCGCATCGACCGCGACATCAGCAAGGCCGACTACCACCCCCGCCTCAGCGCCTTTGCCAACTTCAACTACACCGGCAGCGTGCCCGACGACCGGCAGCTCCTGCGCTCGGACCCCAACGATCCGTTTACGTTCACGACCAGCACCAACAGCTTCTTTAGCTCCGACTACTGGAACCCGGCGGTCAATGTGGGCATGCGGCTGACGTGGAACCTGTTCAACGGTTTCCAGACGTCGGCACGGGTGCAGCAGCGCACCATCGCCATGCAACGCGCCGAGTTGGAATACCTGCAACTGCGCGACGCCGTCGCACTGGAAGTGGAACAGGCGATGCGCAACCTGCAAACCGCTGCCGAACGCATCCGCAGCCAAGACCGCAACGTGGAGCGCGCCGAACTGAACTACGAATACGCCAACACCCGCGTCCGCGAAGGCGTGTCAAGCCAACTTGAACTGCGCGATGCCTCGGACCAACTGGACCAGAGCCGCCTCGGCTACATCCAGGCGGTGCATGACTACCTCGTGGCCCGCAGCGCCTTCGAAACGGCCCTGGGCATGCCGCTTGCTACGCCCGACTCTTTCAACCTGACCAGCAACTAGCCCTCACCGGCCCATCCCATACCGTTATGTATACATTCACCCGCCATACCATGAGAAGCCTCCTTGTCCTCGGGCTGGTTGCGTTGATCGCTGCTGGTTGCGGCGACGCCAATGGCTCAGACGACTCCGCCGAAGCCCCGGAACAGCGCCGCGTGCGCGTCGAGACCTTGGTCATGGAGTCCACCACCTTCGATGATGTGATCGAACTCACCGGCGCCGTAGAGTCGCTGAATGATGCTGTGCTCTCGGCGCAGGCATCGGGCACGGTCACCACGGTGGCCCAGCGCGGCACCCGCGTCAGCCAGGGCACCGTTGTTGCCCGTATCGACCCCGGCATGATGTCGGCGGCATTGCAGCAGGCCGAAGCCCAGGTGGAAGCCGCCAAAGCATCGTACGAAATCGCCGAAGACACCTTCACCCGTCAGGAGCCGCTGTACCAGGACTCCATCATCAGTGCCCTCGAATTCGAGAACGTAAAAGCCCAGCGCAACCAGGCCATGGCCGGGCTGCGGCAGGCCGAGGCATTCCTTGCGCAGGCGCAGGAGCAATACAGCCACACGATGGTGCGTGCGCCATTCAGCGGCGTCGTGGAAGATCGGTTCATCGAGCCTGGTGAGCAGATCAGCCCTGGACAGCAGGTCGCCCGTGTTGTTAGCACCAGCCGCGTGAAAGTGGTTGCTGGTGTACCCGAGCGCTATGCCGGGGAGATTGAGGTTGGCACCTCGGTAGCGATGGACTTCCAAGCCTACGGCTCCGAGACCCGCACCGGGCGGGTGTCGTTTGCCGGTGCTGCCATCAACCCGCAAAGCCGCACCTTCCTCATCGAAATTGAAGTGGACAACCGCAGCGGTGAACTCAAGCCGGAAATGGTGGCGCAGGTGCATGTGACCCGCGAGACCCGCGACGACGCCCTCGTGGTGCCCCGTCCCGCCGTCATCCGCGATGAAAATGGCACCAGCGTCTTCGTGGTCAGCAACGGCATCGCCACCCGCCGCAACGTGGACGTCGGCGCAAGCTACGCCGGGAAGCTGCTCATCGAAAGCGGCCTGCAAGCCACGGAAGAAGTGGTGGTCCTGGGCCAGAACAGCCTCACCGACGGCGACCCCGTAAACGTCGTAGAGCAATACAACCGCGTCGGCGCTGCGGGCATCCCGATGAAAAGCGCCGCTGAACAACCTGAAAGCGAATGATTCTGAAACGTGAACTTTTCTCCAATCGATGATGCCAAATCTTTTACGTCTGCACCGCTCGAAAAGGCCATACGTGCTCAAGACGGCGGACGATGGCATCAGCATCCTCACGTTTTGCGCCTTCACGTTTCACGCACTACTTCCCCCGCCTAACCCTCATTTGGAGGCGACTGTATGAAGATTACCAATGTAGCCATAAATTACCGCACGACCGTGCTGGTGCTCACCTTGCTGCTGGCCTTTGGCGGTCTGGTGAGCTACGTGACGATTCCCAAGGAATCCTTTCCGTCGATTGAGATTCCGAATATCGTCGTCACCACGGTCTATCCCGGTGCCAGCCCCGACGACATCGAATCGGTGATCACCCAGCCGATTGAGCAGGAAATCCAGGGCATCAACGGCATCAAAGAGATCCGCTCGACCAGCACCGAAGGCGTGTCCAGCATTGTTGTTGAGTTTACACCCGACGTGTCGATGGACGACGCCTTCCAGAAGGTGCGCGACAAGGTGGACGTGGCAAAGGCCGAACTGCCGAGCGATGTGGAAGAACCCATCGTCAGCGAGATCGACCTGCAAGAGTTCCCCATCATGTCGATCAACATGTCGGCCCCGTACTCGCTGGCTCGGCTCAAGGAAGTCGGCGAAGATCTGGCCGATGAGTTGGAAACCATCACCAGCGTGTTGGAAGTGGACGTGATCGGTGGTCTGGAGCGCGAGGTGCAGATCAACGTAGACCTCAACGCCTTGCAGGGCTACAACATCTCGTTTAACGACATCGTGAGCGCCATCCAGCAGGAAAACACCAACCTGCCCGGTGGCTCGGTGGACGTGGACCGCCTGAACTACCTCGTGCGCGTGAATGGTGAGTTTGACAACCCGGAAGAGGAAATCGCCAACCTCGTCGTGACCCGCCCCGAAGGCGGCGAGCCGATCTACGTGCGCGATGTGGCCGACGTGATCTTTGGTTACAAAGACCGATCGAGCTACGCCCGCCTGCGCGTGATTCAGGTGGAAGAGGACGACGAGCTCCGCATGCTGCCCGAAGAAGAAACCGCGACGCTCCAAGTGGTGAACCTGAACGTCAAAAAACGGTCCGGGGCGAACATTCTCGAAACGTCGGATGAGGTGAACGCCAAGCTGGCCGCCTTTGCGTTCCCCGCAGGCACCAACGTCATCATCACGGGCGACCAGAGCGAGCAGGTCAACATCCTCGTCAAGGACCTCGAGAACAACATCATCAGCGGCCTCATCTTCGTGATCGCCGTGCTGTTGTTCTTCCTGGGCGTCCGCAACGCCACCTTGGTGGGCATCGCCATCCCGCTGTCGATGTTTATCTCGTTTATGCTGTTCCAGATTGCGGGACAGACGCTCAACTTCGTGATGCTGTTCTCCTTCATCATCGCGCTCGGTATGTTGGTAGACAACGCCATCGTGATTGTGGAGAACATCTACCGATATCGAGAGGAAGGCTATTCCAAGATAGAGGCGGCCAAACAGGGCACCGCCGAGGTGGGCCTCGCCGTGGTGGCTTCGACGGCAACGACGGTGGCCGCCTTCGCGCCAATGCTGTTCTGGCCGGGACAGATCGGGCAGTTCATGAGCTACATGCCGCTGACCCTCATCGTCACGCTTTCCTCATCGCTGTTTGTGGCCATCATCATCAACCCTGTTATCACCGGCATCTTCGTTAAGCTGGAAACCGAAGAGAGCGCCCCCAAGCCCCGGTTTGTGCGGCTGATCACCACGCTTCTGATCGTGGTGGTGGGTGTCGTGTTGCTGGTGGCGAACTGGAAAACGTTTGTGGTACTTGCGGTGGGCATTCCGCTGCTGTACTTCGCGCACACGCGGGTCTTCAAACCCATCGGCGACCGCTTTGTACAAACCACCCTGCCGAATCTGGTAAAGCAATATCGCCACTTCTTGGAGTGGATGCTCAAGCGCGACTATTCCCTCAAGGCCTCCGTCTTTGCGAACTGGCAGCCGTGGGCTATCAGCGGCGTGCTGGTGCTTATCGGCGGCATGATGCTTGGTGCTGTCATGAACCCTGAGGCCCCGCCGCACGGCGACGAACCGCTGGGCCAAGCCCTCATGATGGGTGGAATCCTCATTGCTGGTGCGGGTGTGGTGTTTTTGCTCTTGCGTATTAAAGACAGCCTGTTCCGCAACACATTTGCGCTCGGTGCCCTTTCGCTGGGTGCCGTCATCGCCATTGCGGGTGCCATTGTCGGAGCCATGGCCGGAGAAGCCGCCTCCTACATCCTACTGATCCCCGGCCAGATCCTACTTTTGGTGGGCGTGCTGGGCATGATCTTTCACATGTTCGAGAACTTCTTCATGGGCGGACGCACCACGGTGAAAGCAGGCGTCGTCTTTGGCATCGTGGTGGTAGTCATCATCGGCTTACTGTTCCTGGTGAAGGGCTCGCTGAACCCGAACGCCATTGGTGGCCTCCTCACGCTGCCCTTGCTCATTATTGTGGCAGGCCTTTCCGGGATGTTTTTCAACGCGAACGGCCAACGGAAGCCGCTGCTCACCGACAACCGCGCCCGCCTAATTACCAGCACACTGGGCGTGTTTTTCGTCGTCATCTTCTCCTTTGCGTCTGCCCCCACGGGCGTCGAGTTCTTCCCAAATACGGACCCAAACCAGATACGGGTGACGCTGGAAGCTCCGCTTGGCACCAATATCGAAACGAGCGACCGCATTGCTGCCGAGGCACAACGCCGCATCGACCAGTTGATTGCCGACAACCCCGAGGTGCGCGCCAACGTGCAGGAAATCCTGACCAACGTGGGCGTGAGCGCTGACGCCGACTTTGGCGGCGGGGCGTCCAGCCCGGAACGGAGCCGCATCACCCTGAACCTCGTCGCCTTTGAGGACCGTGTGGAGCCGAGTTCCGAAACGATGCGCAAGTTCCGCGAGCAGTTGCAGGGCATCCCGGGCGTAGACATGGACTTCGGGCAAGACGCCGCCGGTCCTCCAACGGGAGCCCCCGTAAACATCGAGGTGTCGGGGCCGGACTTTGCCACCATTACCCGCATCACCACCGAGATCCGCGAGATGCTCACCGAAGCATCCGAGACGGGAGCCATTCCGGGCCTCGTGGATGTGAACGACAACCTGAACACGGGGCGTCCGGAACTGCGCGTGGAAATCGACCGCGAGCGGGCGGCGCGCTTTGGGCTCAACACGTTTATGATTGCGCAGTCGGTGCGCTCGGCCATCAACGGAGCCGAAGCAGGCAAATTCCGCACGGGTGAAGATGAATACGACATCATGGTCCGCCTGACGGAAGGCGACCGCGGCACGCTGGAAAGCGTCGAAAACCTGACCATCTTCGATGAAGGCCAGCAAATCCCAATCACCGCCGTGGCCAACTTCGACGTAGCAGGCGGTCTCGGATCCGTGACACGGCTCGACCTGCAACGTGTGGCGACGGTCGTCGGTGACGCGGCTCCCGGCTTCAACAGCCAGGCCATCCTGGGGCAGGTACAAGGCTACCTCGCCGACTACCCCCTGCCGCCGGGCTACACGCTGGCGTACACGGGCGAGAACGAAGAGCAGAATGAAAGCTTTGGCTTCCTAGGCATCGCGCTCGGCATCGGGCTGGCGCTGATCATCATGATCATGATCGCGCAGTTCAACAAGGTGAGCCTGCCGTTCATCATCATGATTGCTGTGGGACTGAGCTTCCTCGGCGTGCTGCTCGGGCTGATGCTCACGCAAACCGCCTTTGGCCTGATGACCTTCATCGGCGTGATCAGCCTGGCCGGGATTGTGGTGAACAACAACATCGTGTTGGTGGACTACATCATGCAGCTCCGCGACCGCGGGATGGACAAGCAGCATGCCATCATCGAAGGCGGGGCCACGCGTCTGCGTCCGGTGTTGTTGACAGCCCTGACGACGGTCATTGGCCTTGTGCCGCTCACCTTCGGCATCAACGTTGACTTTGTGGGGCTGCTCACCGACTGGAGCCCGAATTTACAGTTTGGCTCGGAGAATACGCAGTTCTGGGGGCCGATGGGTACGACGATTATCGCCGGGCTCATCTTCGCCACCTTCCTCACCCTCGTCATCGTGCCAGTGATGTACTCGACGTTCGACTCCGTCTCGGGCCGCCTCAGCAAAGCCATGAGCGCGTCGGCAAACGGGGAACAGGCGGTTGTCCCAACAACGACCAACGGCACCCCGACGGTGACGACTCCGGCGGCGGTGATCAATGGCAAAGGCGGCGACGGCGCGACGGAAACGCCCGCTGTCTCCAAACCGGAAACGAAGTAAGGCGCACAGCCTTTACCATAAAACGCGGCTCCTCGGGATCTATCCTGGGGAGCCGTTTGTGTATCGAGGCTTTATGCCAGTCCCTATGCAAGCATGACGTTGGGGAACAATGTCTGATCTGTATCTAAAATTACCGACTCACCACGCGATCCCCAACAGCGGCCTCAATCTCTTCCACGAAGCGGGCCTCGGCCCCCTGGACCCATGTCCCAAAACGGGCTGTCTGCGCCGGGTCGTTTTGCTCAAAATGCAGCAGCCGGTCGATGAGGAACTGTGTATCGGCAAGGCCAGCGCCTGCTTGCTCGGCGTCGTGGGCGTTGCAGTGCTGCTCGAAATGCCCGCCGACGGGCACCATCAGCGCGGGTTTGCCCAGGTACATCGCCTCGCACACCGACTCGAATCCCGCCGTTGTCACCAATCCCTTGCACTGTGCCATCAGGGTGAGGAATTTTTCATCGTGGAGACGGTGAAACGTGAGTGTGGCATCGCGGCGCTCCACCTCGGCGGCGTCCGGGTTGTCCCAGAAACAATGGAGCCGAACGTCCGGGTGCTGGGCGTGCCACTGCTCGATCTGGCGGGCATAACCGCTGTTGAGCAGATACACGAGTAGAAAGTCGTCGTGCACCACGCGTTGCTCAAACAGTTCATCGCGCAGCAACGGCGGGACTACCACCAGCGAGCGCGTCTTGGCCTCCGGCATCGGCGTGATGGACAAGGCCAGCCGACGCGACGCGCCCCACGCCGTAAGGCGGGTAAAGAGCTTCAGCGCCCCGCGCTGCGAAGCCTGCGGCCGTGAAAAGCCGGGCAGGTCGGGAAACTGATAGGCCGGATGCAGAAACAGGTACTGATGCGCGATGCAGACGAGGGGGATGCCAGGACGACGCAACGCATAATACAGCCCCACCACCGGCTCGAAGAAGTTGATCACCACATCGGGCTGATGCTGCGCCAGGTGCGTACCCAGCACAGCAAGGCTACGCCGCAAGTGCGGACTACGGCGGACGGCGTGCGCCAGCGTCGGGCGGAGGCGGATGGCACAGTCGCGCTGGTCACACACAAAGTTGGGGCTTTCAAAAAACGCCAACGGCGCGTCGATTTTGTGCGCAAAAAAGGCAGGTACTTCGCGCCGGGCGCTGCGCCCCACCAGCACCTGACACACCTCATGCCCTGCCCGCCGCAGCATCCCCCGCAGCGCCAGCGCCTGGGTCATGTGCCCGCGTCCTTCTCCTTGTACCACAAACAGGCAACGCATCGGCAATTGGTGGTGAAATAATGACGAGGGGTGCTGCGATTCGGCGATCAGCGTTCGACTGGCGTGTCATGGAGGGTCATTTTCCAGCTTCGCCTCCTCATTTTTCATGAGGCAGTGGTGTTTCCCGGCTAGCGACGCGCCCGCTTCGGATGCCTGGTTCGGCCCGTCAAACACATCTTCTCCCCCGCTCCCACACCCCGTCTCTCCCTTTCCCATTCAAATCGCTTCTGTCTTTGTACGCAGCGTCGGCAAACGGGTCCCAAGCGGTGCAATTTCATCGGTTTGATGCCCCACCTCCATCCAGCGTAGAACCTCTAGCCGTCCATCGAAGTGCTCAGCGAGAGCGGTGCAGCTTTCCACCCAATCGCCGGTGTTGGCATATAAAACGGACCCCACCGTGCGCAGTTCGGCGTGGTGGATGTGTCCACACACGATGCCATCTACTTCGGCCTCAATCGCTTCGCGGGCCACGGCGTTTTCAAAATCGGCGATGTACTGAACGGCCTTTTTGGTCTTGTGCTTCAAATAGGCAGCAAGCGACCAATAAGGGAGGTCTAGCGCCCGACGAAGGCGGTTGTACCAGCGGTTTAGCTTGAGCGCGCCGGAGTAGGCCCACGCACCCAGCACCGACAACCACAGGGCATACTTGATGACCCCGTCGAACTCGTCGCCATGTAGAATCAGCAGTTGACGATTATCGGCCGTGGTGTGAATGGCGCGCTTGCGCACGATGATATCGCCGAATCGCAAGCCGAGAAACTGGCGGGCGAACTCGTCGTGGTTGCCGGGAATATAGACCACCCGCGTGCCCTTGCGGGCCTTGCGCAGCAGCTTCTGGATAATATCATTGTGGAGTTGCGGCCAGTGCCACGACCGCTTCAGTGCCCACCCGTCCACGATGTCGCCCACAAGGTACAGGTTTTCGGCCTCGTTGTGGCGCAGGAAATCAAGCAGCAGCGCCCCCTGACACATTGGTGAGCCAAGGTGAAAATCAGACAGCCAGAGCGTGCGATAGCGATTGGGAGTCATGGAAGTGTCAGTAAGAGCCCATATTTTGCCCAACGTATCGCACACATGTTACACGACGATGATGCATGTATTAGCAAACCGTGAGCAACAGAAAGCGCCGCAACCTCCGAAGAAGCTGCGGCGCTTTTAGCAATTGCTGCCGATTTTGGACGATCAATCGCTTATTTCACCAGCATCATCGTTTTGCTGATAACGCCGCTGTCCGTGCGGAGTTGGTACAGGTACAAGCCCGTCGCCAGGTTGTCGGCGTCGAACGTGACGCGGTAGGTACCGGCGGGCTGTGTGCCGTCCACCAGGCGTGCCACTTCCCGGCCCAGCAGGTCAAACACAGCGAGGCGCACGTTCTGCGTGGCCTGCACCTGGAATTCGATGGTGGTGCTGGGGTTAAATGGGTTCGGGTAGTTCTGCGACAGCGCAATGGCGGCAGGCAGTTCATCGCCCACACGCTCCACATCCACCGTCGAGATGTCGCCGAGGTAGCCGACATCGCTGAGGGCAGTCCAGCCTTTCAGCCAGTTGGTCTCGCCGAACGCACCGATGTAGGAGACATTCTGGAAGAAACCGCCCGGCGAGGCTTTGAGCGCGTTGGCCAGCGCGGGGCTGCCCGGCAAAGGCCGCGGGTCGAGGCCACCTCCAGCTACCGTGGCGCGATCCACACCACCCAAAAGCGGATCCTCGAAGTAGTTCGCGTTCGCCGACAGGTACGCCGAAATCGCCGCCGCATTCCCGTCGTCGTCGCGCACAATCGCTTCCGCACCGTCGCCTACACCGAACGAGTACCAGATGTTGTTCGCCAACTCCAGATTACCCGAGTCGAACTGCGCCTGGCTGTCGCCTGCATCGCCGTCCAGGTTCTCGATCTGCAAACCAAAACCCTCGCCGACCTCCGAGTCGAAGATGATCGAGTTGAAGTACGCACCCGCCGCGTTGTCGCGGAACATCAGCGCCTGGTCCCGATCCGTCTCCGGAGCCGAACCCACGCCGTTGCCGATCAGCGTCGCGTTGTAGATCTGAGGATCCGTGTACGGCGCCGCGTCTTCGCCATTCTGACCACTCTCGGCACCGTCCATCTCGGCCAGCGCACCGGCGCGGTCGGGGGCCTGGATCGCAAACCAGAACTGGTGGTTGCCCCGGAAACCGTGGTCAAAGTCGAACGAATCGTCAGCGTTGAATGCGCTCACGAGGTACTTCGTGTTGACCGTCCCGCCGAAGAACTCGAAGCCATCGTCGGCCGACGAGTAGCTCTCGACGTACTCGATCACGGTGCCTGAACCGACACCGCCGACGGTGAGGCCCTGGATCTCGTTGCCGTCCGACGAGCCGATGTTGATGCCCGTATGGCGGATCGAGACGTAGCGCAGGATGCCGGACGAGTCGTTGTCGTCGGTGCCGCCGAACTCGGCGCGGGTGTCGCCGTCGGCCACGAGTTCGTTGACGCCTTCGATTTCAGCATAGGTGACCGTGCCATCGCCGTTGTCAACGATGGAGTTGGCCGTGGCATGCCCGAGCATGACGAGTCCGCCCCAGAGACCGCGCGACTGGTAGGTGAGCGCGTCGGGTCCGGAGAGGTTGTCCTGGACGGAGGTGAAGATGATCGGGTCGGTGGCGGTGCCTTCGGCGACGATGCGTGCGCCGCGGGTGATGATCAGCGCCGAGGCGTCGAGGCCCTGACCGTCTTCCGCCTTGATTACTGTGCCGCTCTGAATCGTCAGCGTGGCTCCGGCTTCGACGAAGACTGCGCCATCGAGAACGTACACATTGTCATTGGTCCACAGCACATTGTCTCCGGCGTTGATGTCGCCGTCGGTTACCGTCACGGTCGGACGCGCTTCGACGCCCACGTTGGGCAGATAGCCTACTTCATCCAGCGCCGTCCAGCCTTTCAGCCACAGGCTGTTGCCGAACGCACCGATGTAGTTGACATTGTCGAAGAAGCCATTGGCGGGGGCCTTGCGGTCGCGTGAAAGAGCGGGGCTTCCGGCATTGGGCCGCGGGTCGAGCCCGCCCCCTGCTACCGTGGCGCGATCCACACCACCCAAAAGCGGATCTTCGAAGTAGTTCGCGTTCGCCGACAGGTACGCCGAAATCGCCGCCGCATTGCCATCATCGTCGCGCACGATCACCTGAGCGCCATCGCCCACGCCGAACGAGTACCAGATGTTGTTCGTCAACTCCAGGTTGCCCGAATCAAACTGCGCCTGGCTGTCGCCCGCGTCGCCGTCCAGGTTCTCGATCTGCAAACCAAAGCCTTCGCCCACCTCCGAGTCGAAGATGATCGAGTTGAAGTACGCACCCGCCGCGTTGTCGCGGAACATCAGCGCCTGGTCCCGATCCGTCTCCGGAGCCGAACCCACGC